>JABMOK010000109.1 GCA_013204155.1 Pseudohongiella sp. | reverse complement strand
AGGACCGCCGCGGCCACCGCCACCTGGTCCGCCGAAACCGCCGCCACCAGAACCCCCCGGACCCCCACCGCTGCTCAAGCCGGGAATGCGATCCATCATGTCCTGTGCGGTAACCGGCGCCCATTCGCTAAAATAAGCGGCAGGGTAGCGGACGGTGGAGTCATCTCCCACGCTATCCTGAGCGAGAGAGAATGAAGCAAGGCTCAGGGAAAGAGCGAAAAAGCTGCCGCGTAGTAAAGTAGGGAGTAAAGTAGGGAGCAAAGTAGGGAGTGAAGTAGATTGTCTTGCCATGGAATGCGTCTCTGGTTGAAAGCAGGGAAATGAGACCGTGTTCGGAGGTCTTGTATTACGTACTATTTGCTAAGGTATTGATTGGGCGGGATTATTGCACAAGTAAGTGGGTAGAACTGTTACAAATTGTAGGGTTTGGAGGAGAAAATGAAAACCTGAGCCCTCGCTCGCCAGCCCGTCGAATTCTATTTCTTAACGATTACATAACATAAAGGTACACCGCCACAAAGTGACAGCCACTGCCGATTAACACAAACAGGTGAAAGATTGCATGATTGAACGCCAATCTCTTGATGCTATAAAGTACGGCACCTGCGGTGTAGGCGATCCCACCGGCAACTATCCAGTTAAATCCTGCGGCTGGCAGATTCTCTATTAACGGTTCAATAGCGAAAACAATTATCCAGCCCATGAATACGTAAAGCAGAGTTGATAACAGCTGGAATTTTCCAGTGAAGAACAGTTTTAGAATAATGCCCGTTAGCGCCATGCTCCATGACACAGCGAATATACTCCAGCCGATCCTGCCTTGTAATGTGATCAAGGTGAACGGCGTGTAGGTCCCCGCAATAAGAAGATAGATACTGGCATGATCAGCAATCCGTAGTCTGCTACGCAAGACAGGGTTTTTCGCGCGGTGGTAAATCGTCGATGTGCCATAGAGAATGATCAGACTTAGACCAAAACTACCAAAACTAAGGAAAACCAGGGTCGAACCAATGCTGTTGGCACGCAGAAGCAATGCGATCAAAGCAGCAATACTCAGCAGGAAACCAATGGCATGCGACAAAACATTAAGATTTTCTTCGGCGAGAGAGTATTGAGATGAATTGCTCATATTGCGCCTGCTTATAGTGCTAATTATCGAAAACTAAAAGGCAACGGAGGGATTCGTTTTTAAGCCCTCCGTGTCCTTTTTCGCGCTTCTTCGCTTTCTGCACCTTCTATACTTTCTGCACTACCGCCCGGCATACTCTCCCCAGGCCTGCATCAGCCAGTCATTGGTGTTGTCATTCGCTGGCGCATAACCATCGGCCGGTTCGGCTGCCAGCATTTCCTCGGCTGATAGCCCTTGCACTTTCGCTCGCACCAGACGGCCGCGGATGGTCACCAACATATTCCGATAATCTAACAAATCATCTCGGGTCGAAAGCTGACCGTGCCCGGGAATAATAATAGTGTCCTCATTAATCAAACCGGCAATTTCCCAAAGCGCATCAATCATGCCATCGGTGCTTCCGCCATTGTCCCTGTCGGTGAACGGCAGACCATAGCGCACGAATATATCGCCGGTGTGGATAACATTGGCTTCGCGGAAGTAGATCTGTATATCACCATCGGTGTGACCGTTGCCGGTGTTGATCAGGTCCACGGCGTTGCCATTGAAGTAGAAACGCATGGCATCGAAGAAGGTAATCTTCGGCAGGCCTATGTCGTCATAGGGTTCCTGCACCCGACCGCTGCCGGAAAGAACCTGGGTGCTTTCCATGCGTTTGCGGCTATTGTCCTGGGCCACGATGTAGGCACCGGCCCGACCAAAATTTACATTGCCGTCGCTGTGGTCGTAGTGGAAGTGAGAATTCACCACAAAATTCACCGGCTTGTCGGTGAGTTCGGCAATGGCGGCGGCGATCTTGTTCGACAGCGGCGCGAATTGGTCATCCACGATCAGCGTGCCGTCATCACCAATGGACACGCCAATATTGCCCCCACTGCCCTGCAGCAGGTAGATGTTGTCCCGCACCGGGATGGTGGTGATTTCGATAGCATCGAAGTCCTGGGCGATAGCCTGAGGTGTTATGGATAAGGATGCTATCGACAGGAGCAGCAGGAAAGCGGGCAAGGCCAGCTGGATTCGGTTGTTCTGTGTTTTGAGTTTTACAGGCGTCATCAGCATAATCTCTTTATTGTAATTGACTTCTCTTCACTCTAGCGCGGACGGATTGGCCAGTAAATGATTAAAGCGCTAAGGCGGAGGACAGACCACGCCAAACTAGCAAAGACTGTGCTTAAGTGAATCCACCCTCTCGAATTTGACCATTCGATTTATAGAGGTATATTCTCTCGATTTTCGGGAGTAGACTTCCCGCAACGGATAGATTTTTTCTTGGATTTTGCTCTGCGTGTGTGGGATTTTTAGATCTAATCTGCCATTTAGCATTTACTTCCAACAGCTTGCGCTTGCGCATTCTTCATCGGAAGCATAAGTGAGCAGCCATACTGCAGACCTGTTTTAGAGGAGACGGTATCGATATGGCTGTAATGATGCACGAATATGAAAAACCTTCGTTCGAAGACATCTGTCTCTCAGCAGACGAAATTAAAATCCGCAAGATTCGACTGAAAGATCTCTGGCAATCTCTGCGGGGAGGCACCAACGATTACAGTGCCAAACCCCACTCCATCCCCTTGCTGATTCTGTTTTATTCACTGTTCGCACTACTCTTCACTCTGTTCGCGTTCGGCCAGCAACTGCGCTATCTGGCCTTTCCCATGGTGGCTGGCTTAACACTTATCGGCCCTATAATCGCCACCGCCTTCTTCGAGATGAGCCGACAGCGTGAACGAGGGGTGGAACTGGGTTGGCGCGACTCGTTCCGATTCATTCATACCTCATCCTTCGCCCCAATCCTGGCTCTGTCGCTGGTCATGATGCTGCTCTATATTGCCTGGCTGTACATGGCGGAGCTCATTTATTTCGGCATGTTCGGCGCTACTCTGCCGGTCTCGGCGGCTGATTTCATCAACCAGTTATATTCTACGCGTCACGGCGGCGGACTGATTTTTTATGGCAATTTTGTCGGCTTCCTGTTTGCCTTCGCGGCTATGGCCTTTTCGGTGATTGCCTTTCCCCTGGCGCTGGACAAACCAGTCACCTCTTCCACGGCCATGAGTGTGTCTATTAAGGCATTCACCTCTAATTTCTACGTGCTGGCGGTGTGGGGGATAGTTGTTGTGGCGATCTTGACGCTGGGAGCCGCCCTGTTCTTGATTGGGCTTGCTGTCGCCTTGCCGATATTGGGCCATGCGACCTGGCACGTATACCGGAAAATTATCGAACCCTAGTGTAGTGCCATTTAATTGTAGTGCCATTTATTAAGGACACTACACTGAATTGACAGTCAATCGGTCTGCCTGAATTCGATCTGGATGCAGGCAGACACTACAAAGCAACACCGGACATCAACGATCATCTGGCACTAATTCTCGTTTAAATTGTTTGAATCGCTGCACGTAGGTTTCAGCACTTTCGCTCAGGCCTATTATCTGCTCCGGAGAAAGCGCCTTGACCACCTTCGCCGGCGAACCCATCACCAGAGAGCCATCGGGAATCTCTTTGTGTTCTGTCACCAGGCTGTTGGCGCCGATCAAACAATTCTTGCCGATTCGGGCGCCATTGAGAATTACGGCGTTAATCCCAATCAGGGAATTATCACCGATGCTGCAGCCGTGCAGCATGGCCTTGTGGCCGATAGTCACGTTGCGGCCAATGGTCAGGGGATACTTAGGATCGGTATGCAACACGGCGCCATCCTGAACATTTGAATTTTCACCGATGATGATCAATGCATTGTCGCCTCGTATCACCACGTTAAACCAGACGCTGGCATTGTTCTCCAATCTTACCGAGCCGATCACCGACGCATTCTCGGCGACGAAGTAATCGTCACCTTGAATCTCAACTTCGCGCTCTCCCAAACGGTATAACATGACTCGCCTCTTTTATTTATTCTTCAGTTCTTGGGTTCTTGGGTTCTTGGGTTCTTGGGT
>JABMOK010000108.1 GCA_013204155.1 Pseudohongiella sp. | reverse complement strand
GAATTGCATCGCTCTTTCAGAGCTGCCATCTTCCAGAGCTTGCTTCAGGGACTCCAACAAGACTTCGGTGGCCTGCTTTGTCTTTTCCTGATATTCAATATTCTTTTCCAGTTGGTCGGCTACCAACTGCTTCAGCTTCTCAGCTCGATCGTGTAGGTCTGTTTCCAACTTTTCTGTATTACTCAGCAGTTTATTCAAGATGCTTCGAAATTCGTACAATCGAATGGTGTTCTTGTAACTGAGCTTTGGAAATTCCTGTTCTAATGCAGGTAGTTCTTTTTTGGCATCGAGAGGAGGTTTGGCAGGGGTTTTGACAAGGGGGGGCGCGGCAGGTTTTTCATTGCCTGGCACAGATTTTTCATCACCTTTCTCAAGCGTGGGTGCCGCTGAATTATTTTTGCCCGCCTTAGGTGTTGCTTTTTCCTTGATGTCAGTTTTTTCTTCGACGGCTTTTTTTGGCTCGCTCAAGCGCTGATCTATCACCTTAAATACTGTTTTGTCTTTGCCTCGTACTTTTTCACGAATTTCTGCAAGCAGTTCTGTGTCCTCAATTTTGAGTGCGGCGCTTTTTCGGACATGGACGCTACTGGCATACAAGCATAGATCGGCGAGATCTTCTGCCTGTTCTATCATAGAGACGGTTTCGCTGCCTGTTGCCTTGCATTTGCTTATTAGGGCGATTTGCTTTACCGCAGGTCCAGATAAATCTTTTAGCTGTGAAAGCCGCTGTTGTTGGCTGAGACTGGCATCGAATGTGCCGGCTAGTATCCGACAGCTTTGCTGTAAGGCGCTGTCTTTCACCGGAGTTTTTTCGTTTAGTAAGTTCTTTAGTTCATTCAGATCGGTGAGCAACATGATCGCGCTACAACGTACTTCGATATGCTCATCGTTGTGGGCAATACGAATCAGGGTTTGCTGGATGGCGCTGTCGCTACTATCCAGTTTTTCAAGCGTGCGCAGTCGCGTCCCGAGATCTTGACTCTCCCAAGTGCTATCGAAGGTGTTTACTATTTTTTTATCGGAGGCTGTTGCCATGTACTACAAACCGGCTATTTTTAGTATCAATACAGAAAACTTTATTCTAGCAGCGAGGGCTAAGTGTAACAGAAGTTGTTTGCAACGAAATAGCAAAGAATTCATCGGTCTGTGTATGACATTTTCAGGGTCATATAGCCCCCAGATGCTATAATTTGTAGCTTGTTTGTTACCACTGATACGAAATAGCTTTAAGGATCCTCCTAAATGTTGGCAGATGATGTAAAAAATACTATTCAGTCTGCCTATCGCCAACTTCTCAAGTCCCGTGAATTGACGCCTCGCTATGGCCAGAGGCAAATGATCGCTGAAATTGCCAATACACTCTCCGTGTTGGCCAGTGATGACCACAACGAGCCCCCAGTATGCGTGATAGAGGCAGGTACTGGTACCGGTAAAACTATGGCCTATGTGCTTGCTGTATTGCCACTAGCGAAGGCGCTTGATTACAAGGTTGTTATTGCTACCGCCACCGTAGCCCTGCAGGAACAAGTGGTGCTGAAGGACCTGCCCGAAATTCTCGCAGGCAGCGATCTCAGCTTTAGCTACTCTCTTGCCAAGGGGCGGGGTCGTTATCTGTGCCTGTCCAAACTGGATATGCTGCTACGGGGCAGTGATAGCATGCAGGCGATGATGGATTTGTACGGGGAAGAGCTGGATGACCCAAACGATGGTGATCATGCGCTGTATGTGAATATGCTGGACGAGCTCAGTGCGGGTAACTGGAAGGGGGATCGAGACGACTGGAAAGACCCTGTTTCGGATATCAATTGGAAACCGGTTACGGTGGATAATACGCAGTGCATGGGGGTAAAGTGCAGCCATTTTCGAAACTGTTGCTTTTATCAGGCACGTGATTCGATGGATAAGGCGGATTGTATCGTCAGCAATCATGATTTGGTTTTGGCAGATTTGGCTCTTGGCGGCGGTGTGATATTGCCGGAACCACAAAAATGCATCTATATTTTTGACGAAGCACATCATCTGCCGCTGAAGAGCAATAATCACTTCTCTTCATTCACCCGGATAAAGGCCAGCAACAGTTGGTTAGAACGTAGCGAAGCCATGCTGCTGCGTTTGCTCAAAGACGAATTTGTCGATAGCAGCCAGCAGAAGTCACTGCAAAAAGTGATTGCCGCTACTCGAGAGCAATTGGACCACTGCTGGTTGCTGCTGGAGCAGATACTGGAATCCGTGGAGAGGGTTGATAGTTATGAGAACCGGGCTCAGCATGCATTCAAGCTGGGACTTGTACCCCAGGAGATACAGGCCGTTGCAGCGAATCTAGGCAATCAGTTTGCGCGCATAGCCTCTGGATTCCAGGACATTAGCGAAGATTTGAAAGAAGCCATGGAAGACGGTGGTGACGTCAAACGAAGGCAATTAGCCGAACAATGGTTTCCGCTGATTGGCAGTCAGTCGAAACGTGCTGAGGGAAATTTGCAATTGTGGCTAAGCTACGCCAGCACGGATCCTCAAGGGAAGGCTCCCTATGCGCGTTGGCTTAGCTTCAACGATAATGAAAATTTTTCTGATATTGGGCTGTCATCAAGCCCGGTACTGGCGGCTGACAATTTGCAGCAGCGGCTCTGGCAAAACTGTGCCGGGGCAGTACTTACCTCGGCAACTTTATCTGCGTTGGGTCAATTCAGTATGCTGAAAATGCGTGCCGGTCTTCCGGAGCACACGCGTTATTTGAGCATTTTGAGCCCCTTTGATTTTGCCGGATCGGCGCGACTGGTGGTGCCGCGAATGCATTGCGATCCGTCTGATTACGAGAAGCATACTGCGCTAATTGTTAAGGCCTTGCCGCAATTAGTGGACAAAGAGGCGGGCGCGTTGATGTTATTTTCCAGTCGTCGTCAGATGTTGGATGTAATGCAGAGGATGCCAGACGATTGGCGTGCACTTATTCTCTGTCAGGATGATTATCAGAAATCGCAGTTGCTAAAATATCATCGGCAACGGGTGGACAAAGGCGAGGGTAGCGTGATTTTTGGTCTCTCAAGCTTTGCCGAGGGAGTCGATTTGCCCGGCAAGTATTGTACGCATGTGCTAATCGCCAAAATCCCCTTCTCGGTACCGAACGATCCCATCGAGATGACATTATCGGATTGGATAGAACAGCAGGGCTTAAATCCTTTCATGACTCTGGCCGTGCCGGATGCCGCGTTCAGATTAGTGCAGGCGAGTGGCAGATTGCTGCGTAATGAAAGCGATACGGGGCAAATAACTCTTTTTGATGAAAGAATCGTAAACCGCCGTTATGGGAAAACCATTCTGGATTCAATGCCGCCCTATAGGCGTGAGATATTTCAGAGCGAGATCGAGTTGCTCGACTAGTGTTTGAATGGGCTTTGGCTGAATTTTGTCTGCCGGGTTTCACTTGCGGCGATTTTTAAGATGAGTAAAGAAGTAGCCAGCGGCTGCACCGATCACCCCTCCGCTGAGACTGCCGAAAAGAATGCTGCCCAGAACTGGACCCAAACCCACGCCGATGATCAATCCGACAGTAATACAAAGCGCGTAGGTTCCTTGTTGTGAATTATTTTTGCTCTTCTTTGACATATTAATGTCTCCGGCAAGTGTGGACTGTTCTGTTAAACTCAGGTATCAGTTTACACGTCTAATGGAATATATCAGCGTGCTTAAGCGTGAAAATCCGCTTGGTTCGATAGCAACACTGCCTATTGTATCTGCCACATTCAGGCCTTCAACGACCTTTCCTATGACGGTATGCTTTCCGCTTAGCCAGGGAGCCTCTTCAAGGCTGATAAAAAATTCCGGCCCATTAGTGTTGGGGCCAGAATTAGCCATGGCAAGCACGCCTCTGCTGACTTTTCTGCTGCTAAATTTGGAGTTATAGCGATAACCTTGGTTTTCATAGACGGCCTTTACGCTAAGCTGCTGCAACTGGACAAGCACTTCTTCCTGTCGCGCGAGGAGGGTGGATGGGTTGTCTATCCCCATCTTTGTATACAGCGGCTTTAGGATTTCAGTGTCGAAGTCAGACTTGGCCCCGATGTTAAGCATCTCATTAAAGGAACCATCCGGGTTGATGGCCGGTAATCGATCCAGCCCCAGGTAATCGGCGTTGATTTCATCTGCGAGTAACTCAGCGGGTGCGCCTTGGGAATGATAGGCAGGACTCCCTGCCTGTATCACAAATCCAGGGTCGACTCGATGAAAGCGCATGCCGTTAAAATAACGTGGGGTGTAGCGGACACCGGATTCAGCGTCGACAATTTCAATTTCACCCTCTGCCAGGGCAATAAAGTTGGCTGTATTTTTTGGCGCTTCGGCGGGAAACAATTCCAGATAGATCTCTCCCTGAGAGGTGTTAAGTAGCAGTAAGGGATTCTGTGGATCTTCCATCGCTAATTGAGCGGATGCAGCATCGGCGAAAACGCTGTTGTCAGTCGTCATTAGCAGCAGGGCTAAAGACAGGACAAGCTTAAAGGATGAGGCTGGCAGGAGGCGGGTCATTGCAGTAATTGATGATCGGCGGGCAGATTTTTCGAAATCCAGATTGCCAGCTTATGTCGCATGTTTTGTACATTTTCATCCTGACTGGCAAGAGCCTGAATGACTTTGTCTTTTACCAGCAGTAAATAGATGGCGCGAACCCTTATGTCAGCATGATCGGTGTTATCAAACGCCCCGGCGCCACGGGCCTCAAAATACCGAGAGCCAACTCGGATGGCTTCCTTGAGTAGTTCACCTTCATTCTTGATTTTTTTCATTGGCGTTAAATTTGATGAGCCTGTAAAGATTGTATGGTTAAACTGTTCAGCCTTGCAATATCGAATGGCAAGAAAAGTAGAATGGGACCTGCTCGGCGAGAGCGGCCCTGTAATTAATTCAGCTTTTAGACTGATAACGCGTCAGATCATTTTCTGTGTCCACGTCCTGCAAAATGCCCGGATCATCCACCGCCATCCTCAATACCGACTCGGGGCGGCTGGCGATGATAGACTTTCCTCCGGAATCTCCCTGTAACTGCCTGAGTTGATTAAAATATTTCTTTCCGAACGCGACCGGGTTTCCGGCTTGTGATTGATAGGTGGGGATTAGTATTTTCTCGCCAGTGAGCCGTGCCGCGATTTTGGCGTAGGTGTCCACGGTAATGAAGGGCATATCTGCAAGGCAGACAAGACAGCCGGTCCAGCCTTCTATTTGCTGTGCCGCAAAGGAGAGGGTAGCTCCCATTCCGTGCTCGGCCTGCTCGAACAGAAGAATACCAGTGGAATATTTCGCCAGCGCCGGCGCTATTTCAGGACGGCTTACGATCAGCACCGAAGGAATGGCCGCACTGACGTTTTGCAGGGTCTGTTGAAATACCGTATTGCCATTATCAAGCTTCGCCAGCAGTTTGCTACTGCCAAAGCGATGACTGAATCCTGCGGCCAGAATGATAGCGCCGATAGTGTCAGGCATGACGAGGAGTAAAAACGGCGGCGGCGAAGGACGGCAGTCCTATGCCTGGTCTAGTGCAGAATTTTTCTAGTCTTGGGCCGAGGATCAGCCTCCTGTTGATTGATTTCAACAACAAAACTCTCCCTTTTTGTGTTTTTAGACGTTGATGGTTGGCTATCTGCAGGCGCTCTGCGCGTTGGCTCAAGCGGCTCGGTTGTAGTATCCCTTTGCGCATTGAGTTGTTGTGCTTCCAGCATGGCTTCTAATTGAGCTTCCATTTGGCTCTCCATCTGGTTTTCCAGCTGAGCTTTGATCTGATCGCTCAAGTGCCGACGCAGCCGGTTCACAACGTTTGTCATAACTTCAATCGTCTGACTAAGTTGATCGAGCGTAACCAGCGTGCGCTGTGGATCGTCTTCCGTGTACTTCTTGTCGCTCATTTAATTACTCCTGTCAGCAGGCCGGCCCAGGAAGCCGTGCCGTCACTAGGTCTCAATCCCAGGTTAAAGCACCGCCGGTTTGATACTCAATTACTCGGGTTTCGAAAAAGTTCTTTTCTTTGCGCAAATCCATGATTTCAGACATCCATGGGAATGGGTTCTGCACGTTTTTGAATTGTTCCGGAAGCCCAATCTGAACCAGGCGACGGTTGGCAATAAATTGCAAATACTCTTCCATCATGGCGGCGTTCATGCCCAGCACGCCGCGAGGCATGGTGTCTCTGGCGTATTCAATTTCCAGTTGCGTGGCCTGCAAGATCATCTGAGTGGCTTGCTCTCGCATCCCGTCAGTCCAAAGTTGCGGATTCTCCAACTTGATCTGATTAATCATGTCGATACCAAAATTTAAATGCATGGATTCATCGCGCAAAATATATTGAAATTGCTCAGATGTTCCGGTCATCTTATTGCGTCTACCCATGGATAATATTTGCGTGAAGCCGCAGTAGAAGAAAATACCTTCCAGGCAGCAATAGAATGCAATCAGGTTTTTGAGCAGGGCCTGATCGTTTTCAATAGAGCCGGTTTCAAATTTCGGGTCGCTAAGTTCTTGTGTGTATTTAAGGCCCCATGATGCTTTCTTGGCTACCGAGGGTACCTCATGATACATATTGAAAATTGCCCCCTCGTCCATAGACAATGATTCAATACAATATTGGTAGGCATGGGTATGGATAGCTTCTTCAAAAGCCTGGCGTAGAATATATTGCCGACACTCGGGGTTGGTAATCAAGCGATAAACCGCCAATACCAGATTGTTCGCTACGAGAGAGTCGGCGGTTGCGAAGAAGCCAAGGTTGCGCTGGACTATCAAGCGTTCGTCGTCGGTCAGTCCATTCGGGTTTTTCCACAGCGCAATGTCTGCATTCATGTTGATTTCTTGCGGCATCCAATGGTTGGCGCAACCATCCAAATATTTTTGCCATGCCCAATCGTATTTGAAGGGCACCAATTGATTTAAATCGGCTCGACAGTTAATCATGCGCTTGTCGTCAACCTTGACGCGCATCGCTGCGCCTTCAAGCTCTTCCTCGCCCACAGTAATGTCCAGATTTTCCAATTCATCTATGGCTTGTTGCAGCGCAGTAGCGTTTAGTCGCTCATCTGCGGCGGCAACTGTGGATTGGATATTGGCAAGTTGCGCGCTAACGCTAGTGGCTATCTCTGCATTAACAGGTTTTTTCTCGCTTACTTCAACCACAGGCGTAGTACTATCCTCTTGGTCAAATTCATCCCATGACAGCATAGTTGTTCCCCGGCACTTTTTTATTGTTCACTAATGTAATTTGTCTCATCGATCTTTTTGAGTTCTCGTTAACTCTCTCGTAGTTTGGCGGCCGTTACTGACACGCTTCGCAATCCGGATCATCCAGCGAGCAAGCCATCGGGACGGCTGCTGCCTGGTTTGATACCTTATTGAGGCTATTGTCGGAAACCGTGGACTTCTCGGTTGTCGTCGCCGCCAGGGCTCTTAAGTAATAAGTCGTTTTCAGGCCCCTTAACCAGGCCATACGATAGGTGATATCCAGCTTCTTGCCGTTGGCGCCTGCCACATACAGATTGAGTGATTGCGCCTGATCAATCCATTTTTGCCTGCGACTGGCAGCATCCACTAACCAGCGAGGTTCTATTTCAAATGCTGTCGCATAGATATGTTTGATTTCATCAGGTACGCGGTCAATCTTCTGCACACTGCCTTCGTAGTATTTCAGGTCGTTAACCATGACACTGTCCCACAAATTCGCTGCCTTTAGATCACGAACCAGGAAGGGATTTACCACCGTAAATTCACCTGAAAGATTAGATTTAACGTACAGGTTTTGATAGGTGGGCTCGATAGATTGAGAGACGCCACTGATGTTCGCGATAGTCGCTGTTGGTGCGATCGCAAGAACATTGGAATTACGCATGCCAACCTTTTTGATACGATCTCGCAAACTATCCCAGTCCAGTCGCTGCTGCAGATTAACTTCCAGGTAATCTGCTCCGCGTTCTTCCTGTAGCATCTTTAAGGAATCGATTGGCAAAATACCTTGATCCCAGAGAGAGCCTGGAAAGGATTCATAGCGGCCGCGTTCTTCCGCCAAATTGGTCGAGGCCTGAATGGCGTAGTAGCTGATTATTTCCATAGAGATATCGGCGAATTCCACGGCTTGATCAGAGGAATAGGGAATGCGCTGAGCATACAGGGCATCCTGAAAGCCCATAATACCCATGCCGATTGGCCGGTGTTTCAGATTTGAAGTCTTTGCCTGTGGCACGGAGTAGTAATTGATATCAATGACATTATCCAGCATGCGAACAGCAGTGGTAATAGTCGACTTCAGCTTGTCTTGATTGAGGCCGTTCTCAGTGGTGTGATTAAGTAGATTCACAGAGCCCAGATTACAGACAGCAATTTCATCCTTGCTGGTGTTGAGGGTAATTTCTGTGCACAGATTGGAAGAATGAATGGCGCCAACATGCTGCTGAGGTGAGCGTACATTGCATGAATCCTTGAAGGTAATCCATGGATGACCGGTTTCGAATAGCATCGAGATCATCTTGCGCCACAGGTCACTGGCTTTGAGAGTCTTGTAAACATCGATCTCACCAGCGGCCGCCTTGCGTTCGTATTCTTCGTAGGCAGTTTCAAATGCTCTGCCATGCAGATCGTGTAAATCGGGCACATTGTTAGGTGAGAACAGCGTCCAGTTCTGGTCGTTGAATACGCGCTTCATAAACAGATCGGGGATCCAGTTAGCCGTATTCATATCATGGGCACGACGACGTTCGTCGCCTGTGTTTTTGCGCAGTTCCAGAAATTCCTCGATGTCCAAATGCCAGGTTTCTAAATAAGAACACACGGCCCCTTTTCGTTTGCCTCCCTGATTAACGGCTACGGCTGTATCGTTAACTACCTTAAGAAATGGAACGATGCCTTGCGACTTGCCATTAGTGCCTTTGATATGTGCCCCTAAAGCCCGCACCGGAGTCCAGTCATTGCCAAGTCCGCCAGCCCACTTCGAAAGCATGGCATTGTCCCTGATCGCAGAGTAAATGCCGTACAGGTCATCCGGTACCGTGGTTAGGAAACAGGAGGAAAGTTGCGGACGTAAGGTGCCGGAATTGAATAGCTGGGGTGTCGAAACCATATAATCGAAACTGGAGATCAAGTTATAAAACTCGATGGCTCTCTGTTCGCGGTTTTCTTCGTTAGATGCCAGACCCATTGCTACTCGCATATAGAAAACTTGCGGCAGTTCGAAGCGAACACCATTGCTGTGAATGAAGTAGCGGTCGTATAAAGTTTGCAGACCCAGATAGGTAAATTGCTGATCCCGATCAGCTTGCAGGGCTTCGCCCAGTACGCCGAGATCAAATTCAAGCAGGTGGGGGGAGAGCAAGCCTAGCTCAACTCCTTTTTCGATATAAGGTTTTAGCGTAGCTGCATAGCGGTAATGCATCTCCGACTGTGTGGCCGATTCTGCTATGCCTAAAAATCCCAGTGCTTCAGAACGTACCGTATCCATTAGCAAGCGTGCAGTAACGTAAGAGTAATTAGGATCCTTCTCCACCATGGTGCGAGCAGTCATAACCAGCGAGGTTCTGACATCTTCCATTTTCACACCGGGGTAAAGGTTCTTTAAAGTTTCTGTATAAATCGAGTCGGCTGATACGCCTTCCAGGCCTTCGCAGGCTTCATCGATAACGGTTTGTAAGCGTTGTGTGTCCAGCGGACCGGTCTCGCCATTATCCAGAATAACGGAAATCGCTGGATGCGTTGCTTGCTCAGAATCCTGTTTTTGCTGCCTGATACGGGTGTGCTCGGCGCGATAAATCACATAGCTTCTGGCGATTTTATGCTCACCAGTACGCATCAGTGCCAGTTCTACCTGGTCCTGAATATCCTCAATATGAATAGTGCCGCCGGATGGCATGCGACGACGGAAGATCTGGCTTATCTGATTGCCCAACTGCGCAACTGATTCATGAATGCGCGTCGAGGCCGCTGCATTGCCGCCCTCAACCGCCAGATAGGCTTTGGTTATAGCAACGGCAATTTTTGAATCATCATAGCTAACCACGGCTCCGTTGCGCTTAATGACGCGCAATTGCCCTGGTGCGGTGGCGGCAACAGTGGCGGTGTTGCTGCTGGAAGGGGTGGAGAGGGAAGAGTCAGCGGTTGTCTGTACATCAGTTTGCATTATGCGCTCCGGGTAGATATTTACTTCTAAGTATTCTTATAGGTTTGTTTTTTTGTTTAATCTTATTTTTAGTCTTATCAGCGTCCTGGCTGTCGCTAGCAGGGAGCTTTCTCTCGTTTTACAGCGAGTTATGCCAATCTGGCTTGATCCAGTGACGAAATCAATTGCTCTAATTTTCGAATTTGGCAGCCAGACCATATTAAGGCCATATACTATATATTGTGTTTTTGCGGCAGGACTTTAATTGTTTTTTTCGATTTTTTTCAGGAACACTGAGTTTCGTTAAAAACAAGCCCATAAAAAGAGCTGAAATACCCAATATGATCAAGTGCTTGTCTTATTATTGTAAGGAACAGCATCGCTAACCGTCCAATTACTCAATAATTATTATTCGCTTCTCAGAGAGAGCCAAACACTTGATTTATGCTCAACAAATACAATATATAGACAAGCTATAAATCGATAGCACAAGATAATGCGCTTGCGGTCTGAATGCAAGTCCTTTTTCTGTGAGTAAATTGTGTGCAAATTGTGCGTAAATTGTGTGTATTTTTGTTGCCGGGGCAAGGAATTACAGAAATGGCCGGAGGCAGTGGCGGGATTATGCAATACTCCGAAAGCAGTCATGAATTGCGTCAAAAATAGTGCTGTTTTGAGTGATTACGGCTATTTTTGCTACCACTACATGTTGTGGTTTAGCGGACAGGCATGAAGCCCGTCAAATCACTGAGAAAGAAGGTATTCTAGCAAGGCTTTTTGCGAATGCATGCGATTCTCTGCCTCATCCCAGATCACCACATCTTCGGCGTCTAGCAGTTCTGCGCTTATTTCTTCTCCCCGGTGAGCGGGCAGACAATGCATCAGCAAGGCATCGGTATTAGCCAGTGACATTAATTCGCGGTTTACCTGAAAGTTCGAGAAGCTTGCTTCCCGTTGGCTCTCTTCGTGCTCTTGACCCATCGATGCCCAGACATCGGTCACCACCAGATCGGCGCCGCTGACGGCGATTTTCGGGTCGCGACTGAGAGAAACACGTTGCGCAAATTTGTCCGTAAGTGCGACATCGGGCTCAAACCCTTCAGGGCAGGAAATTTTTAGTTCAAAATCAAATAAATCTGCCGCATTAATGTAGGACTGGCACATATTATTGCCATCTCCAATCCAGGCCACAGTTTTCCCGCTGATATTGCCGCGGTGTTCGATGAATGTCTGCATGTCTGCCAGCAGCTGGCAAGGATGGAAATCGTCAGTCAGCGCATTGATCACCGGCACTTGTGAGTGTTGGGCAAAGCGTTCCAGCTTTTCGTGCCCGAAGGTGCGAATTGCCACGCAATCAACCATGCGTGAGAGAACGCGGGCACTGTCTTCTATCGGTTCGCCGCGTCCCAATTGGGAGTCCGCGTTGGAGAGGAATATAGAGGCACCTCCTAATTGTGTCATCGCGACTTCGAAGGCAACGCGGGTACGGGTTGAGGATTTTTCGAAAATCAGGCCCAGTGTTTTATTCCGCTGCATTGTAGCGAGTGAAGGGTTTTTCTTTAATTCGATGGCTCGATGGATAATGCTCAGTAATTCATCGCTGGCAAGATCCTGCAGGGTAAGAAAATGTTTTACACTCATAGCGTGATGTTCTCAAATAAGCATTAGCCAAAATTGAAAAAGGTAGCTCGCGCTACCTGGTGAATGACGTTAGTTTAGCGAGTTCTACCGAAGGGGGCAATTATCCGCGCCGGGTAATTGGCAGAGCGCCTGATGGGCAGCAGGCAAATCGATGCAATATTGGCGAGGCCAACATCATGAATTCAATTGAGTTAAAGCTGTTCTCGAGTCGTGTTTCTGCGATCTGCGATGAAATGGGTGTGGTGCTCAGGCGCACGGCATTCTCCCCTAATATCAAGGACCGACTGGATTACTCCTGCGCCCTGTTTGGCGTTGATGGACAGCTCTTCGCTCAAGCCGCTCATATTCCCGTGCATCTGGGCAGTATGGCATTTGCCATGAATTCGATCGTCAGTGATCGGGAATGGCAGCCCGGAGATATGCTGGTGCTCAATGATCCATTCCTCGGTGGAACTCACCTGCCCGATGTGACCCTTATCGCGGCGGTGTTTACTGAGCAAAATCAACACTTAATAGGCTTCGTGGCTAACCGGGCCCATCACGCGAATATAGGATGTGATACTCCGGGGTCAATGCCTATTTCTTCGCGGCTGGAACAGGAGGGGATTATTATCCCGCCGACACTGCTGATTCGTGCAGGGGTATTGCAGCCGATAGCGCAACACCTACCGGGCATGGGCGAAGGGGTTTTGAGTGGTGATTTTGCTGCACAAGCAGGTGCAAACTTGCTCGGTGTTGAACGTTTGCAGCAGTTGGTGCAGAGGCTTGGCTTGCGAAACTACCGGCAGGGCATGATCGAGCTAAATGACTACGCTGATCGAATCTGCGCCAATACCCTTGCAGAATTACGCCGCGGTGAATACAGTTTTGAGGATTATCTGGATGATGATGGCTGTGGTTCGACGGCAATTAAATTAGCGCTGACATTAAGCATTAAAGCTGACGAGGTTGAATTTGATTTTAGTGAATGCGCGCAGCAAGTCGCCGGGAATCTCAATTGTCCAGAATCGGTGGCCGCGGCGGCGGCCTATTATTGCATGCGCTGTTTAATGCCTGATGATCCGCCGGCATGTGCCGGGCTATTTAGGCGTATCCACCTGAAAACGGTTGCCGGCTCCATCGTCAATGCGAAACGTCCAGCCGCAGTCGCCGCGGGTAACGTGGAGACTTCGACCCGATTAGTCGATCTTGTTTTTGGCGCCCTGGCTCAGGTCTTGCCAGAAAAAATACCGGCGGCCAGCCAGGGCACAATGAATAATGTCGCCATGGGCTATATAGACAAGCGCTCTGGAAGTCGTTGGGATTACTATGAAACGCTTGCGGGCGGTCTGGGAGGAAGTCCTGGGCATAAGGGGCTCGATGCGGTGCATAGCCATATGACCAATACCCTTAATACGCCAGTGGAAAGCCTCGAGATGCACTATCCGGTGAGAGTGCTCAAATATGCACTACGCCATGACAGTGGCGGTGATGGTCTGCACCGAGGAGGCGATGGCCTGGTCAGGGAGTATGAGTTTTTACAACAAGCTCAATTGAGTCTACTCAGTGAGCGTAGAGTGTTTGCCCCCTGGGGATTGAATGGTGGGCAGGCCGGGGCGAAGGGTCAAAACTCCTTGAATGGCCAGCCGTTGCCCGGCAAATGCACGTTATTTGTTAAACCGGGTGACCGGCTGAGAATAGAGACCCCGGGAGGAGGAGGGTGGGGAGAGCCGGTGCAGAAATAATGCTAGTGTAGTGCCCTGAACAGACGTGAGTAGTCGGGGTGCACGATGCAAAGCTTGAGAAAACATCGGTCGCTTTTCAGCAAATACTGACAACGGGGTTCTGTCGTTGTAAGATTGCCCGTGCACAGCGCTACAGCGCTAGCAAGCCAAACACTTTACCGATAATTGAGGCCGCTTTTCATGAGTACTGAAGAAACCATCCAGGAGCAAATTAACTCTAATAGCATACTGCTTTACATGAAAGGCAATCCCGAACAGCCTCAGTGTGGATTTTCTGCTCAAGTCACACAAATCTTGATGTCCTGCGGCAAGCGCTTTGCCTATGTGGATATTTTAAGTAATCCCGACATTCGAGCGACACTTCCTACGGTCTCCAACTGGCCTACTTTCCCGCAGCTGTTTATCGATGGTGAATTAGTGGGCGGCTGCGACATCATCACCGAGATACACGAGAAGGGTGAATTGCAGGCGATGGTAGATGCCGCCGGTGGGGAAGCCGAAGCAGACACCGAGTCTGAGACATCCGCATAAATTTTAGTTAACTCAATAAGATAATCCTGATAATTTTTAGATAGCGTGCTGAATTCGAAGAAAAACACGGGCAATGGACACCCGGTAATTCTTGCTGCCGCGTCTCTTGGATGAAATTTTTCCGGCGCCTGCCCTCTACCCTGTCCTCCTTGCGAGCACACGCGCGGCTATTTTTTCAGCGCTGCGCAACTCGCCTTCCTCCAGCAGGGTCACCGAGACCGGATAGATTCGTGCTTATATCCAGACTAGAGAAACCGGATAGTGGGTTCTGCTCAAGGATTCCTCCAGCGACATCTCGGAAGCGAATAGAAATACGCTTTTACTTACCGCCAGAGATTCAGTCTAACGTGTTCTGTCCTCGCTTGAGCTGAAAAATAGCCGCGCTAAAACGTGCTCTGATTGCAAGTGAGACAGGGTAGAGGGCGGGCGCCTTACTTCAGTAATGGCGCCAGGATTGCGGATAACTAGAAGAGGTTTGTGGTTTCAGGCGTATATAAATGCAAAGACCAGCCGTGTTCACTTGATTAAGCGGAGTCGAGTCGGTGAGTCCTTTTGCGCACAATCAGGCCATGTTTCTATCCTTCCATTTAGCCAGATTGAGCGAGGACTGTTTGAGTCGAAGACGAGTTCCACAGCGCTGGCTAAATGGAAGGATAGATGGCCGTGCGCAAAAGGACTCACCGACTCGGCTTCGCGTACTGACCACGTAAAACCCTGATGAAATCTAACCCCAACCATTGAAATTTTGTGGGTATATCTCAGGCACTGAGGAGCAATTTTTTTCCGCCGGCCCTGCCTCTTTCTTTACCAGTAACTGAGCTAATGCTGGCCCATTGTGTCACTGGATCCAGCTAAAGGGGCCAGCCGCCGAGCCGCTGCCACTTATTGACTATCCCGCAAAATAACTCGGCGGTTTTTTCGGCATCGTATCTTGCCGAGTGCGCTTCGCGACTGTCAAATTCTATTCCCGCGGCTTCACAGGCGCGCGCCAGAACTGTCTGTCCATAGGCGAGGCCGCTAAGCGTCGCGGTGTCAAAACTGGAAAAGGGATGGAAGGGGTTGCGTTTCAAATCGTGCCGTTCACTCGCGGCATTTACAAAGCCATGATCGAAATGGGCATTGTGCCCAACCAGAATAGCGCGTTTGCATTGGTTGGTTTTCATTGCATCGTGCACCATCTTGAACATGGTTTTCATCACCTCTTTCTCGGAGCGAGCAATGCGCAGTGGGTGGTAAGGATCGATTCCAGTGAACTTGAGAGCCGCCTCTGTGATGTTAGAGCCATCGAAAGGGATTACCCGTTGGAAATAGGTTTGATCGATGCCAAGTATTCCTTTTTCATCCATGGCAAGTATTACGGCGGAAATTTCGAGGATTGCATCGGTGTTCGAATTGAAGCCTCCGGTCTCAATATCAATCACTACTGGCAGATAGGTACGGAAACGATTGGCTAATAAACTGCCTGTTTCAGGGTCGGTATCAAGGCCAATCATTGGCTCTCCTCATGAACGCTCCAAGCCACGGTTTCGTTGGCTCTGATCGGGACTACAAGCTCGTTTCCCAGTTTAAAATGCGCGGCCACGTTCGATTTCCGCCGGGTCAGATGGACTCGGCGTGTATTGCGCGGCAGCTGATAAAAATCGGCGCCAAACAGACTGGCGAAGCCTTCAAGTTTATCCAGGGCATCCCATTGGTCAAAAATTTCTGCATACAGTTCGAGTGCGACAGGTGCGGAATAAATGCCGGCACAACCGCAGGCATTTTCCTTGCTGACTTTGCTGTGGGGGGCTGAATCGGTGCCAAGAAAAAATTTCGGATTGCCACTTATTGCGGCCTCAATGAGTGCTTGTTGGTGCAGGTTTCTCTTAAGTATCGGCAGGCAATAAAAGTGCGGCCTGATCCCCCCAACGAACAAATCGTTTCTGTTATAGAGCAAATGATGCGGGGTAATGGTGGCAGCTACGCTGGCTTGCTGCTGTTCGACAAACTGCGCGGCGTCCCTGGTTGTGATGTGCTCGAACACCACACGTAAAGCTGGAAACCGCCCCAGCAGGGGAGCAAGCACCGAGTCGATAAATACTTTCTCCCGGTCAAATATGTCGATCTCTGGATCCGTGCTTTCTCCATGTATTAATAGCGGCACGCCTAGCTCCGCCATGCGTTCCAATGCCGGATAGACAGATTCTATATTAGTAACGCCATTCTCCGAGTTGGTGGTGGCTCCTGCCGGGTAGTATTTAATTGCGTGCACAAATTCACTGGCATGGGCGCGTTGTACTTCATCAACGGAAAGCTTGTCAGTCAAATACAGCGTCATCAATGGCTGAAAATTACAAGCGGCAGGAATTGCTTCTACAATTCGATCCCGATAGGCACAAGCATCTGCCACGGTCATTACCGGAGGTTTTAGATTGGGCATAACAATAGCGCGAGCAAATACTCTTGCGCTGTGCGCTACCGTAGTCGCGAGCGCATCGCCATCACGTAAGTGGAGATGCCAGTCATCCGGCTGAATAATGCTTAGCGTGTCAGAACTCATTACTTTTTGCTTCTGTCAGGTTTTGCCTATTGTAACGGATTAAACTAAGTAGCTGAATTGCCTATTCGCTGAAATGCTTCTGTGGCGGTGAATAATTGCATCGATCTGCGGTAATTGATTTTGATTTCGGCAATTGTAGTGATGCGGCCCTGTTGTGATGCTAGAATACGCCTCCTTTTCGTGAGCCCAGACTGTATCCCGGGCCTCCAGACTTGCCCTGCTCCAAATTGGCGAGGTGTTATTGCTGGCAAGCCGGGATTTTTGGGGTTCAATTGTGCGTTTAATCAGGGTCCAGGAGCGCTGTTATGTCAGAAATTAATAAAGTGGTATTGGCTTACTCTGGAGGCCTCGATACATCGGTAATCGCTAAATGGTTGCAACAAACCTATGGCTGTGAAGTGGTGACTTTCACAGCGGACATCGGGCAGGGTGAGGAAGTTGAGCCAGCGCGAGCGAAAGCGGAAGCCATGGGAATCAAAGAAATTTATATCGAAGACTTACAGGAAGAGTTCGTCCGTGATTATGTCAACCCGATGTTTCGAGCGAATGCCTTATATGAAGGTGAATACCTGTTGGGCACCTCGATAGCGCGCCCGCTAATTGCGAAGCGATTGGTGGAGATTGCTGCAGATACTGGCGCGGATGCCATTTCTCATGGTGCTACCGGCAAGGGCAATGACCAGGTCAGGTTTGAACTGGGGGCCTATGCCTTAAGTCCGGGAATAAAAGTGATCGCTCCCTGGCGCGAATGGGACTTAACGTCCAGAGACAAGCTTTTAAAATATTGCGCCGAAAATGATATATCCGTTGAAAAGAAACGTGGCACTAAGTCGCCTTATTCGATGGATGCCAATTTGCTGCATATTTCCTATGAGGGGGATGTGCTGGAAGATCCTGCGGCGGAACCGGAAGAGGCGATGTGGCTATGGACAGTATCGCCAGAGTCCGCTCCCGACGTAGCGACTTATGTTGAATTGGAATATGCGCGTGGCGATATTGTCGCCGTCGATGGTACGGCCATGTCTCCAGCAACAGTGCTCGCTCATTTGAATAAGCTGGCCGGCGCCAACGGCATAGGGCGTGCGGATATTGTTGAAAACCGCTATGTCGGCATGAAGTCACGAGGCTGTTACGAGACCCCTGGCGGTACAGTAATGCTGAAAGCGCATCGTGCTATGGAGTCATTGACTATGGACAGGGAGTTAGCTCATCTAAAAGATGATCTGATGCCGCGTTATGCCAGCTTGGTCTACAACGGTTATTGGTTTGCACCCGAACGCTATGCCTTGCAGGCGCTAATCGATCAATCTCAGCTGTATGTGAATGGTAAGGTACGATTGAAGTTATACAAGGGTAATGTAACCGTTGTTGGCAGAGAGTCTGTTGATTCATTATTCGATGAACACATCGCAACATTCGAAGATGATGCGGGGGCCTATGATCAGGCGGATGCTGCTGGCTTTATTAAGTTGAATGCCCTGCGTCTTCGGATAGCGGCACAAAAAGGTCGCAAGTAGCGACTTGCTTGTTGACCTTTTTCTGCGCTTGAGAGGGTCTTTATTCTGACGGCTTTTGCTTATATTCGCACAGATCTTCGATGACGCAAGCGCCGCAGCGCGGCTTGCGCGCCAGACAGACATAACGACCGTGCAGAATTAGCCAATGATGCGCATCTAATAAAAATTCTTCGGGAACCAGGCGTAGCAAACGTTTCTCTACTTCCAGTACATTCTTGCCGGGAGCAATTCCGGTTCGATTGGATACACGAAAAATATGCGTGTCTACCGCCATGGCGATCTGATGAAAGGCCGTATTCAAAATTACATTCGCCGTTTTTCGACCAACTCCCGGTAAAGCCTCCAGTGCTTCACGAGTGTCTGGTACGACAGAAGCATGTTGCTGTATCAAAATATCGCATGTTTTTATTATGTTCGCGGCCTTGGTGTTATATAAGCCGATAGTCTTTATATAGCGTTTGAGCCCATCGACGCCGAGTGCAAAGATTGTCTCTGGGGTGTTAGCAATTCGATAGAGTTTTTCGGTCGCTTTGTTGACACTGACATCGGTCGCTTGGGCGGATAAAATTACCGAAATAAGTAATTCGAAGGTGCTGCTGAATTTCAGTTCGGTAGTAGGTGTGGGATTCTCATCTCGCAAGCGGCTAAAAATTTCGGTGCGTGTATTTCTATTCATGTGATATCGATTGTGCGTCTTTGTTCATTTCTTTAAGCGGCCGGTTACGCGAGCGCGTTGTACTGTTGCGCCATTTCCTAATTGTGTATCTGTCTCTTTTGCAAAATAGCTGTCGGTAAAATTCTTCAGGGCGACGATGATGCCTAGCAAAATAAAAGCCATGGGTTGTAATTTCGCAAAGCCGAATAGTTGATCGTGTTGTATTTCACTTGGGCTGATATCGGTGAGCAAAGTGGATGGGATAAGCAGCTGCCAATCGGAAAATAATGTTCCCTGTCCAATAAGTTCCCTCAATCCCGCGAGTAAAACTATTGCCAGCAGATAAGCCACTCCAGATTTAGCCGCATCTGTTGCGGCCAGCTTCCAGTGGGAGTTGCAGGCCCGAACTTCCATTCGAACAAGGATTGCGATATTGCAGCAAATTAGCGGTATATAAATGCCAAGCTGCTTGTACAGAGGGAAATACAGCCACTGCATTAGAATGTCCAAGGCAGTGGTGTAGCTGGCCATGATGAGAAGGAACCAGGTGAAGCGCCAAGCGCTATTTAATTGCGCTTTAAGCAGTGAAGCTGAAATGCAGGAAAGCAACATGACAATGAATGTAGCTATTCCCAAGCCGATGCCATTGACCAAGGATGTAGAGACCGCAAGCACGGGACTCAAGCCCAACAGCTGTACCAAAACAGGATTGTTTTGCCAGAGCGATTGACTCTCCTCAGCCTGGCACTCTAATTTACTCATAACTCGCCAATTCCTTTTTCCCTGTGCTGTTCTGTCGCTTGATTTGGCCGCTGAACAAGGCCTCGCCTTAAATGTCCGTAACGGCGAGGTCGACAATAATAGTCGAGCAGTGGCGCGCAAAAATTGCCAAACAACACCGCCAAAGCAATGGAATCCAGATAGCTACCCCAGACACGGATGCTATAGATCGTAGTGCCGATCAAGATGCCGTAAATAATTCTTCCTCGATTACTGGTGGCAGCGCTAACCGGGTCTGTAGCGATAAAAAAGGCGGCAATCATGGTTGCGCTGCCGAACAGGTGAAGATAGGGAGTGCCATAAATCGCGGCACTGTCGGGGGCATAAAACAAACTGGAAATTACCCCAATCGTCAGCAAGATACTAAACGGGATATGCCAGCTGATGATGCGCTTGTAAAGCAGCAGTAAGCCTCCGCCTAAGTAAGCGATATTTATCAGCTCCCAGCCTGTTGCAGATTCCCGGTCGAACCATGACAGGCCGTTGTCCCAGGCCGTCAACAGCGCGCTGTGACCCGCCATTTTAAATTCGATCAAGGGCGTTGCCATCGCCAGGCCGTCGATGAGTTGTTGCGAATTGCGCGCAATAAAAGGAAAAGTTAATACAAGACTCTGCTGCAGGCCAAGCCAGCTAAACGGGCTTAATATTTGTTGATCTGAAGTGATATCCCCAATGCCCAGGCTATCGATACGAATTGCACTGTTTACGATTTCATTGGGTATATGCCAGGTGGTCATTTCCAGGGGAAAAGCAAGTAGCAACAGTACATAGCCACACATGGCGGGATTAAACGGATTTTGACCCAAGCCCCCATACATATGCTTGGCAAAAACTAGCGCAAAGACGATGCCGATGATGACCAGCCACCAGGGTGATCCCGGCGGCACGGCGATGGCGAACAGTACCGCGCTTACCAGCGCACTGTAGTCGCCGAGGTGGAGTCGGATGTCTTTCTTTCTCAGTTTAAGAATAGCGGCTTCGAGAGCGATAGCGGTAACACCCGCCAACAAAATATTGATCAAGATGCCAAATCCGAAAAACCAGGTCGCCATGGCGATTCCAGGCACCAATGCCAATAATACCAGTTGCATAATGCCAGCAATAGTTTGCGTGCTGGTTTGCAAAGGCGAACCTGGGCCTGGAGCAGTCATTTATTCCTCCACTCCCGGCATATTTCCGTTATTGCTATTGGCATTTTTTGTGCTGGCGATCAGTTTTGACTTTCGAGTCTGGACACGGGCAACGGCATCGGCAATTTTTCGTCTTGCTTCATCCCGGGAAAAATCCTCAAGCTTGGGTTTGATGTCTGCCGCCGGGGTATCTCGGGGCTTTTTATTCGAAGTGTCATCAGCGGTTTTCTTTATTCGAAATTGATGAAATTGAAATCGATTCTGCCATCGAGCGCTTTGCGCATGACTGGCTTGACGTGCTTTGATCTTTGATTTGCTGGCTCGATAATATTGCACGAGAGGAATCTTGCTGGGGCACACATAGGCACAGGCGCCACATTCGATACAATCAAACAAGCCATGGTCTTGCAACTGCTGATGATCACTGGATTTCGAATAGCTGAGCAATTGTTGAGGTAGCAGGCTTGCAGGACAGGCGGTGGCGCAGAAGCCGCATCGAATACAGGCGTGTTCATCCGTGGGCGAGGGAAACTCTTCGGCACAGCCTGCTATGACACAGTTCGTAGTTTTAGTCACCGGGACAGCCGTATTGGAAACTTCTATCCCCATCATGGAACCACCTATGATGGTTTTTAAGCGAGCAGACTCATTAATGCCGCACAGCTCAAATAGAAATGAAATCGGGATACCGAGCAGCGTTTCGAAATTCTTCGGTGTCTGTAGTGCTAATCCTGTCAAGGTTGTTATGCGACTAATACAAGGCTGGCCTAAGATTATGGCGTTATAGGCGGCATAGGCGGTTCCTGCATTTTGCAGCAAAATTCCAATATCTGCAGGATGCAATCCACTGGGGACTTCCTTGCCAGTGACGGCCTGAATAAGTTGCTTTTCCCCGCCGGCAGGATACTTTGTGCCAATCACCATTAACTCGACAGAGCTATTTTTAAGGGCCGCGACCAGTTTAGTGATGGCATCGGTTTTACTGTCTTCTATCCCTATCACACAGCGACTAGCCCGAGTTGCTGCCAGTAGTATTTCGGCACCTTGCACCACCGCTTCGGCGCGTTCCCGTATCAAGGCTTCATCGGCTGTGATGTAGGGCTCACATTCAACGGCGTTGATGATTAACAAATCGATTTTGTGATCGATGCTCAGTTGCAATTTGTCTCTCGTTGGAAAGCCGGCGCCGCCCATGCCGCAGATGCCCGCATCAGCAATTCTCTGAAGCAGTTGAGAATGATCAAGCAAGTGATAATCGCTTTCGGGGTAGAGTTCAGTGGCGCTGTCTTTCCCGTCGGGTTCGAGATGAATACAGAGCTGGCTTTCGTTCAAATTGTTAGCAAGCCTGGCAACGGGTGAATTTTCGATGGCGACGATGGTGCCGGAAGTGGGTGCGTGAACTGCAACGCTATTGGATTGGGCGGCCGCGGCTATTGTTTGATATTTGAGTACTCTGTCACCCACGCTAACCAGTGCTTCGGCGGCCGTGCCTTGATGTTGCCCAAGCGGCAGAATCAAAAGACCGGGGATAGGTGTAGGCATGATGCGAGATCGCAGAGAAGTCTTTTTATAGGCCTTGGGGCGAATTCCGCCCGGGGTAGCATGTGCGCGCAGTTTATGACGCCAAGCGCTTAACGCGGTGAATTTGTTGGCAATGCTCATGAGCCTGAATCCAACCACGGTTGTTCGAGTCGGTGTGTGTTGGTTAATTTCCAACTGTCACTTTCAAGCGCGCCTGGGTTAATCATATCGATGCAATCTACTGGACAGGGCTCGACGCACAGGTCGCAGCCGGTGCACTCGCGCGCGATAACGGTATGCATGAATTTTGCGCCGCCAAGAATGGCGTCTACCGGACAGGCTTGAATACATTTGGTGCAACCGATGCACTCATCTTCGCGAATTACGGCTAGCGAGATAGGCTTGCTCTGACCATGGGTGGGGTCAAGGGGTAGCGGCGTTTCATTCAGCAGACTGGCGAGTTCGCGAATCGTCTCAACACCGCCAGGGGGACACTTGTTAATGGCCTCGCCTTGCGCTATTGCCCGTGCATAGGGCAGACATCCCTTGTGCGTGCATTGGCCACATTGAGTTTGCGGCAATAGCTGATTTATCTGATCAACCAGTGCTATCTGTGCAGAGCGTGTCCATTTGTAATGCGTTACTGCGTTGTAGAGCGAACGCACGAGTGCGAGTAAGCCGAGGGCGTAGATCAGCGCTTGAACATAAACTGTAGCGATAAGCGGGTACATGGATCACACCAGCCCGGCAAAGCCGAGTAGACACAGGGTGACTATTCCGGCACTGATTAACTGGATTGCTGTGCCACGAAAAGGCGCGGGAACCTCTGCACTGTCAAGCCTTAACCGCAAGGCGGCGAAAGCGACCAGTAACAAGGAGAAGCCGAGCGCCGCGCCCAGACTGTAGGCAATACTTTGGGGAATACTCAAGTGACTAACAGTGTTTAGCAGAGAAACACCAATCACCGCACTATTCCCGCCGGTCAGATAAAAAGCCAATTTTTGTTGCCGCAGGGAAAGTGGAAATCTTTGTTTAAGCCATTGCAGCAGTAGCTTGGTAATGCTGGAGCTTATCGCCACGAAAAAAAGCAGTTTCAGAAAGTCCAGGCCCAGCGGGAGCAATATGAATCTGAACAACAACAGATTAATTACGGCGGCTGAAAACAAGACTATAAAGTTGAGAGTGGCGAGTTCGATCGTATTCTGTAGCCGACTGTTTGACAGAAACAGGGAGGAGACGCCGAGGAGCTGAACCAGCACGACATTATTGACCAGGGCAGCCGCGATGATAATGCTTAAATAAGTGGTCACTGAGCAGGTATTCTCCAGATCATTCGCTAGAATGGGTGTTGCGCAATTCTAGCATGTCAGAATTACACCGACATGCCAGACAGAGCCTAACGCAGGTGCCAGAGTTGGCATCGCTTATTCCTCGAATAATCCTGCAGAATAGGCCGCCGGGATTCGATAGCGGGAAAGAATTTCTGCTTCGCTGGCAATGGCCGCCTGGTGATTAATAACCAATTGATAGCCAGTGCTGTTTTCAAGCACGATATTATCTTGCTGGTTGCGTTTTATGAGCTCAGCGAAATGGGCAAAATCTTGTATCTGTACGCCATTTACCGAATCCACCAGCCAGTTGCGCCAATCGTGATAGCCCAGGTTTACGTCGGATGCCATCACTTGCTGGGCGACAACCAACTGTCTTCGATCGGGAGAGCTCCATTCGTTGCGTGCCTGTAACAGACTTACGGGAGCGGTACGGCTCCAGTCATTTCCCCAGCGCTTAATCAGATTCATATTAAGCGGCACGAATAAGATGCCCCCATAAATATAATATTCCGGCAGTTTGTCAAATTGCTCGCCAGTCACCAGACTATAGCTGTCCCTTGCCTGCCTTGCCTCCAGGGTCGCTGTTCCAGGCCTGCCGCCTCTGGAATAAGAGATTGCCACGGATTCACCGACATGGTGCAGGTCGATGGCATGTTTATAGTCTGTTAATACGTCTTCCGATAATTTGATGCTGCCATCTTCGGCGATGTCGAACTCGTCAATTTGAAGAATGACATCATTTTCCTGCAGGATGCCCTGGGCAGGGGAGCCGTCAAATATTTTGATGATCAGCACACCGTTCTGATCCTCATCTAATCCATAGGCCGCCTTCGCGGAGGGACTGTCCAGGGTTTGAGTCCGAAAACCCAAGTCAGGAAAACCATCATGGACACCATCCAGGCTATCATCGAGAACATGGCGAATCATGCTGGGGGGAACAAAATAGCCCAAATTTTCAGCACGACCCCCGCTGTTGGCTTGCATGACTACCCCGACTAATTGCCGGTCGACAATAACCGGACCGCCACTGTTTCCCGGGTTAATGGCCGCATCGATTTGACCCGCCAGCAAATAAGAACCGGCGTGCGCGTAAACCTGTTGTTCGACTCGGGACAGAATACCTTTGGTAATGCTCAGTGATTTACCGCCGATGGGGAAGCCATAGACGGAAACTTCTTGCAGTGGATCGGGCAAATCGCCAATAGAGAGTGCCTTTAAATCGCTGAAGAAACCTGGCTCGTCTACCGTTATAAGCGCCAGATCTGCTTCATGGGAAATGAAGGTAACGCGTGCCTGATAGCGGCGCGGATCATTGTGTTTCTGTGCCTGTAAGTAGCTGGCATCTGCCACCACATGCGCGTTGGTAAGGATTTGATTGCCGGCGATAACCGAACCGGAGCCGCTACTTTGTCGCGGTGTTAATAAGCGCCAGGGAGTAAAATAATCGGGAGCGGATTGAGTCGTATAGATTTTGATGACAGAACTTTCGATTTCCCTTATTTCGGTATTTTGTGCCAGAGCAGAAAGAGAAACGGATGCCAGCAGGCCGGGAAGCAAAATATTTGCTAGTAACTGCTTTACAGTCTTGGTAATACGAAACCTCATAAGCGCGGAGCCTCTTTGTCGAGATAAATGGTGTCGAGATAAATGGTGTCGAGATCGAATGTAGCGAAAATATTTGCGCTATTTAGCTGATCTGTTGCGTTGTCATCGCCAGTTTTGCAAGGAGGGTAGAGCTTATTACTTTAGCGGTAACAGCGCTAGTGGTTAGTGTAGTGTGCTGAATAGATGCCACTTAACTATTCAGTACATTACAAGAGGTGACAGATTGCGTTCTAATCCGGTAGGTCGGCTAATTGACTTAAATCATACGGCAAGCCTGAATACTGACCTCGAGCCTCTCTGATGAAGAGACCTCTTTACTTGAGAGCAGGCGGCGTATATTCAGGTAATACGCATGCCCGCTTCGGCGCCGCGATGGGGCTCCAGCAACCAGATGTCCTTGCCGCCGGGGCCAGCCGCCAGAATCATGCCTTCGGAGAGGCCGAATTTCATCTTTCGCGGTTTAAGATTGGCGACTACGACAGTGAGCATCCCCACCAGATCTTCCGGTTGGTAGGCAGATTTAATGCCGGAGAATACTGTTCGGGTAAGGGCATTGCCAAGCTCGTCTTCACCCAGGCTCAGGCCCAGCTTAAGTAATTTTTCGGCACCCTCAACCTGTTCTGCCGAGATGATTTTAGCGACTCGAAGATCGACCTTGGCGAAATCCTCGAAGTCGATTTCTGGCGCCACGCAGCGGCTGTCATCTGTTGCCTTCGACTTGAGCGCCGCGCTCGCCTGTTGCTGTTCTAAATATTCTTCCTGAGTCGCATTCACCATAGCCTGAACCTTATCTGACTCCACGCGTGTCATCAGTGGTTTGAATTTATTTATCTTGTGGGCGCGCAATAAATTATCACTGTCATCCCATCGTAGGGGCTCAATTGCAAGGAACTGTTCCGCTTGTTCAGCCATAGCCGGGAGTACCGGTTTCAAATAACAGATTAATAAGCGAAAGGCGTTGATTCCGCTGCTACATATCGCCTGTAACTCGGCAGATTGTGTGTCGGTCTTTGCAATCACCCAAGGTTGTTTGTCATTTATGTATTGATTTGCCTTGTCAGCCAGCGCCATGATCATTCGAATCGCCTTGCTGTATTCCCGCTGTTCGAAGTGCTTGGTAATTTCGTCCTTGGCGCTCTGGATTTCGGTCAGCAATCGCGTGTTATCCAATTCTTCGGCTAGAAAGCCTTCGAAGCCCTTGTCGATAAATCCGGCACAACGACTGGCAATGTTCACTACCTTGCCAACCAGGTCTGAATTGACACGTTGCGCAAAATCTTCCAGATTGAGATCAAGATCGTCGATACCGTTAGACAGTTTTGCGGCAAGGAAATAGCGTAAATATTCCGGATTCAAGTGATCCAGATAAGTCCTGGCGTTGATAAATGTGCCACGCGATTTTGACATCTTGGTGCCATCAACTGTGAGGAAGCCATGGGCAAATACGGCTGTCGGGGTGCGATAACCCGCACTGGTTAACATCGCTGGCCAGAACAGGGTATGAAAATTAATAATGTCCTTGCCGATAAAATGATAGAGCTCGGTGTCCTGACCGGGATTCCAGTACTCGTCAAAGTTATAATCGCTACGGTCGCAGAGATTTTTGAAACTGGCCATATAGCCTATTGGCGCGTCTAGCCAGACATAGAAATATTTGCCTTCCTCACCGGGTATTTCGAAGCCAAAATAGGGAGCGTCACGAGAGATATCCCACTCCTGCAGTTCATCGTCTAGCCATTCGCTGAGTTTGTTCGCGACGGCGTCTTGCAGAGTTCCGCTGCGAGTCCAATCTTTGAGCATGTCACGAAAAACTGGCAGCGCGAAAAAGAAATGCTCTGACTCCTTCTCGATTGGCGTCGCGCCCGAGATCGAAGAGCGTGGGTTAATCAATTCTGCCGGGCTATAAGTCGAGCCACAGGCTTCGCAGTTATCGCCATACTGACCTTCGGCCTTGCATTTGGGGCAGCTGCCTGTGATATAGCGGTCCGCTAGGAACAGATTTTTTTCCGGGTCGAATAATTGCTTGATACGGCGGCGATTAATGTGACCATTTGCATCCAGCGCCTTGTAGATAGACTCCGATAGTTGGCGATTTTCTTCCGAATGGGTTGAATGAAAATTGTCGAAGTTGATTAGAAAATCCGCATAATCTCGCTGATGTTGTTTGTTAACCGCATCAATTAACTGCTCTGGAGTGATTCCCTGCTTCTTGGCACTCAGCATGATTGCCGTGCCATGGGCATCGTCGGCACAGACGAAGACGCAGTCATGACCGCGCATTTTTTGCAGGCGAACCCAAATATCAGTTTGAATGGCTTCCATCATGTGCCCCAAATGAATTCCACCGTTGGCGTAGGGGAGGGCCTGTGTTACCAAGATTTTTCGCTGCTTCACACTCAGTCCTTACTTTGCTGACCATTGTTCAGTTAAATAATATTTTACTTCAGTACTAGATTTCGATCATTTCGAAGTCTTCTTTACCGACTCCGCAATCTGGACACATCCAGTCGTCGGAAATTTCGTCCCAGCTGGTGCCCGGGGCTATGCCATCTTCAGGCAGGCCCAGGGCTTCTTCGTACACAAAACTGCAAACTAAACATTGCCATTTTCTCATCTGGCAGCCCTCCGAATAGTAATAAATTGAAAGCGATGAGGGCGTGCTGACACCGATTAGTGCTCGTTACCAGCCGCAGGTCAGGTGAATTTCAGACTATGGTGCGAAGCTTCTTGCCCACTTGCCAGGCTGAATTTCGAGCGTGAAATCGGATGTAGAACGCCTCTCGATAGGCTGTGCATCATACTCTAAGTTGTCGGGTATTTCAGCCTGTTTTTGCGCTTGTTGGACTGCGAATGCCTGGGGATCGCCAGCTTAAGCGGTGAAAAATAATGGATGATTCGTGCGTCGAATGGCTCTATCATTCGCGCTTCTCAATAGCCTCTGTAATCGTGCTAGAAATAGTGGCAGAAATATTAATCAATCAAGCTTAGAAATTCCAAACTCAGGGTACACAGCATTATGAGTATTAAATCAGATCGTTGGATCAGACAAATGGCAAGCGAAGAAGGAATGATCAAGCCATTCGAGGCCGAGCAGGTGCGCTACGTTGATGGAGAAAAAGTCATTTCCTACGGCACCTCCAGTTATGGATATGACGTGCGCTGTGCTACGGAATTCAAAATTTTTACCAACGTGCATACCACCAGCGTAGTGGATCCGAAAAATTTTGACGAAAGTAGTTTCGTATCTATCGATGAGCCTTTCTGCGTTATTCCGCCAAATTCATTCGCACTGGCAAGGACCATTGAGTACTTTAGAATTCCGAAAGATGTATTAACCATCTGCCTTGGAAAATCGACCTATGCCCGTTGCGGTATAATTGTCAATGTGACTCCATTGGAGCCCGAGTGGGAAGGCCATGTAACTTTGGAATTTTCGAACACAACACCGTTGCCGGCGAAAATTTATGCCAATGAAGGCGTGGCGCAAATGTTGTTTTACCAATCGGACGAACAATGCGAAGTCACTTACAAGCAGCGGGGCGGGAAATACATGGGTCAAACCGGAGTAACCCCTCCTAAGGCGTAAGAGTTGTTGCATCCAAATTCAGCTTAATTGCTTGCGCGGATTTAAATCTTCTCATTTCTTCAATGCAAATCAACATTGATCGGATAATTTTTCCCTGGTTCTAGCGCCAGGGAAATAATTACTTGTTCACTTTCGGCGCCGGATTTCTGGCGCTTTCCTGTGAAAGAGTCAAGAATTCGTCGTTAATAGCAATTTGTTAATTCTCGGCGGAATCCACTAATCCTTCTGCACGCCCTATATTACGCGCCAGAGCGCCCATTTTACTTATTTTTCCAAGTTTGGAACAAATATTGCAATACCTATTATGGTGATCCACCCGTACAGGTTCTGGACGCGAGAGCTTGCGTGCAAGTTTTTGTATATTTGAGATTTCGAATAAGTAAATCAGATGTATGTGGCATGACTAGTTATTACAATAATAATAGGGATGAAGACAATGACTTCAGCAATTGTAGCTAAAGTATACGAAAACGTGTTACCGAACGGTGAGGCCACGGATGAAAATCTGACGGCCGTAGTTGTGCGTTATGCACCATTGGTAAAACGAATCGCACATCACTTATTACTAAGAATGCCCGCCAGTGTGCAAATCGATGATCTGATTCAATCTGGCATGATTGGCTTGCTTGAAGCGGCGAAGAAATACGACGTTACCAAGGGGGCGAGTTTTGAAACTTATGCGGGCATCAGAATTCGCGGATCGATGCTTGATGAAGTGCGCAAGGGGGATTGGGCGCCCAGATCAGTGCATCGTAAATCCCGTAAAGTTGCCGAAGCTATTAAAGCTATTGAGGCCCGCACTGGTAAAGATGCCAAAGACAAAGACATTGCCGATGAGCTTGAAATAGGTCTGAATGCCTACTATGCAATCTTGCAGGATGCGAGTGGCAGTCGCTTGTTTAGCTTTGATGACATTATGGAAGGGGATGATTCTGCAATTGAACTTGCCGCTGGTGAGTTGCCAGGTCCCTGTGATGGTCTGCAGAGGGATTCATTCAAAGCACATTTGTCCAATGCTATCGATGCTCTGCCAGAACGGGAGAAATTGGTTCTGGCGCTGTATTATGAAGAAGAGCTAAATTTGAAGGAAATCGGAGAAGTTATTGGCGTAAGTGAGTCCAGAGTCAGTCAGATTCATAGTCAGGCGGCAATGCGTCTGCGCTCTCGCTTAAGCGACTGGAATTAATCTCAAGCTCGGCAGCGGCTTCAGGCTTTGCCGCGGGTTTTCAGCTACAAGCAATTTGAAGCGACGTTTCTTTCAATCCGTTATCTGAATTCCTGATATTCTCCGTTTCCCCCAGCTTTGCTTGCGTTGCTCTCCTGGCATCCTGCAACTCTCCAATTCTTCCCGCTGTCCTCTGTTTCTAACTATAGCTAAGAACGGCAGCGTCGAACTACAGCTTCGAACTACAGTTTCGTACTACAGCGTCGAACTATAGCTTCGAACTACAGCTTCGAACTACAGCTTCGAACTACAGTTTCGAACTACACCGTTCTTGTCGTTTTCCCTGAGAGTGCCAAGATGCAGCTTATTGGAGAATTAACAGCCATTCTTGGTTATACTCTGACAGCCTAGAAACAGTGCTGAGTAAGCCGGACTAATCGATAATATGTCATCTGCAATATCAGAGTCTCTCCGCGATGAGCCCAATAGCCAAGCGATGCTATCTGCTCAAAACTTGTTCTGTGAACGTGATGAACGCGTGCTATTCAGTGAGCTCAATTTTGCTTTAGACAAAGGCCAGGTTTTACAGGTGCAGGGCAGCAATGGCAGTGGCAAGACCACTTTGATGCGGATTCTGTGCGGTCTCAATGATAGCTATGAAGGCTCTATTTATTGGCATGGCGAGAAGATAGAACGGCAGACTGAGAGTTTCTTTGCATCACTACTCTATATAGGCCACCGCGCAGGCGTGAGCAAGGTTTTAACGCCGATTGAAAACTTGCGCTGGAGTTGCAGTCTGAAACAACAGATTGATGATGAGCAGATTTTGAGCGCTTTGGCCGAGGTCGGTCTTCGAGGCTTCGAAGAGTCGCCTTGTTATACCTTGTCGGCGGGTCAGCAACAGAGAGTTTCTCTGGCAAGATTGTTGGCCAGCCCAGCTCAACTCTGGGTTCTGGACGAGCCATTCACAACCCTCGACAGAACGGGTGTCGCGCTACTGGAAAAAATGCTGCAGACACAGGCGGCTTCCGGCGGGGCGGTCTTGGTGACTACACATCATAAGCTGGATATTCCCGCGCTAAATATTTTGAGTCTGGGATAGACGAGGTATGACAATCGAGCAAAGCACAATCAAGCAAACCACGATGGCGGCCGCGTTCATTGCCACGCTAAAACGGGATTTGTTGATTTCATTTAAAAAGAAGAACGATGTGGTAAATCCATTTATGTTCTTCGTCATTGTGGTTTCTCTGTTCCCGATAGGGATTAGTCCAGACAGCGATCGATTGAGTGAGATTGCAGCCGGTGTTATCTGGATATCGGTTTTGTTGGCCTCGATGCTGTCGATGGATAATTTGTATCGCTCCGATTACGAAGATGGGTCTCTTGAACAGTTGCTGCTGAGTCCGCACCCATTATTTTTTATGGTGTTGGCCAAAAATCTGAGTCATTGGCTAGTAAGTGGTTTACCGGTAGTGCTGATTTCTCCATTATTAGCCTATATGTTAAATCTGCCACAGGCCGCCTATTTCACCTTGATCTGCTCTCTGCTGATAGGCACTCCAATAATGAGTCTGGTGGGATCGATAGCGGTAGCGTTAACGGTAGGTTTAGGTAGCAGGGGATTGATTTTGGCAGTAATCACGCTGCCAATGAGCGTGCCTGTTTTAATTTTTGGAACTCTGTCGGTTCAGGCCTCTCTAAATAACACATCGCCAGCGGGTTATCTGGCCCTGATGTTGGCTATGCTGGCAGTAGCGGTTAGCCTGGCTCCATTGGCGTCTGCCACCGCGCTTCGTATTAGCGTCAATTAGCAGGTTTCTGGCCTATTTTGGTATTAGCACGGATACAATGCGTTACAATACGTAACAAGGCGCGACAAGAGTGGCGTGATATATTCGAATCCGCAAACAACGGGGTTATGCAGCAATATTATGTGGTTATGGTTTTCTAAATTAGGTTCGCCCAAATGGTTCTACGAACTGTCCGGTAGATGGTTGCCCTGGCTAATTGCCGCCATGACAATATTTATTACAGTCGGCGTTATTTGGGGCTTGTTATACCTGCCACCGGACTACCAACAAGGTTATACCTCCAGAATTCTTATCGTGCATGTTGCCGTCGCAGGAACTTCGCTGGCTTTTTTTCCGCTGATGGCTGTGGCCGGGGTTATTACTATGGTCTGGCGTATGAAGTTGGCAGACATGGTCGCCAAGATGGCCGCTCCAATTGGTGCCTGGTTTTCTTTTCTAACCTTGGCCACAGGCTCTATCTGGGGGAGCATTAGCTGGGGAACCTGGTGGGAATGGACAGACGCGAGATTGGTTACCATGTTGTTTCAATTGTTCTTATTACTGGGTGTTATTTCTCTTCGCTCTGCTTTGGAAGATCAGGATAAGGCCGCCAAAGCCTGTGCCTTGCTTTCTATAGTAGGCCTTATAAATGTTGTGGTTATTAAATACTCGGTGGAGTGGTGGAATGTGTTGCATCAAGTTGCAAGTCCTGTTTCCTTATCAGCGGATAGCCCCAATGGGCCTCAATTCTGGATCGCAATAGCCATTATGATCGTAGCGATGTACCTGTTTTTATCCGTGAGTCTGATACTGGCCACACGTAACGAAATTCTCCAGCGAGAACGTCGATCACAATGGGTTCAGGATTTGGTGCGCCAAAGTTAACGAATTAGATAAGAGCGAATTGATTAGATGTTAGAAGCAATACAGTTTTCAAGCTTTAGCGAATTTATCCATATGGGCGGTTATGGATTTAAGATATGGAGTGTGTATGGGTTGTTTGCAATATTTATCGCGGCTAATCTTCTTCTGCCGATGCGCAAGCGTAAACAAATCTTACGCGAGCAAAAAAGACGCCTGACTATTAATGACGAAATTAGTAGAAATATATGACGGGATTAACAAAACCAATGAGGACGGTCTCGGAGAAGCAACAGACACTTCAGGAGAATATGAATGAAACCTCATAGACGGAAAAAGCTGGGTATTATAATTTTTATAACGGTGGGATTAAGTCTTGCCATTGGACTCACCGTGTTTGCGCTACGGCAAAATATCAATATGTTTTATACCCCGACTCAAGTAGCCGATGGGGAAGTGCTTGTAGGTGAACATTTTAGAATCGGCGGCATGGTCAAACAAGGCAGCCTCGAGGAGGATCAACAGAGTCTAAAGGTTAAATTTATAACTACAGACTTTGTAAGTGACGTGCCTGTTCAGTATGAAGGCATACTTCCTGATCTTTTTCGTGAGGGCCAGGGACTTGTGGCTGAAGGAGTAATTGATAGCACGGGTATTTTTCAGGCGTCGCGTGTGCTTGCCAAGCACGATGAAAACTACATGTCTCAAGAGGTGAAGGCGGCGCTTGATGCAGCAGGAAGCTCCACAGAAGATCACACTGCCGTAGTAAGAGAATCGCTTACTCGTAATTTGCCGGAGAATTAGATGATTCCAGAGCTCGGCCATTTTTCTCTGATACTCGCCTTTTGTTTAAGCATTATACTCGGCACCTTGCCGATTATTGGGGCACATCGTAATAACCTGCTTTGGATGAGTCTTGCTCGGCCGCTGACCGCTGGGGTGTTTGTGTTTCTGGCAATATGTATTGCGATACTCGCCTATTCATTTGCCGTCGACGATTTCTCTGTTCAATTTGTTGCTCAACATTCAAATACCACACTACCTACCCATTTTAAACTGACAGCGGTTTGGGGTGGGCATGAAGGTTCTTTCCTGCTCTGGACTTTTATGCTCTCAGCCTGGATGCTTGCCGTTGCGATCTTTAGCAAGAGCATGCCAATCGACTTCGTCGCCAGAGTCTTGGGTGTGCTGGGCTTTCTTATATGTGGCTATATTTTATTTATGCTAGCCACGTCGAATCCCTTCGCTCGTATTGTGCCACTACCACCGGTCAACGGAGCAGACCTGAATACGGCGTTACAGGATTTTGCCTTTATCATACATCCACCGACCCTATATATGGGTTATGTCGGTTTTTCAGTTGTTTTCGCATTTGCTATCGCCGCCTTACTGAGTGGCAAACTGGATTCAGCCTGGGCGCGCTGGTCAAGACCTTGGGCGAATGCGGCTTGGGCAATTTTGACTGTTGGTATCGCTTTGGGTAGTTGGTGGGCCTATTACGAATTAGGTTGGGGTGGCTACTGGGGTTGGGATCCGGTGGAGAATCCGCCGTTAATTAGCTGGTTGTTTGGTACTGCTCTGATTCATTCCCTGGCCGTGACGGAGAAACGAGGCGTGTTTAAAAGTTGGACTGTGCTGTTGGCAATCCTGGCTTTTTCCGGCAGCTTATTTGGCACTTTTATTACCCGCTCAGGTTTGCTGACCTCGGTGCATGCGTTCGCCAGTGATCCTGCGCGGGGTTTCTTTATCCTCGCTATTCTTGGAATCACGGTGGGTGGCTCGCTGCTTCTTTACGCTTTTCGCGCTCCGCTGATGAAGAGCGAGGTTGGGTTCGAATTGTTATCGCGAGAAATATTTATACTGACGAATAATGTAATCCTGGTGGTAGCGGCGGCTTCTGTATTTCTGGGCACGGTATTTCCGATGGCCTACCAGGCGCTTACTGGCGATCTTCTTTCCATTGGCCCTCCCTATTTTAATGCGGTATTCCTTCCCTTGATGGCTTTGTTAGTGTTTTTTTTGGGTATCGGGCCTATTAGTCGTTGGAAGCGAACTTCCCTAAGCTATTTAATTCAGCAACTAACCAAGGTCGCTATAGCCAGTGTTGCGTTGGGCATTGTTATTCCCTTGATTGTCCTGCTGGAGTTCTCCTTGGTAGCCACCACGGCTATTACTTTGGCGGCATGGATAAGCTTAAGTATGATCAAGGATGTCTTGAGCAAAATTAGTAACAAATCAGGCTTGATGCAGGGATTTAGAGCCTTGTCACTGAGCTACTACGGAATGCAGCTCGCGCATTTTGGTATGGCGGTTATGTTGATCGGTGTTGCCATGGCCAGCGGTTTTGGTTCCGAGAAAAGTGTCTTGCTCTCACCCGGACAAAGCATAGATCTGGGGGATTACCTGTTTACCTATAATGGTTCCAAGTCTGTCACCGGTCCGAACTATATTGCTCAGGAAGCAGAGATGTCAGTGATGCATGGTGATAAGGCATTAGAAAATTTGTACCCGCAGAATAGAGTGTATTTGGCTACCAGAACTCCATCGACAGAGATGGCTATTGATGCCGGGTTTACACGCGATCTGTTTGTAACCCTGGGAGAGGAAAAAGAGAATAATGCCTTGTCGATGACTCTTTATGTCAAACCGTTTATACGCTGGGTTTGGTTGGGGTCAATTTTTATGGCCTTAGGCGGACTCGTCGCTGCCGGTGATAAGCGTTATCGCAGATTACGTCGACGGCAAACAGAAAAAGCAGCCATGGCAGGCAAGGCTATTAATGCAACGGAGCCCGGACTACAGGCTGGGTCATAAAGTTTAAAATGAATAGAGTTAAATTTTTTATACCAGTGATCGGATTTGTTGCTTTGGCGATTATGTTCTGGCGCGGATTGTATCTTGACCCGAAAGTATTGCCTTCTATGCTAATTGATAAGCCAATGCCTGAATTTCAGATCGCTACAGTAGCGGGTGGAGAAATTAGTAATGCAGATCTACCAAAAGAGGTTTTCTTACTTAATGTTTGGGGCAGTTATTGCCTGCCTTGTTTGATTGAGCATCCAACTTTAACGCGTCTCTCTGAAGAGGGAGATATACCGGTTGTCGGCGTCAACTATCGCGACCGCGAAGACTTGGCAATTGATTGGCTGGAAGAGAATGGTAATCCCTTTGTTTTCAGCATACTGGATGAAGACGGTCGCTTCGGTATTGACCTTGGGGTATACGGAGCACCTGAAACCTATTTAGTCGATGCCGATGGCGTAATTCGGTATCGTCATGTCAGTCCGTTAACAGAGGTGGTATGGAAAGAAAACTTCTTGCCTGCTATCGCGGAGATTCGCAGCGAAGCTGAGTCGTCATTGTGAAACTAATTAGGCGCTTACACAAAGCTAAACTTAGCACCTGTTTATTGCTGCTGGCCCTGACAATTTTTAGTGCGATAACTGTTCCAGAGGTTGTGGCTCAGGTAGACACATTTAAATTTGAAACTGATGAACAAGAAGCACGATTTCGTACGCTTTCAAATGAGCTGCGATGCCCCATGTGTCAAAATACCAGCTTGACCGGCTCTACGGGTGGTGTAGCCCAGGATTTGCGTCGAGAGATTCATCGGATGATTCTCGAGGGTATGAGTAATGCAGAAATTGAGCAGTTCATGTTCGAGCGCTACGGAGATTTTATATTTTATCGGCCGCGTCTCACGACTAATACTCTATTGCTTTGGTTTGGTCCGCTTATCTTTTTGTTGATTGGTGCGTTCCTCGGCTTTGGTATCTGGCGCCGTGCCAAGCAAGTAAATATTGCGGATGTCGAATTAGACCCAGAGCAACAACAACGCCTGAAAGATTTATTAGGTAATAAACAGTAAACCTCACTCAACTAATTGGATATCTATCTTGTTCTGGTTCTTAACTGCTTGTCTATTTATTCTTGCCGCTTTATTTCTGATAGCGCCGCTATGGTTCCGTAACCGGGCACAGTCGTTTGAATTCGACACCTTGCGAAAAAATGAGAATATTGCGCTTTTTCACGAGCGCAGCAACGAACTTGAAAGTGATCTAGCCACTGGGGATCTTGATCAACGACAGTTTGATGCGCTTATGCTGGAGTTGCAGCAGAGTCTACTTGCCGATGTCAGCGCAGAAGATGCAGAGGAGCCTACTGCAACTGCCGGTGCTGTTGTGAAGAAATCGGAGAAACGCAAAAAAGGATCGAGCAATACCAATAGGGGGAAACTGGCGTCTAATGCGGTTCCCATAATTCTTGCCTTGCTAATTCCTGTGTTCTCCTATGGTCTGTATAGTCAGTGGGGCTATATAGATGATGTGGAGATGATGGGTTTATTTGAGCGCACAGTCAACAATGCTGATAACCCCGAAGAGTCCCAAAGCCTGATTGTTAGTCTCGGACAAGCTGTTCAGGAGGACCAAGACAGACTCTGGGCCTGGTATTTCCTGGCTGAAAATTTTGCCAGTCTGGGGATGTTCAGCGAAGCGGAAATTGGCTATCAGCAAGCGGCAGCGAGAATGGATGACTCCCCTGATAAGGCATTTGTGTTGGGAAAAGTTGCGATGGTGAAATACTTTCTCGCCGAATTTAAGTTAACCGAAGAAATTCAAGAGGTAATTAGGCAAGCACAGGCGATTAATCCTGGAGAGACAAGCATACTTCAACTACTTGCCGCTGATGCTGATGAGCGCCAGGATTATAATGCGGCAATTGAATATTGGCGCTTGCTGATCCAAGGCAATCCCTCTTCACAGCAAGCGCAGCTGCTACGGGAAAACATAGCCGCGGCTCAGCAATTGCTAATAGCAGACGGGCAAGATGTCGACCTTGGCCCAGTAATTGAAATCAACCTTTCTTTGGCCGAAGGAATTGAGATCGACGAAAACCTTCGCGTATTCGTGGCGGCGAGAAATGCTGCAAGAGAAGGATTGCCACCGGTAGCGGCCACTGACCTTACTGTGGGAGATCTGCCGAGCACTATTCGATTAGATAATTCCTCCGCTGTTGGCCCATTTAATCTTTCTTCCGCTGATGCGATCTATGTCTCAGCCCTGATCTCTTATTCTGGTACGGCGAATCCCGGCACCGGCGATTACCGAGTTCAATCTGAGAACTTCGCCCACAATGGGCAGCACGCCGTTATCAATCTGGTAATCTCCGAACAACTGCCGTAAGGTCTTTCATCAATCCTGCGCTGAGGTCAATCATGTATTGGGCTGAATTTCTGACCATAGCGATTGCCCATCTGTTTGCCGTTGCGTCACCGGGACCGGATTTTGCTGTTGTCATGCGCCAATGTGTGACTGCTGGCACCCGCGCCGGAATTTGGACGAGCTTGGGTATCGGTTCTGGGATACTGTTACACGTGACCTATTGTCTTCTGGGTGTCGCCATTTTGCTGGCGCAATCTCCAGCGCTGTTTAATGCCATGAAATTTGTAGCGGGGGGATATTTATTCTATCTGGGAGTGCAATCCATAAGGCTGTCGTTTCGTGTTGGGTCAAGTGATAAACCCAAATCCAGAAGCCCTGCCGTTGAGCCACGTCGCGCGTTCTTATTGGGATTTTTAACCAATGGCTTAAACCCGAAGGCAACATTATTTTTCTTGGCTCTGTTTACTGTGGTTATAGACCCGAGTACCCCTACAATTATTCAGGTTTTCTACGGCCTGTATCTTGCACTTGCGACATTTGCCTGGTTTGCAATGTTGTGCCGATTTCTGGGAAGACAGGCAGTGAGGGAGCTGTTGTTGCGCTGGGGAGTCTGGCTGGAAAGAGTGATGGGTTCTATACTGATATTTCTGGCTGTTCAAATTGCGATTAGCGTTTGAGAGGTTTTCTGAGAGGGATTTGGTGGTTCGCAATCGATTCAGGAGCGCCGCGACAGGCTGTAAAAGAGCTGAATATCAGTGCATAGGGGTGCTGATCTAGGTTATAGTTGTCCGCCATAGAGGTAGAGATTTAGTACGATGGACTCCGTAGAACAAGCAAGCGTGCAGCAAGCAACGAAACTCATTGACAAATTTGGGCGTCATGTTGATTACATTCGCCTGTCTGTCACCGATCGTTGCGATTTCCGTTGTGTGTATTGCATGACAGAAGACATGACATTTCTGCCGCGCAGTCAAATTCTTTCGCTGGAAGAATTATATCGGGTAGCCAGGGTATTTACCGAGCTAGGCGTTAGAAAGATTCGTCTAACCGGAGGTGAGCCTTTGGTGCGCACCGATGTTATGTCGCTTATTGAAAAGTTGGGAGCCTTGCCCGGCCTGGAAGAATTGTTACTTACCACCAATGGAGCTCAGCTCGAAAAATATGCCGTGCCACTAAAAGCGGCTGGCGTAAATCGCATTAACATCAGTATTGATAGTTTGGATGCAGAGCGATTCAAAAAAATATCCCGTGTAGGCAAGTTGGAAAAAGTGCTGGCTGGAGTCGATGCGGCAAATGCGGCCGGCTTCGATAATATTCGATTGAATTCAGTGATTATGCGCGGTTACAACGAAGACGAAGTTGTCTCGCTGGCCGAGTATGCAATACAGCGGGATATTGATATCGCGTTTATCGAAGAGATGCCACTAGGTGAAGCTTCCGATCATAATCGAGAGGATACAACCTGCAGTAACGCCTGGGTTAGAGAAATCATAGAGCAAAAGTATCGGTTAGTGGATAGTGCCGAGAAGACTGCCGGGCCATCACGCTATGTCAAGGTTGCGGGCAAGAAGAGTCGTATCGGTTTTATTTCTCCCGTAACACACAATTTTTGTGAGGACTGTAACCGGGTGAGGGTAACAGTGGAAGGGAGGTTGTTATTGTGTCTCGGCAATGAGCATTCGGTCGACCTCAGGGCCATACTGCGAGACGAGAAGAGCGATGATGTTGTGTTAAAGCAGGCGTTAATTGACTCTATGCAGATCAAGCCAGAACGTCACTATTTTTATGATAAGGACCACGCTCAGCCAGTGCGGCTAATGAATATGACCGGTGGCTAGCCAGGTAGATATGAACAGCCAGGCAAAGCAAAGCGAATTGGACTCCATACGAATTACGTGACGCAAAAAAAAAGAGTAATAATCGAGCATGACAGAACTCAGTCCTCTAAATATTTCTGTAATAACAGTGTCCGATACACGCACTGAAGAAACAGATAAATCCGGTGCGGTGTTAGTGCAAAGAGCACAAGCGGCCGGACATCATTTGTTGTCGAAAACTATTATCAAGGATGATGTCTATCAACTCAGGGCAGAAGTTTCGGCCCAAATCGCCGATCCGGATACGCATGCTGTATTGTTAACCGGCGGCACCGGATTTACTCTCCGCGACAATACCTATAAAGCCATAAAGCCATTATTGGATGTCGACATTGATGGTTTTGGCGAGCTCTTCCGTCAGCTTTCTTTTTTGGATATTGGCAGTTCGACTATTCAGTCCCGCGCTTTTGCCGGCATGGCAAATAGAACGATAATTTTCTGCATGCCGGGTTCACCTGGGGCTTGTGAGACGGCGTGGGACAAAATAATAGCAGAGCAATTGAATAGCGCTCACAAACCTTGCAATTTTACCGATAAGCTTATTTAAACCAATGCTCTTTTTGGCGCCAGGCTTTCTGCCTTCTTCGCCTTGAAAGTAAAAGCCTGCTTCTTTATCTTTCCTTTGATTCTTCTCTCTCTCTCTCTCT
>JABMOK010000107.1 GCA_013204155.1 Pseudohongiella sp. | reverse complement strand
TTGGAGGACAAGCCAAACATAATTGTGAAGTTCTATCGCCCCGATCGCTGGAGCACTGAACAAATTCTTGAAGAGCACAGTTTTACACAGGAACTTGCGGATCTGGAAATCCCCGTCGTGCCGCCGCTGAATTTTCCTGGCAAGGGTACTTTACTGGAATTCAACGGCTTTCAATTTTCTGTTTTTGAGCAATTTCGTGGAAGACCGCCAGAGTTGGATAATCTGGACAATCTATTAGTCATGGGCAGATTCGTAGGAAGAATTCATGCCGTTGGTGCGCTGAGTAATTTTTCTCACAGAGTTGCTTTAACCCTGGACCGGTTTGCGATTTCAAGTCGACAGTTTTTGTTGGAGAATAATTTCTTGCCACCGACTTTGCTTCAAGCCTATGAGACTTTGTCACAAGATTTAATCGACAAAATGCAGCAGCGCTTCGAAGCCCATGGCCCAATAACCCGCTTGCGCCTACATGGAGATTGTCATACTGGCAATGTGCTGTGGAAAGATGACATCCCTCACTTTGTGGATTTCGATGACATCATGATGGGACCTGCCATGCAGGATCTATGGATGATGCTATCCGGGGATCGCAATCAGAGACAGGCGCAACTTCTGGAGTTGGCGGAAGGCTATAATGAATTTCATGATTTCAGGGCTTCAGAATTGGAGTTGGTGGAATCCCTGCGCACAATGCGCCTGATGAACTACAGTGCCTGGTTAGCTAAACGCTGGGAAGATCCAGCCTTTCCCTTGAGTTTTCCCTGGTTCAATACGGAACGATACTGGGCGGAGCATATTCTGGAATTGCGCGAACAGATGGCTGCACTGGATGAAGCACCACTGCGATTGATTTAAGTCTTCAAACCCACGCCGTTAATTTTTTCTTCGCTATCCATGTAGACATGAGGCAGGGATGAATCTTCCAGCCAGCTTATGCCTTCACTCTCTTCGCGTAACATGGCGATAGTGGCAATTGATCCTGCTACCGTGCAGAGATTTGCCGCCACACTAACCGCGCGCAATCCACTGCATGGCCAACCTGTTTTGGGATTCAAAATGTGGCTGTAACGTTTTCCGTTGTATAAAAAACAGCGCTCGTAGTCCCCGCTGGAAGCAAGGCCTCCATCGAATAAATCGATTTTTGCCATTAAGGATTTATCGGCCTTCGGATTGACCACTCCGATTGTCCAGGGCTGATTGTCCGGTTGCGGGCCTATCACAGCAAAATCACCGCCAAGATTTACCAGGCCATGCTCAACTCCCAGATCTCTAGCCAGCTTTGCGGCCGAATCGGCGGCGTATTCCTTGACGATACCGCCGAAATCTATCTGCATATTTGCGGGCATATAGAGGCGGAATTTTCCCCAGCTTAATTTGCTGAATCCAATAAGAGGAAGTATCCGATCTATATCTGCCTGGGTCGGAACCTTGGGCTTACTAAAGTCCCAGATAGTGTTCAGTACCCCGGCAGTAATATCAAACAAGCCATTGCTTTGTTCGAAACAAGTTAAGGCATGATCAAATAAAGATTTTGTTTCGGTGTCGATTTTTATGCCGAGTTTTTGTCCGGCAGACAAGTTAATCTCGGTAACAAAACTGTCATTGCGAAAGCGGGAATATTTCTTCTCCAGGCGCGCTATTTCTCTAGCCAGTCGTTGGCTGATACGCTTGGCATTGATACGAGATTCATCATAGATTTGAATTTCACAATAGCTACCCATGGCTTTGATTGAAAAGCGCTTAAGTGATGGATTCATAATTTACTGCTTTGATTTAGCGGCTGTGATCTGAAGAATTTATTCTAAAAAGAATATGCGAAGCCCAATGACACTCTGTAATATTTGACTAATGCAGTGCTCGCTTGCGTAACCTTGTAAGCTGAATATTTTTCATTGGCCATGTAACGCTCCGTCGTCAATGTTGCTGTCCATTCCCCCAGATCGGCAACAAAACTTATACCGCCACTGAGGGCGCCAAACGCGGACAAGCGATAATCGCTCGATTGGTATTCGCTTACGGGATTGAGAAAATTATCTACATTGGTAAAAAAGTCAGCGGCCGACTGGCTGTAATAGCGAAGAGAAGGAATTACCTGAAATGAATCAGCAAAGTTTTGATGCCAGGACATATCCGTCGTATGGGAGCTAATGCCAAAGTCATCATGATAGTAACGGTAGTTAAGATGCCATGCGGCATCTGCAGCAATAAAAAAGTGACGATAGGAATTGCTCCAGGCAAATTGTGTTTTATCCTCGGGGCGGATGTCTCTTAATTTATAAGGGTCACTCAAAAATCCGGATTGCTCGGTTATGCTTACGGCACTTTGGAAGCTGGAAAGCGGATTGATCACCTGACTAAAGGACAGAAAAATGGATGAGCTCTGTTTGTCTTCTTTTTTAACGCGGTTAAATACCTGCGCGTCGGTGGGGAAAATGTCGTCAGATGAATAACTGAAACCGAGCGAAACTGTACTTAAATCATTGTTGAAACTTCGCTCACCGTTCAGGCCAAAATAAATGGCGCGATAGTCGTCTTCCTCGGAATACCCCAGATTGCCGCCCAGGCTGCCGTTGGACAAGTAGTATCTGCTTCCTACACTGATCTCAGAGCGGCGATCGCGAATGCCGCTGGCCCCGCTTAGATTAACCACTGGCTGGCCATCTAGCCCGGTGCTGGTAAACCAGGGGGAGGCGCCACTGAGGGATTCGTAATTGGCGTCGACCTGCAGCGACATATTGCGGCCCACAGGGGAGACTAATTGAAACTGGTGAACATCAATATCATAGCGGTCCAAATCGCCAAAAGGGGCCTCTCGTCGCGAGAGATCGTCTTCTTTGTAATTGGATATTTTATAGGAGACAGTATGTTGAGTCGGTGGGGCATCCGCGCTGGCTATGCCGGGAAGCGCCATGGCCGTGGTGGAAAGTGCTATAAGACTACGCGAGGTGCTGATTTTCACAAGCTTGGCTCCATCGGCTAGTTGCAGCCGCAACCTCCGCCTGCCGCACTGTTTCCGCCTGATGAAGCCTCTTTGCTGAAGAAGATGTGGTCATTGAGTGCGCTTTCCAGCGGGTCAGCTTCCCAGGCCATTTCATCTCTGGCCAGATAACCGCGTTCCCAGGCTCGAACCTCGGTGCACGAGGAAAGAAGACAGGCGCAGAGGCTTAACAGGCCGAGAACACGAATAATGGACATACGCTACTTTCCAGCTAAGGAACTAACAATCGCGGCTTCGATTATCTCGATGTCGCCTTTACGATAGCCCATATGCACTAATCTCACCGTGCCATCTGGATCAATCAGGTACGAAGTCGGCATGCCATAGACTTCAAACAGTTCGGCCGCATCCCCATCCGGGTCGGCAGGGATCAGGAAGTCCAGTGGGGTTTCCAATAAGAAATCGAGCCCATCTTCGATGGGGTTATCGACATTGATAGCCACAATCTCAAGCCCCTGATCCTTGTATTTGTGGTAGATCTCATTATACAGGGGGAGTGAGCTAAGACATGGTGCACACCAGGATGCCCAGAAATCGACGTAAACTGTTTTGCCCTTTAATTCAGCCATGGTAATAGCGGGCTGGTCGGCATAAATCGATGGCAGCGAGAAATCAGGCGCAGTGTCACCTTCTTCTACCGCCCCTGAGACAGTGCAGAGGGTGCCAACGGTCAGCACGAGGAGGGATTGTAATAGCGGCTTAATGGTCATGGAAATTCCTTGCTAGCGTTCATCTCATGTGACTATAACGTATGAAAATCAATTGCGTCTACAGCCAGGGACTGGAATTCAGGCTGGATAAGGCTGCGGATCGGTCAGATTTCTCAGCAGAAGCTGCCAGCGGCGCTTCTGAACCTTTAATTTGAACTGCACTTCCCGGTAGCGGTCTTGCAGCTGTAGTTGATCCCAATGCCCGAGACTTTCCTGTAGTTGTTTACCCTTTGCTTCATACCAGGCTTGCTGGTGCTCGGTCCACATCTGCAGGGTATGTAACAATTGCTCATATTCCTGCTCCAATCGCAGGCGCCAATTTTCAGGGATGTTTAGCCGCTCGCATTTTTCTGTGGCGGATCGATACTGCATCTCAAGCTTGGCTTTCTCAATCTGAGCTAAGGAACAGCGTTTCAGGTCTCTGGTGAGACCGGCAAAAGAGAGTGTGCGAATCATCCACTTGGTCGGGTCAAAGTGCCACCACTTTATACCGTTACGATAATCCCATTGAAAAGTGTGATGATAATTATGGTAGCCCTCGCCGTAGGTAATCAGAGCCAGAAAACCATTGTCTCTGGCTGAGCTGCCCTTGCTGTAAGGTTGGCGGCCCCACATATGGGCCAGGGAATTTATAAAATAGGTAAGGTGTTGGCTCAGTACCAGGCGTAGCAGACCAGCGAGTAGTAATGAGCCGATTATATCCCCATGGATTAATCCCAATAGCGCAGGCAAGCCAATATTAGTAAGTAAAACCAGGCTCAGATAGTGTTTACTTTGCCAGACTAAAATCGGATCTTGTTGTAAATCTTTTACATTGGATAAATCTTTCTTGCCACTTTCATAGTGCCGAAGAATCCAGCCAATATGAGAAAACCAGAATCCTCTGCCGGCCGAATAGGGGTCGCGATCATTATTATCTACATATTGGTGATGTCGTCGATGATCAGACGCCCAGGTCAAAACGTCATTTTGTAAGGCGCAGGCTCCGCCGAGGGCAAAAACAAAACGTAGAAAAGGATGTGCCTTATAGGTTTTGTGTGACCAGAGGCGATGGTAGCCAGCGGTTATGGACATGCCACAGAAGCCCATCAAACCAATAAATCCCAACCATTCATACAAATCATAGCCATAGTAATAGCCATACAGTGGCAGCATAATTACGGCCAATGCCGGAGTAAGACTAAACAGCAGCATATTGGTCCAATTGATGGGTGCTTTTTCCATTTTCAAAGATTCCTGATTGCGTCGCTCATTTATGTACAGCGTGCGCCTGGTTGATGATCGTCTGGTCTCGCTACAAATTAGCGCATGTAACACATGTAATTAACGATGCAGTTTTTATGCCAGTGGATTAGGCGATTTAACAGCGCCGCTTAACGGCTGGATTTTTGCTAATAATTGGCCATACTCTAGCATGACTGGGTGGCAAAAACAGCGGCTTCAAGGGAGAAACCGGGTGCAAGATAAACTTATAGAATTGGAAACCAAGTTCAGCTTTCAGGAAGATCTTCTGCAACAACTGAATGAAGTCGTGATAAGGCAGCAAAGACAATTGGACGAGATGTCCCGTGACATGAGGGTGCTCAAGGATCAGCTGGGAGAAGTGGCGGCGGATGATTCGAAACCCGGGGCAGCAGAGCAGCAAAACGAGCGGCCCCCACATTATTGAGGGGCCAGAGTGCAAACGCTTGCCACGTTTTTTGTCTGCGGCTTAACCGACTGCCGCTACATCGTCGGCCTGTAGTCCTTTGTCGCCTTCGCTAACCGCAAACTCTACCCGTTGTCCATCGTGCAGAACTCGATGTCCCTTGCCACGGATGGAGCGAAAATGAACAAACACATCATCGCCGCTGTCGCGGGTGATAAAGCCAAAGCCTTTGTTGGCGTTAAACCATTTTACGCTGCCGCTTTCCCGGGGCGAATTTGAGCTTTCTGGATAGTAATCCATGTCACCGTCGAAGGCGGTGGTTTGGCTCCAAAATGCGGTGACAAGAATCACCACGAAGAGTGATAAGGCGAGTAGGGGCAAATTGTCGCGGGTAAGTGAAAATTCTTCTGTGCTAAGAAAATAAAGAGGGACACAGGCTAATAGTGTCATGGTGAGTGCTATAAAAAATGGCTTCTTGGACATGGTGATTCTCTGTTTTTATTTGTATTTATTTTAATGCGCTGATTTTTCTTATGACTCTATTGTTGGATTGTTGCTCTATTTATTCCCCCTCATCCGGCGTCGCCGTAGCAAAATCACAGGCTAAAATACACTACTGCGGCAACAAATTAAACAGCTGTCTCAACGCCGCTTACGCGGCTTGACCGGCTTTTACTTCGATCTTCGTTCTCTGTACGGCGATTCCGCCTCCCTTCAGCTTTGATTCAGCTTGAAATTGCTAGATTAGTGACAACGAGGCATTTAGTTCGAAGTTTGCGGAAGTGCTTGGTGTGGAGTGAATTGCCTAATAATAAACAGTGTCCGTATTGAGTGAGGGCATAATTGAGTGAGGAATTGAGATGAAAATGAAGCTAATGACCACCTTGGCCGTTGTTTTGGGTTTGCTATCGGCTAAATCCTGGGCTGAAACCCGCTATGAAACGGCTCAGGTAGTGGAATCCCGGCCCCTTTATCAGGTCGTTGAGGTTTCTACGCCGCAGCAGCAGTGCCGCGAGGAAGAAGTGCTTGTCGATAGATATTCTGATCGTCCCCGTTCTGGCACGCCAGTTCTGGTGAGTACGATTATCGGTGGTGCGATCGGCAATGCCGTAGGGCATAACAAGTCAAATCAACGGGTTGGTGCTGTTATCGGTGCGATGTTGGGCCACTCTATAGGACGTGATATTATCCGCCGCAACGATCAGTCTACTGTTGGAGCGCAAGAATATCAGACGGTACAGCGCTGTAAGACGGTCTATCAACGGCATGAAGAGGAGCGGTTGGTCGCTTATCAAGTGACTTACCTGTACAACGGGGAAGAGTTTTCTGTTCGCAGCGATTCTGATCCAGGTGATGAGATTCGCGTTCGGGTGAGTGTGCAGCCAGTGCTGTAAGTCGGTCTGTCAGCAATCATTAAACATGGTTGGCTGTGTGGGCTCGAAGAGGTCTATTTTGAAGAGAATTTTTACAGGTGTTCTGGGGGCAGTATGGCTAATCGGCTTGGCTGGGTTGGCT
>JABMOK010000106.1 GCA_013204155.1 Pseudohongiella sp. | reverse complement strand
GCATAAGCCCCATGGCCGCACTCATTTTCTGCCCTAAGTCGTCCCCTTCTTGAAGAATAATATTCTTTTTATTACAAAGACTTATAAAGTACTCGTGAGAAGGATTCGATGTTACCCAAAGATCCCAACCCGCCAATCCACAAGCCTCTAAGGTATTACCTGTCCTACCCAACATTGCCTTGTAGAGATGCAGCGCCTGTGCCTGCCCTATGGCCGGAGCCAAGCGTGTTTTGACCTGTCCCAATACAGGCTCTCTGGCGAAAATTGCGATCCGGGAATGAGGGTATTTAAAGGTCATCGTTTTAGGCTCGGGGTTTTAATGCCGGAGGGCAAGATCGCGGCTTACAGCGTGTCAGCAAGGCGGCATGGCTATAAGCTAATCAGGGCTGGCGGGAAAGCCTGCCGGGACAGTACTGTTGGGATAGTACATAATCACCAGACGTGAGGGGCTGACACCTAGAAAGTACAATAATCGCAGCTGCCACATAAGTAACACCGTCTTTAACAAACCCCTCTCTTCCCAGCGCCTGCTTGAGGTTACTGCAGTTTGAACTATACGCACCGGCTTGGAAATTCCACGTAGTTTTTTGCTGATAGCAATATCTTCCATCAGCGGCAGAGCGGGAAACATCCCCACCCCCGCAAACAATTCACGGTCCACGAACAGTGCCTGATCTCCAGTACATACAGCACTAAGCCTTGCTCGCACATTCATCATCCAGGCAATAAGCCTAAAGGGAGCTCGGCAATTGCTAAGGCGTACATCAAACCACCCCCAGCCGGCTCGATCTTGCTCCATGGCCCTGAGAACCAGCGCGTCTGCGGCTTCGGGCAGGCTGGTGTCAATATGGAGAAACAAAAATATGTCGCCACTTGCAAGCTCAGCGCCATGATTCATTTGTCGACTTCGCCCGGGAAGCGTCGTCTCCACCACATCCGCCAAAGTCATGGCTAATTCAGCACTGCCATCCGTACTACCCCCATCGATCAATAAAACCTCATGGCCTTTTTGGCGATAGGCTTGCAGGCGCTGCAACTGCTCAACCACGAGTCCGGCCTCATTGAGAACCGGAAGAATAAAGCTGATTTTTCTCAAACAGGCTGACTCTTTTTAGTTATGAGCTGGATAGCAATTTTGGCCCTGATTTTGCATCTTTACATTATGTCAGAGATCGAACGTCAATAGGGCGATCAATGGGGCGTCGATTTTACTGAGCGCCGTCAATCGGCACAAAAGAGCTGATTGGCAATGGGAAGTTGAACAATTGTCAGGAGTGTGACCCAGGACGCAACCCCGTAATAATACGAGGATTAAGCTTAGATTAAGTCGATATCTCCTACAATGAGAATGTAAGTAAATTAATGCCTAATCGATCTTGTAATTGATGAACTGTTGGTTTTTAATACGCGGCCGATAGTAGCCCTATAAATATTACGGATACTTGAAACAAAGCATCTCCAACCGCATATTAATGTTTGAAGTAATCAACAGTTTATCTGCCTCATAACCGGTGGAAAAGTAGCAAGTGGACTCAAAGAATTTTTACATAATAGCGACCGCACCTAACGAACCCAGTTTACAGGTGAAGATTTCTGGTCCTTATCTTACTCAGAAGGCTGCGCAAGCAGACCTGTCTGCTGCAATTGATGAGGCACTGGACATTGATCCCAGCGCCAAGAACTACTGTTACAGCATTTCCAGAATCAAATGTTGCAAACCAGGCGTAATACAACATATGGCATCTCACGCCTAGCGGCAGCTAAATCTGTCGCCCCCCGCCAACCCGTTTTCAGCCAGCCCCCCCCCTATTTGACCTTCATTGCATCGAGTCACGGGCAATTTCTACCCATGCTAGCCCGATCTTGCCTATGGGTGTACACTAATTCGGGAGTACACTGTTGCACTCAAGCCAATTTTAATGAGTTGTAATAAAAAGTGAGCCATTGCTTTCTATATAAGTCATAACAGTAAATTTTGGGCCCTGTTACGTGGTAATCCTGACCTGTAGACAAACATAGAGCGAGAGAGAGGTTCTTTTGAAAAAACTTAGCGCGCTTCACCACATCAGCATCATCGAATCCCGCGGCACCAACTGCGCATGGGTAAGAATCAAATACGACGGTAAAAGCTTTCAACAGTCTTTCCCCTTTAAAAAATTTGGCGGGAAAGGCAAGGCCATCGTCGCCGCCAAGAAAAAGCGGGAAATTGAAGGCAAGAAAATCTATGGCAGCAATTGGCCCTACGCGAAATTCAGTCCGCGTAAGGTTTCACCACTAAATTCCTCCGGCGAAATTGGCGTGAGCTACTCGGAGAAAGATCATTCCTGGGTAGCCACCTGGCAAGAGGGAAATGGCGTAAAACGAAAACAGAAGAACGCCTATTTTTCGATTAACAAATATGGCGAGGAAAAAGCCAAAAGCCTCGCAATAAAGGCTCGTAGAAGCGCCGTGAAAGCGAATCGAATTCAATAGTCAGGCAAGCCGGTGCCAGTCATTTCCTTGATTGGCTCTCTCTGGCCTCATCGAGCATCTTACGAATACGCTTCGCTTCGTCGTCGCTTAGGCCACGATATTGCAATAAGGCCATCATCAACTTTTCCGGGTTTCCGCCACAGGCCTTGTCTACCATATCCATGACCCGTTGCCCGAGGCTCTCTTCTCTGGGCACGGTTGCCGAATACAGATAACTGCGCCCCTCCACTCGATGGGTAAGCCAGCCTTTTTCTCTAATCCTCTCCATCAAGGTTCGAGCGGTATTGCGCGCCACGGGCCTGCTTCGGTTTAGAATTTCCGTCACTTCCAGGACACCCACTTCTCCCTTGTCCCAGATAATTTCCATGACTTCCCGCTCGCCGCGAGAGAGTGGTGTCTTGTTTTGTAATTTTAACTTAGGCATCTTTTTTTAAACCTTCTAGACTATACCTGAAAAGATATTGGACCCCGGGAACTGAAATATTTTTTCCATTCCTCGCTCGCGGCTGAAACTTAAATCTTTCCGCCGCTCGAATTGAGGCCCGGTCAAAGATAGTCTGTGGCTCTGCATCTTTGACCATCACCGAGCCAGCAACCACATCACCCGTCTCATCGACAGTGAAGCTGACCAATGCCCAACCTTCAATTCCTCTCTGAGCTGCTCTAGTTGGATATTGAGGGGCTATAGCTATCAATGGCAGATAGTCGCCATCAGTTACTACCACGGCTTCCTGAGAAATTTTTGGTTCAACGCCACTGCCTTCCAGGGCGCCAATTAACTCTTCTTCGGCCTTGGCAGCAGCTTGTTGAGAGTCCAGCGTATTAAAAATCACCCGCAGGTTCTGCCAATCCACAGGATCATTAAAAAGCAAAATCATTTCCTTGGTTAGCTCTAAGGCGCTGTCGAAATCATCCAGCGTGAAATAAATCCCGTTGAGATAGGCATAGTCATCTCTATCGAGTTCTCCCTCATTGCGCTTCACCAACTCCATATAGCTCAACCAGTGGGGAAGAGCTTCATTAAATTGCTCCAGCTGATAATGAGCATAGGATAATCCGCGAAAAGTTACTTCATCTTCTTCCAGAGATACCTCACGCCATTGCTCATAGGACAGGATCGAATCTTCCCAGTTCTCGACAGCAGCGTGTAATTGCCCCAGAGAACGAAGTGTTCGCAGGCGAACATCTTCTCGCAAGGTCTCGATACTGAGAGCTTGCTCAAAAGTTCGAATCGCTTCAGGATAATTTTCTGTCTTCAGGTAGTAATTGGTATAGAAGCTAAGCAGTGTTGATTTCTCAAAGTCATTCATGCGTTCATAACGGCGCTCATAGAGTTCATCCAACTCTACCTTCGCAGCAACCAGGTCTGGCTCATCCTCAGGGTCTTCTGGTTGCATAAGCTGCTGCACCTGTTCTATGGCTCGCATTACCGCAGGAGATAGAGCCCCAGCCGTTCTGGCTTCTGGCGCCTGCCTCGTCTGAACTTGAGGTTGGGTAGTAGCTTGAGGTTGGGTAGTAGCTTGAGGCTGGGCAGTAGCTTGGGCCTGGATAAAAACAGCTTCAGCCTCTTGCTTTTGCAACTGTACCTGCTCTATATCCCTCTCCAACTCCTGCGCAATTTCTGACAGAGTCTCACCTCTGCGTATCGTGTGCTGTTCTTCCTGCACAGACATACCGCTTGAGATAGTTAACAGCTGACCTACATGAATGGTGTTTGAAGACAATCTGTTACTGGATTTCAACGCAGCCAGGGTAATGCCAAATCGCTGCGCTATTTCCGAGAGGTAGTCGCCACGTTTCACCGTATAAGAGTTCGGCACTATGCCGTTGTCTTTTTGCCGTTGCAAGCGCTTCGCTTGCTCACTAAGCCGCAAGGCTTCCCGCTCCTGTCGAAGCGGTGTATCTTGCTGACTCGCTGTATTATCCTGCACGACAAGTAACTTCTGTTCAGTATTGTTGTTCTCGGCTACACCGACCTGACAGGCTGCCAGAAATAGCGAAGAAATTATCAGTAATGCTTGCACCCCTCGACCTGCTCGATGATTTAGTTTCATAGACCTTCCCCTACTCTCATTTAACAATTCAGCAATTCTCTGTTCCATCTTCCACTCACCTCCGAAGATGCCTATTGCGAGATTTGTCTGTGGCGGTTTAACCTTGTTGTTTGCGCGCAGATTACTCATATGCAACAGAGCTTCGCCATATTCTAGCGGCTCCTCTTTCGCCAACACATAATTATCGCAGATCTCTTCTCTGGCTCTGGTAATCATTCTGTCCATTACATACACCAAGGGATGAAACCAAAAGACAGTGAGCACTATTTTCTGTAGAAAATTTGCCAATAAATCTCCGCGCTCATAGTGAGCCAGCTCATGCAACAGCACGCTCCTTAGTTGTTGATCGCTTAGCTTGGCAATGAAATTCATCGGCATCAAAATAACTGAACTAGTGAATCCGGTCAGCATAGGACTATCGATCTGCTCAGAGATCCGAAAAGTAACCCGCGCTGGCTTTGGAAAAATACCCACTAGCAAATTTTTCAATCGCTGCCTGTCTCTTGGCGGAAGCGAAAAAGAGTTGCGCGAAAGCTGCTCGATATTGTGAAAACTTCTCAGCAAACCCAGGGTCAGAATTAAAAAACCGCCTATCCAGAGACTCAAAACGATTAGATAAAGCGGCAGGCTGAGTAACAGCCTCCAGGGGGTGTTTACGAAATTGCTCGTCGTCGTTGAATTTTGTGTGACAGAAAAATCGGCGGACTGAGTTAGTAGCGACGCGGCTTCCAATTTAGGTACAGCGAAGTCATTAAAAATAAATTCCGGCGCAATGGGGGCCAGCTGAACAGGCTCCATTTCGATAGGCAGATAAAACAAAGACGCATTCCTCGATTGCAATACTACAGAGCTCGCTGTTAACAGCAGCAATGAGATCAAAGCTGGAAACAGAATGCCGTAGCGCGCGGCGGCATTATTTTTGAACTTGCTTGCCAGGGCGATGGCGATAAGCGAGAGCAGGGTTATTTGCAGAACCAGATTTAGAATAAGCAGATTGCTATCACCAGGATAGGATTCGAAGAAACTTGTCATGCGGGTCTCCTTCGTTGTTATTGTTTAAACCTTGTTAGCCAGGCATTGTTATTTATACAGAAAACTACATTTGTAGTCATGTTGGCTACATTTGTAGTTCTTGTCAACAAAAAAAGAGAAACTTTTCTGTTTCGGCTGTTTGATTGACTTATAGTGCGGCTACGCGACAAGTAGCCGCCACTTCGCAGAAGCTGACTTCTAATTCAAGTCAGCCGCCTGGGGGGTTCCCCAAATTCTCTTGGTATCGAGCAAATTCGCATACACCAGATTCCCTTCGAAATTCAATCGGTCTACACCATACACCTCGTACAGGGCTTCGAAACTGGCAACCGCTTCGTCGGTATCGCTATCGATGGCCACCACCAGATCGTCCAGTGCCTCGAATTCAGAAAGCGCCTGCGCCGTGTGCATAAGCCCTGCATCGCGCATCCCGGATATCAGAATTACCTGGGTGTCGGTACTGGAAGGGAAGGTCGAAAACATGCCGTAGTCACGAAATGGTTCGCCCTCTTCCGGCAGACCCGCATCGCTGGTGTAGTACTCAGCTGAGCGAACATTAAACAGCTCATCGTAACTGCGACCGATTTTTAATCCTGACCCGGCAAAGGTCATGGCCGTCAGTTTTTCCAATGCGCTGATATAGCCGATATAGACGATATGATTGCTGCGAATCTCTGCCGTGGTGAGATCGGACATCATGGTGATGTTTACCGTCTTGCCGCTTTTTTGCAGAATAGGGACGATTTTCGCCAGGGCAAAGGCACTCCCCTCTGGCATATAACTCAGATCCAGATCGAGATAGTTTTCCGTATGCTGAATGTCGCTAAACTGTAAATCCTCGAGATCGGAGCTGGAATTCACATTAAACTCCCGCACCATACGGGCAATATTGCCATTGGCATTCAGCTCGCCAAAAATATAGTAATCCCCCATCACCAGAAGAATGGGTTTGGCATCGCTTAGCACGTTTTCCCAAATCGGATGCGCTGCCACCGCCAGCAAGCGCTGTTCGCTGTCATCATCGACTCGACTGAATAGATAAAACAAATTGGCACTTAACAGCAAGATTGCGGCAAACAGCAAACCGGTATTCAACGTAAACCTTGCGGCAGGAACCTGAACCAGTGATGGCCCAGATGCGGCTGCCGCCAGCAGAGTGTACTGCCCCCTTGGGATAACAATTTGAAATTCGGCGTCAGGCTCATGGCTTTCGTAATAGGCTTTTAGCTTTTTTCGCAATTGGTGTACACACACACGAACCGCCGAATCTGCCGACACATCGAAATCATCCCCGCGCCCGAGCACATCAATCGCCAATTCGATCTCTTTGGGGGATTTGTCTGCTATCGAACACTGAACCAGATATTCCAGCATCGCGCGATAGTATCTGGAGCGGCCCAATACCCCACTGGCGATGATGCGCTGGCATAAGTCAGTGAGCTCAGTCGGGCTAAACACCCCATGGAGCTTGCGCAGAGACTGAATTTCAGGTTCGCTGGCTTTCATAGGAATGAGAGGTTTCAAAGTGAAGGGAAAGGCGATTGTAGCAGTATCAGACTACCAAGCGACACCCTAGGGGACACTAATAAGATAATAACTTAACGGAGAACCTCCAATCTTCGCATGCCAGATTTTGCCATAATCAAGGCCGAAGGCTCTTAAGTTATTATCTTATTAGTGTCCCCTTGATCCTTAGTGTCCCCTTGATCCTCCTAGCCCTAGGGTTAGTGTCCCCT
>JABMOK010000105.1 GCA_013204155.1 Pseudohongiella sp. | reverse complement strand
CGCGACCCCGACCTTGGCAAGGTCGTGCTCTACCAGCTGAGCTATTCCCGCGCTTTTTGATTTCACATCTTCCTCTAAATGCCGCCCTGTCAAAGCTTATAAATGCCTTGCTTGAACCAGCCCTCGAAAGAGGCGCTTATTCTAATGCCTAAGTGCTTCAAGTCAAGCTGAAACGGCCCTAATTCCGGCGATTGTTCAACTTCTGAGCAGATATTCTATCTCTTTGGAAAAAGTACCGGCCAGGCGCTGGCAAAATACTGAATCATGGAGGTGATGCTGAGCAATGCCGCCAGGTAAATCAGCACATAGCCTGCCTGCAAAATCAGCACTGGCAGTGTGCTGCTGGCCATTAATAGGACAATAATCGCCAGCATTTGCACCGTGGTTTTCAGTTTGCCGGAAAAAGCCACGGCCACCGCCTTTCTCTCGCCCCTGCCGGCCATCCATTCCCGCAGCGCCGAGACCAGAATCTCGCGGCCAATTATAATCATGGCGGCGATAAAGATCACCGGATGCACCGTAACCAGCATGATCAGAATCGTCACCACCAGCAGCTTGTCCGCCACCGGGTCGATGAAAGCACCAAAAGGCGAAGTCAGCTTCAGTTTGCGGGCAAGATAGCCGTCGAGCCAATCCGTGAGACTGGCGACACTGAATAGAACAGCGGCGAGTAAATGCGCCCATTCCATGCCGCTGTGGTACAAAGCAACAATCAGCGGGATCATTGCTACACGGCTAAAGGTGGTGAAGTTGGCCCAGTTCATTTTCAGTTCTTCTTAAGTCTTCCGAATTATTATTATTATTTATCAGTTAGTTACTAATCAATAGCAAAGTAAAACACTAACTAGGACTTTTAACTTCTGGCTGTGCTGAAAATTAACGGATTTTCAACTATTGTGCAAATGCGCATAGATGTTTTCGGCCAATGTTTTACTTATCCCAGGTACTTTCGCCAGTTCTGTTTCGCTGGCCCTTTTCACTTCCTGCTGCCCCCCAAAGTGGAGCAGTAGCTCGCGTCGACGCTTCGGCCCCAGACCGGGTATTTGTTCCAGCGGCGACTGCTTCCTGGCTTTCGCCCGGCGCTGCCGGTGGCCGGTGATGGCGAAGCGATGCGCCTCGTCTCTAATCTGCTGCAACAGGTGCAGCGCGCCGGACTCTGTAGGCAGGGCAATTTCCTTATAGCGCTCGCCATCGGCCAGAAACAGGGTCTCCTGCCCTGCCCGGCGGCTGATGCCCTTGGCGATGCCGAGTAACTGAATTTCCGGTAACTGAAACTTCTCCATCACCTTCTGTGCCTGGGTCAGCTGGCCCTTGCCGCCGTCGATCAGCAGAATATCCGGAATCTTCGCCTCTCCCTTGGCCAGCCGGGTAAAACGCCGGTCCAGCACCTGTTCCATGGCGGCATAGTCATCGCCGCCGGTGATGCCCTTGATATTGAAGCGGCGGTAATCGCTTTTTACCGCGCCGCTGTCATCAAACACCACGCAGGAGCCTACCGTGCCTTCGCCGGAGGTGTGGCTGATATCGAAACATTCTATCCTCGTCGGCATAGATTCTAGCTTAAGTGCATCCTGTAACTGCTGGAATCTCTTATAAATATTCTGTTTATTGCTCACATAGGCCTGGAGCGATTCCCGGGCATTGGTAACCGCCAGTTGCAGCCACTGGGCACGATGCCCGCGCACCCGCATGCTGAGCTTAATCTTGCGCTGCGCCACATAGCTCAGCGCCTCGGCCAAGCCTGCTGCATCCTCAAGCAGCGCCGGCACGATGATCTCGGCGGGAATATTGGCGGCCTTGTCATCCCCCAGATAAGACTGAGAGAGAAAGGCTGACAACAGCGGTTCCACCTCATTAGACAGTCTAAATCGCGGATAGAAGCTCTTGCTGCCGATAATTCGCCCGGCGCGCACATAGATTACATGCACGCAGACATAGGAACCCTGGATCTCGGCGGCCACAATGTCGGCGTCATCGCCCTGATTGGCGACGATTTGCTGTTCCTGCATGCGCCGCAGCGCGATAATCTGGTCGCGTATTACCGCCGCCCGCTCAAAATCCTGTTTCGCCGCCGCCTTCTCCATGTGGCTGCTCAGTTCCTTGCTCAGCACATTGCTCTTGCCCTGCAAAAAAAGCGCCGAGTAGTGCACATCGCTGGCGTAGGCTTCGGGGCTAATGGCGTTTACGCAAGGCCCGGTACAGCGATCAATCTGATACTGCAAACAGGGCCTGGATCTGTTCTTAAAATAACTGTCTTCACATTGCCTTACCTTAAAAACCTTCTGTAGAAGTTGAAGTGTTTCCCGGGTCGAGTGGGCACTGGGATAAGGCCCAAAGAAGCGCCCTTTGCGTTTGCGACTGCCACGGTAGAAGCTGAGCCGGGGGTATTCATCGCCCTCGCTGAGCAGGATGTAAGGATAGGACTTGTCGTCCCGCATCTGAATATTGTAGGGCGGGCGATAGCTTTTGATGAGGGTCTGTTCCAGCAGCAAAGCCTCGGTTTCGCTGTTGGTTACGGTGATCTCGATATTCGCGATCTTGTTAACCATGGCCAGAGTCTTGCTGGCGAGTCCCGAGGCCCGAAAGTAGCTGCCTACCCGGTTCTTCAGGTTCCGCGCCTTGCCCACATAAATAACCTCAGCGGATTTATCCAACATGCGATAAACACCGGGTCTGCTGGTTAAATGGGCGAGAAAGTCTTTGTGATCAAACTTCGTTGTGACGTCTGTGGACATAATCCTGCATCGGCACGCCACCCGGCGGCCCGTAACATAAATTGGTTTGGCGAATCCTCAAGCGAAGTAAACCCGCGTAGCCTAAAGCCGAGCGCGTTTAACCGCCTGGGCTTAACCACAGGGGGTTTGACCACAGAGGGTTTAACCAGAGTGAACTTAAGCAGAATGGAGATTAGCGGATGCGGTGACCGGTCTCAACCGGCATTTGTGCCGAAACAGCGATTAATCGGCGCTTATCGGGCTCTATCAGTGCTTGGCCCCCGATCGATTTGGAACTGGGAACCCATCGAGCTCTCTCGAATCCTCAGACAGACCATGCTCTACCGCAATAATGATCAATTCGACATCGCTGTGGACACCCAATTTTTCAAAGATTCGGTAGCGGTAGCTATAAACTGTCTTCGGGCTAAGCTCCAGATAGGCCGCTATTTCACTGACTTTTTTCCCATCGGTCAGCATCAGGGCGATCTGCAACTCTCTGCGCGAGAGTTTCTCGAACAAGCCCTCACTCGACGCAAACGGGTTTACTGCAAGCTGCATGGCAACTGACGGCGTTACGTAGTGCTCTCCGCTGGCAACCATCCTGATCGCCTGCAACATCTCGGCAATGCTGACACTCTTGGTGATAAAGCCCTTGGCGCCAGTTCTCAGTATTTGCGAGGGGATAACACCGAGACCAACTGTCGACATGGCAACAATTTTACAGTTCGAACATTGCTTCAGTATCGCGCGGGTAGCTTCGATGCCGCCCAAGCCCGGCATACGGGCATCCATCAAGATAACGTCGGCTGCATTCGCGCTGTTAGCCGGGTTTTCTGTGACGTATTCCACGGCTTCTTCACCGCTCGCCAGTTGCGCGATTACCGTCATATCCGCGGCATCGGCCAGCAGCCTGGCAATTCCTTCTCTAACCAGCTCATGATCATCAACCAGTAACACTGAAATTTGCTTCTCGGAACTGTCTTGCACGCTTGTATTCCTTGTTTGAAGTTGCTGTTCAGGGACTCACTAATGGCACAATTGACACAAACAACACCATGGCTAGGTATCACAGAGCAACTTTTAACACGGTAGGAAATGTCGTACAAAGAGCACATAGGCAAAGCGAGACTTGCATCACACTCTTTCTGCAGATTGCGGCTAATTAGGCAAAAATCACGACGGGCCGGTGCCGGCCTTAAACGATTCTGACTTCCGTTTGCAGGGATATGCCGAAGGTTTGCAACACCGCATCACTCAACTCCTGAGCCAATAGCAAGATGTCTTCGCCGCTGGCAGAGCCGGTGTTGACCAGCACCAACGCGTGTTCGGCGTGAACCGCCGCACCTCCCCGCCGCCGGCCCTTGGCGCCAATCTGCTCCAGTAACCACGCCGCCGGGAGCTTTACGCTGGCGGCTTCCTCGGTGTCATAGGCGGGCAGATCAGGATACTGCTGTTGCAGGGCCTGGTACTGGCTCACAGCAATCACCGGGTTCTTGAAGAAGCTGCCGGCATTGCCCAAAATCCCGGGGTCGGGCAGCTTGCCGCGGCGAATCTCGCACACTTTGTCGAACACCTGACGAGGGCCTGGCTCGGCGCCGCCAAAGGCCTGTTTCAGCCCGTGGTAGTCAATGCGCGGAACATACTCCTGGCTAAGCTGCAGGGTCAGCGAGAGCACGATCAAGTGCTGGCCCGCCGCCTGTTTGAACAGGCTGTCGCGATAGCCGAACTGACAAGCGGATTTAGTCATGCAGTGAAGTTCACCGGAGCGGCTGTCCCAGGCTTCCAGCTGCAGGAATAGCTGCGCCAGTTCAACCCCGTAGGCGCCGATATTCTGAATCGGCGCCGCCCCCACGGTTCCTGGTATAAGTGCAAGGTTTTCAATGCCATACAAGTTGTTATTCAGACAATACTTTACAAGGTCGTGCCAATTCTCGCCACAGGCCGCCTTGACCGAGTCGGTGCCCGGCAAGCGCTCGATGCCTTTGCAATTCATCTGCACAATCAGACCGGGGAAGTCCCGGGTGAACAGGGTGTTACTGCCGGCGCCAAGAACCTGCATCGGCAGCTGTTGCTGCTGTGCAAACGCCAGCGCCTGTTGCAGATCGGCGACTTGCCGAACATCGGCAAAGTAAGCCGCCTGCTGACTGATGCCGAAGCTGTTATAGGGAGCCAGATCGATGTCTTGCTGAATTTCCATGCGCGCCCTAGCCCTTCCTCAATTCCGGCAAATGCCTTGCCCGGATAGCATCCAACAGGCCATCACAGGCCCCCTCAATCAGGTCCAGCACCAGTTCAAAGCCCTCGGCACCGCTGTAATAAGGATCCGGAACCGAATCCTGCTCACTGTCGGAGAAATCCAACAGTAAACCCAGGTGTGCCGCGCAATTAATCGGCGCACGGCTTCTGATCTCCTGCAGATTGGCCGCATCCATCGCCAGAATATAGTCAAATTGCTGATAATCCGCGTCCCTTAGCTGGCGGGCACGTAATTCATGCAGGGCATAGCCGCGCCGGGCCGCCGCCTGAATAGAACGCGGGTCTGGACTTTGCCCAATGTGATAGTGGCTGGTTCCCGCTGAATCGACTGCAATTTTGTCTGCCAGCCTGTTGTTTTCTACCGCTTTTTGCAACACGCCGTGGGCCGATGGCGAACGGCAGATATTGCCCAGACAGACCATTAACACGCTTACCCTGGTGGCCTGCTCGTCTATTGCTTGCCCGTTTGCTGCCTGCCCAGTGCTCACAAGATCAACATCCAGACTTACTGTGCGGCCAGATGGGCACGAACCATTTGCAGATCCTGCTCGGTATCGACACCGGGCGGTATGGACACACTGGCAACGGCGACGTGAATAACCACGCCATGGTACAGGGCGCGCAACTGCTCCAGCTTTTCCTGGATCTCCAGTTCTGACTGCGGCCATTGTACGAATTGGTTGAGGATTGAAACCCGGTACGCGTAGATACCAATATGCCGATAGCTGTTTCTGCAGGAGGCGCTGGCCTGCCAGGGAATCGTCGCACGACTGAAATACAAGGCATGGCCACGGCTATCCATCACCACCTTGACACAATTAGGATCATCGATCTCTTGCTGGACGCTGATCGTGTCACACAGGGTAGCGATACCCGCCTGCCCATTGGCTTGCAGATTTTCAGCCACCTGATTGATGACCTCCGGTGGTATCAGCGGCTCATCCGCCTGCACATTAACCAGCAACTTCTCTTCGCTCATGCCGATCTGGGTGGCTACCTCCTGAATACGATCGGTTCCCGAGCGATGTGCAGCGGAGGTCATGCAAACCCTCGCACCAAATTGTTCGGCGACCTGTTTGATGCGCTCATCGTCGGTGGCAATAAATACCTGCTCGGCATTACTCGCCATCGCTCGTTCATAGGTGTGTTGCAGCATTGGTTTGCCGCCAATATCCAGCAAGACTTTTGCCGGCAATCGCGTCGCGGCATAGCGGGCGGGAATGACAACCGAAAAACTCATCCGTATTTCTCTCGCTCTTCCAGGGACAATGACCGCGCCTCATTACTCAGCATCACCGGCACATCGTCCTTCACCGGAAACGCCAGCGCATCAAGCAGGCAAATCAGTTCTTTTGCAGATTTGTCGTAACGCAATTCACCCTTGCACACCGGGCAAGCCAGAATAGTTAATAATTTTTGATCGAGCATGAACAATGACTCCAGATGATGCGACTAAAAGCTAGGGGTTGGAATTAGCCTCAGTGGTACTGAGCTTTCTGAGCCGGTCGAGTAAGGACTCGATGAAATTTTCTTCAAGTCGAATGTCCACCGCCAAATACCAATAATTCGCCTGCGCAAACTCTCTGCATTTTATCGCATCCTTCTCCGTCATTACGATCGGATGATGCCCGTCGATACCCCGTTTCTCGAAGTCTTCTGCAGAAAAAGCATGGTGATCAGGAAAGCTGAAAGTTTCTAACTGATAAGGCAGACGCGCAAGTAAATCATAAAATCGCTGCGGATTACCCAACGCAGAAACGGCCTGCACCCTGCTTCCCATATTGAAAGGCGCGCCCTTAAAGGGATGCTTCTCACCGCTGTTAATATTGATCAGGGTGCGCGGTTCGAGTCGCATAACGCTGGCGCTTTTTAACTCAGCTATCGCCGCTACGGCGTCTGTATCATCCGCTTGATTAACCACAATGTAGTCGACTTGTTGCAAACGCGACAGCGGTTCTCGCAAGGGCCCGGCTGGCAGACAATAGCCGTTGGCAAATAAGCGCTGGCCATCAACCAAGGCGATTTCTATGTCCCTATACAATTTGTAGTGCTGCAGGCCATCATCACTTAACACCACATCAACTGTATTGTTTTCCAGCAGACATTGCAGCGCACGATTTCGATCCGGATCCACCACCACCGGGCAACCAGTCTTCTCTACAATCAGCAAGGCCTCATCACCGGCTTCACTGACCTTGCTGTCCTCGTCAAGCTGCAAAGGATAGTCCGCCCCAACGCCGCCATAACCACGACTAATAATTCCAGGCTTGAAACCCTGCTCCTTGAGTTTGCTGGCCAGCGCAATTAACAGCGGTGTTTTGCCCGTGCCTCCCACCGAGATATTACCAATCACAATCAGCGGAACTTTATGCGACGCCGGTGGCGTTTTAGTTTCTTGCAGCTTGCGCCTGATGCCGGCAAGCAATTGAAATAGCAGTGACAATGGCCACAACAAAATTAGCCATCGTGCTTTTTTGTACCATGCCTTTTCGAGAAAATTCATTCCGCTTTCGCCGCCGTATTTTCCGAGAATTGAATTGCATGCAACTGGGAATATTTTGCCTGTTTCGCCAGCAATTCTGCATGGGTTCCGGATTCGATTATTTTTCCCTTGTCCATCACCAAAATCAAGTCCGCATTTTCGATGGTCGATAAGCGGTGAGCAATCACGAAAGTGGTTCGCCCCTTTCTTAAATTATCCAGCGCCTGCTGAATATGCATTTCAGATTCAGAGTCGAGCGCAGAGGTCGCTTCGTCAAAGATCAAGATCGGTGCATCTTTGAGTAATGCGCGCGCGATCGCAACTCGCTGCCGCTGGCCTCCGGATAACAAACGTGCATCGTCGCCAACATGGGTATCCAGGCCTTCGGCAAACTGCTCAATAAATTCCATGGCGTGCGCGTTGTTCGCGGCTTGCTCAATTTTCTCACGCGAAACGCCTTCGCTACCATAGGCGATATTTTCTGCCACCGTGCCATTAAAAAGCACTACCTGCTGGGTGACCAGGGCAATATGTTGGCGAAGATTGGCGAGTCGATAGTCCTGAAGTGGCACGCCATCGAGACTGATTTCTCCCTCTTGATTATCGTAAAAGCGCGCGATCAAACTCACCAGACTGGATTTACCACTACCGGATTTTCCGACCAGGGCGATGGTCTGTCCCGGTTCAGCCGCAAAGCTGACATTGTCCAGCGTCTTGACTCCGGGCTTATAGGAAAAACTGACATTATTAAACACGATCCGACCCGTGGCACGCTCAAGAGAATAGTTGCCCGTGTCCTGTTCAGCGTCTTCATCGAGCAATGAAAAGATGCTGTGTGCTCCGGACAAACCGCGTTGAATAATGGAATTGACCTGGGTTAACTGCCGAATGGGTTTCGCCATCAAGCCGGCGGCGCCAAGAAAAGCGACAAAGTCACCCGGCGTTTTATCCGCAAAAAACTCCGGTGACAGCGCAAGCCACACCAGTAACGCCATCGCGATACTGACGATGAATTGAATCAGCGGCGTACTGGCGCTGCGGGTAAATTCCATCTTCATGTTTTGTCGGCGATTACTTTCACTGGCACTTAGTAATTTGCTGTTGACAAAATCTTGCGCATTAAAGGTGCGAATAACACGATAGCCTTTAATGGTTTCGTTGGTGATCTGGGTAACGTCTCCCATCGAATCCTGCATCTGGGTGCTATAGCGGCGGAATCGTTTGGACGCGAGAGAAACAACCTTGCCTACCAGCGGTGCAATCAGCAGAAAGGTAAGACTCAACTTCCAATCCATATACAGCAGAAAGGAAAACAGGCCGATTACCATCAGGCCCTCACGGAAGATCACCGCCACGGCATTGCTGGCGGCTCCGGTCATCTGATTCACATCGTAGATGAGTTTGGATACCAGCCGGCCGGTGGTATTCTTATCAAAATAACTGGCGGGCAGCATGATCAAATGCTGACTTAATTCACAGCGCAATTTATGCACGATGTGATTAGAAACATTCGCCAGCGAGTAGCTTCCCAGAAACCCACCAACCCCCCGCACCAGCACTATCGCCATACACAGTAACGGGCTCAGAATTCGAATGCTGGAATAATCTCCTTCGGCGATAGCATCAATGGTCCAGCCCAGCCACTGGGATGTCGCCGGGGCACTTGCGGCAAAAATAATGTAGCCAAGCAGGGCAGCGAACATGGCGGGTCTATGGGGAAGCACATAGCGCAGAAGCCGCTTGTACAGTGGCCAGCTTTTCTGGGTGCTGCTACTACGTCTGGATTTTCTCATAAGGGATTAGCGGATATCGTTCCTGTATCTTCAGATCTTTGAGTGGCTATATTCAGCCGGGTAAAACCAGACTGTCCAATTGCATCCATCGCCGTAACAACCGACTGATGGGTAGATTCGGCATCGGCGACCAGCAATATTGGCAGGCTGCGATCGCCGCCTGATTCTATCTCCAGTCCCTGCACCAGTGTTTCTAGGCGCGTATTCACCAGCGCCCTGCCATTAATAGAATAACTGCCATCGCGGGCGACAATAATTTCAATCTGACTCGGCTGGCTCTCCACCAGTTCGGCATTGGCTTCGGGCAGATTAACCAACAGGCGTGTTTCACGATTAAAGGTTGTCGTCACCATAAAGAAGATAAGCAGTAAAAATACCACGTCGATCAGCGGCGTGATATTGATCGCAAGCTCTTCTCTGATCGTCCGTTTAAATTTCACCTTAAGTCCGCTGTATTTCCATTTTTACTGTGAATGGGGAAGTGCTCCGAGTCGGGTATTTCCCTTGCTCTGCGCTCTATTTCACTTCAACTTTTCGGTCACTGTGCAAGGCGTCAACCAATTTGATCGATTCCTGCTCCAGGTTGAGTACCAGCGAATCCACCTTGCGGGTAAAGAAGCGGTGAAACATATAGGTAGGAATCGCCACCGTCAAACCTGCGGCAGTCGAAATCAATGCTTCCGAGATACCGCCGGCCAGTGCATTGGCGTTTCCAGTTCCCTGCAGCATGATCTCACTAAATACCCTGATCATACCTACCACAGTGCCTAACAGACCCAACAGCGGCGTTATCGCCGCAATGGTACCCAGCGTATTCAGATAGCGCTCCATATCATGCACTACTTGCGCCGCCGTCTGCTCGATACTCTCTATCATCGCGGCGCGGCCATAGCGTGAGCTCAGCAGCCCTGACGCAAGCACCTGACCCAGGGGCGACGACAAGCGCAGCTCACGTAGTTTGTTGGAATCCAGCTGATTGTTTTTTAACCAGGTCCAGACCTGGGCAAGCACGTATTTGGGCGTAATGCGGGCTGTGCTCAGGGTCCAGAATCGTTCTATTACGATGGCGATCGCCACAATCGAACAAAGCAGTATGGGCACCATCAATAAACCACCAGCCCTTATTAGTTCTACCACGCGCTTTCTCCGCTCAACCGATTGACAACTTTATCATATTCAAAGTCCCGCATCCCATGCAGCGACACCCCAGCGGGTTATCGGCATGAGCCCTGCCTCTGATTAATGCCAATAACGAGAAGTTTCCGCTCGATACTGCCGCGGCATTTCGATCGCGACCTGTGGCTTGACAGTAAAGCTAATCATACCTGATTTGGCCGTAGCGAGAGGAATTGCTGCGAATTCTGTGTAGCGGGTAACAATTTGTTCGCTGGGATGATTGAAACTGTTTTGATAGCCGGAGGAGAACACCACATAGTCAGGATTCACGTTTTTTAGCAAACTGTAGCTAGAGGAAGTCTTGCTGCCATGATGGGGGGCGACGATAATTGTGGCTCGCAAGCCCTTCGCGTATTTCAGCGCCAGTTTTCTCTCTGTCTGGGCTTCGATATCGCCCGGCAACAGCACGCTGTTTTTTCCACTCAACAGTTGTAAGACACAGGAATTGTTATTTGGGGATAAATTGTTGGGGGATAGAGTGCTCGGGGATAAAGTGTCCGCCGCCATGGACAGAAATCGAAATTCGACGCCATCCCAATTCCAGCGCTGGCCTCCGCTGCAGGGCAAGATAACTTGCTCGGTGTTCAGTTGCGCGGTGCTGCTGTAGATGGCATCGGCCGGTATCGCAGACAGCAGCCCGGACAAGCCGCCGGCATGATCATTATCGCCGTGACTAATGACTATCCGGTCCAGCTTGTTGATTGCCAATGTGCGCAGCACCGGAACCAGTACCGCCGCCCCCATATTAAATTCGGCGCTGAGATTCGCCCCGGTGTCATACACAAGAGAATGCCTGGCGGTCTGTACAATAACCGCCAGACCCTGACCCACGTCCAGGATATGCAGTTTGATGACACCCTCCTCGCTTACCGCTCCTTGCGGTGGCGGCGGCAATAGCAGCGGCAGACTCAGGGGAATAATCAAGCCGCGATTTATTATTCCCCTGGGCAACAACAAAATCATCACCGCCAATGCCGATGAAATAAATTGCCAGGGATGCAAGCTGCCCAACTGGATAACTGCCCATGAATCCGTTTCTTGTAGCAGCCACTGCAAGCATTCAAAAAAGCCAGTCAGGACAAACTCGGCCAGCAACAAACACCCATGACTGAACGCTTCAGTAAAACTCAGCAACACCAGGCCGAGTAAGCACAAAGGCACTACCACAAAACCGACCAGCGGTATGGCAACGACATTAACCAGCGGGGCCAACAACGAAAGTTGCTGAGTCCAAAATACCAGAGGCACGAGCAGCGCGAAAAAAACAATCAGCTGAGGCCTTAGCATGTAACGATAGGTTTTTGTGGCAAAGGATTTAGCGCGCTCAAATCTGGCTTGAACTTCGGTGTCGACATCAGGTGCCGCAACTCCTGCGTCCATGCACATCAGCAGTGCGCCGACAGCAATAAACGAAAACCAGAAGCCCGCATTCAAGGCGGCCAACGGATTCAGGCTAAGCACGATAGCCAGCGCCAACACAAATCGAAAAGAAACCAGATAACGACGGTTAGCCAACTGGCCCAGCATAAAAACAACAATCATCACCAGCGCGCGCTGTGTCGGCAAACTAAGCCCCGCCAGCAAGGCGTAAATCACCGCCGCCAGAATCGCCATTAATGCGGATAGCTTCTGCATTGGAACCCACAAGCCGATACGCGGAAACAGGCGCAGTAGTGACCGGGTCAAGCTGAAACAAAAACCGGCAATCATGCCGATATGTAAACCAGAGATTACAAACAGATGGTTGCTGCCGGAGTCGGTGAGCCGTTGCCAGTCAGCGGCTTCAACATGGCTTCTGTCTCCCAATACCAATGCCAATATTATGCCGCTATAGCGAGAGTCCTGCATAACATCGAGCAGTTTGCGGCGCAGCCGAAAGCGAGCTGAACTCAGTAAGGCCTTTGCGGGAGTCAACGAAAGTAATGAGTTCCTACACGAGGAGGTGCAGTTTCGGTCAGGCAACAATTCGTTGCTCACACTTGTTCTGATATAACCCTTGGCGCTTATCCCCCGCTGAAAAAGCCAGGCCTCGTAATCGAAACCGCCCGGATTGGCAAAGCCGTGCGGTCTGTTCAGGCGCAGTAAAAATCGCCAGCGCTGACCCGGCTCAACAGTCTCCCCACCGTAATAATTCAATAACACCTTGCGCTGACTAAACCCGGCATCGCTGTGAGTGATCTGAAACTCAAACTGCTGACTGAGTGAATTTCTCTGCGGCAAACTCACGATCACCCCTTCGGATAGCAGATCGATTCCTTCCAGTTCAAACGGTAGCCGCTGTTGCAAAATGCCGTTTGCCCACAGCCCATGCCAGAGAATACCCGCGGCAAAGCAGGAGGTATTTAATAGCAGCCGAAAACCCCCGGGGCTGCCCCTCCCCCTCGACGTGACAAAGGCCGCAATCGAGAGCAGCAGCAAACCTGCCAGCGCAGGCTTTATGACAGCAGAAATATCCGCCGCTTGTAATAAGGGATAGCCAAGACTCAGCAATCCCAGACAATATGCCAGCAAGGCGCTGCGCAAAGACTCATCCTCATTCCCTTGAAGACTTAAAGCTAGTGAAGGCCGGGCTTAAACGCGAGCCAGCGGGAGAATTACTCTGCGCGCAGTGCTTCTGCCGGCTGAATAGCCGCCGCGCGCCTGGCAGGATAGAGGGTAGCCAACAGTGACAGCACAAGTACGCCGAAGGCGACAAGTACGACATCGACCATGTTCAACTGCGAAGGCAGGAAATCGATCGGGTACACTTCGGCATTTAACAATTGAATGGAAAATCGCTGCTCGATGAAAGCAGCCAGCCGGCTGACATTCAGCGAACCCAGGATACCGGCGCTTACTCCGACAATAATGCCAAGCAAGCCGATGAAACAGCCCTGCCACATGAAGATATGATTTATCGTCGCCGGGCTGGCGCCCAGCGTGCGCAAGATAGCGATATCGCCGCGCTTGTCTCGCACTATCATAATCAGGCTAACCACCAGATTGAACGCCGCCACGCCGATTAACAGCCACAACATAAAACTGATGATGGAGCGGGAGAATTGAATATTTTGATAAATACTGCCCAGTGTTGCGGTCCAGCTCTGGGTTCTAACATCACCGGGCAATGTTGCATCCAGTTGCACGCGAATCTTTTCCGCCTGCAAGACATCTGTGGTTCGAAGCGTCAATGCATTGTAGGGCGAGCGAATTTTAAAAAGTGCGCGGGCGGCGGCCAGGTTAATCATAACCAGATTACTATCCAGATCTTCTGAACCTACTTTGTAAACTCCGACAAGCTCGAAGCCGCGAAACGTTGCCAGCGGGGTCAGTGGGTTCATCCCGATAGCGGGAGAGAACAGATCAATCTTATCACCAACACTCACTGCCAGTCGCGTCGCCAGAGTCTCCCCGATGACAATGCCCCACTTCGACTGTTGCAGGGCAGCGATACTGCCCGAGCGCATAAATCTGCCGATAGCGGAAGTTTCTGCCTCCGCCACGGCATCGACACCATTAATCAACACTCCTTTATTACCGGCGGCGGTCGCGGCCACACCCATCGCCTGAATTAGCGGCGCCGTGCTTAGCACATCCGGGTGCTGACTACTTATTGACTCAATCTCATCCCACGCCGCCTGACTCAGATTTTCATCGGAACTAATGGTGATATGCGGCACTATGCCTAATATGTTTTGCCGCATCTCTTGATCAAAGCCATTCATCACCGACAACACGATTATTAATATCGCAATACCCAAAGCCAGACCAAAGATTGAAATTATCGACATAAAGGAGACCAGATGACTTCTCTTGCCTGCGCTTACATAGCGAAAGGCAATATAGCGAGGTAAGGAGACCGGCTTATCGCTCATGCGGTTTATGCCTCATGTAAAACCCCGTCGTCCAGGGTCAATTTTCGCTGCATTGAGTTGGCCAATTGTTCATCGTGGGTAACAACGATAAAACTAATTCCCAGCGTGCGGTTTAATTCACTCATTAGATCGTGTATTTCCAGCGCCGTCTGTCGGTCCAGATTTCCTGTAGGCTCATCGAGCAGCACACAGCTCGGCTCGCTGACCAGAGCCCTGGCGATCGCGACCCGTTGGCGCTCGCCACCGGACAATTCAGAAGGCTTGTGCGGCATGCGATTGCCCAGCCCTACGCGCTGCAACATCGCACTGGCTTTTTCGCTCGCGGCGCTGGCGCCCATCCCGGCGATGAGTAACGGCATGCAAACATTTTCCAGCGCGGTAAATTCCCCCAATAGATGATGAAACTGATACACGAAGCCCAGATATTTATTACGTAATAAGCCGCGCTCGGTTTCGTTGGCCAGAGCCAGATCTTTATCCGCGATAGTAACCTTGCCCGCCGTTGGCAAATCAAGACCTCCCAATAAATTAAGCAGCGTCGTCTTACCGGAACCGGAGCTGCCTACGATTGCAATCTGCTCACCACGAAGCACCTTCAGATTAATGCCTTTTAATACCTGCACCACTTGCGGACCCTGAGAATAAGTCTTCTCGAGATTTTCACAGGCCAATACTGTTTGCGTTAAATTCATAATTCTCTTTTATTCATCTCGCCACCGTCTCATTATCTCGCAGGGCGACATTCAATTATCACTATTAAAATTTTCTTCGTCTTCTTTTTCTATTGAGGACAACTGTTTTTCACAAAATCGCACCGACCTACTCGTATCTCAATACTTCGGCCGGTTGTATCTTGCTGGCACGATAAGCCGGATATAAGGTGGCTAAAAAACTGATAAACAAGGCCGCCAAACATACCCAGGCAATCTCTGCAAAGTTTATCTGCGTTTGCAGATGCGAGATTAGATAAACATTGGCATCGGTAAACACGGCGTTTATCAAACGCTCCAGAATCAAACTGATATCGCTTATGCTGAGTGCAAGAACCACTCCCAGCACGGCACCGACGATCGTACCAAACACGCCGGCGACCAGGCCCTGCACGATAAATATTTTCATGATGGTGCTTTTGCTCGCGCCCATGGTTCTGAGAATCGCAATATCCGCCCCCTTATCCGCAACCGCCATGACCAGAGTAGACACTATGTTCACCGCACCGATGAGCACAATCATCAGCAACATAAAACTGGTAATTATTTTCTCCATTTTTAGCGCGTTAAATAAGCTGGCCTGGGTTTCATTCCATGGCTGAATAGCAATATCACTAAATTGCGCCAGCGCGCTACGCGCCGCCGCCTCAGCCGAAAACACATCGGCGACTCGAAGTCGCAACTGCAAATTTGCACCTGCGTCTTGCTGGAATAAAATTTCAGCCTGGGCAAGATTGATCAAGGCAATATCGCTATTGCCATAAAACCCAAAATCCGCAAAGCCGATCACCCTGAAGCCCTGCGTATCGGACAAGTTGCGCCCCAATAAACTGCTGAGGGCAGTAACACTCACTTCACCGCTGCTAAAGATTCCTAAACTGCTCGCCAGTTGCGTGCCAAGAATAATGCCGTTATCCGTCTCGGCAAGAACGCCGAGTAATTCCTCATAGCGACGCCCCGGATTGTCAACAACCCCACCTTCGAGAGAGGCATCAACACCGCGCAAACTGATAAATTGGTTTTGTCCCTGATAGAGAATATTTGCCTCGCCCTGAAGAAAAGGCGCCGCTGCCAGTATCTGCTCCGAGCTCATCGCCACCGCCGCCTGTCGCCTCCAATTATCGGCGATCGAAGCGCCTGATATGGTGACATGAGGCACCGATTTAAGTGCCTCCGATCGCAGCCTTGAAATCGACCCATTCATCACCGAAAGCGCGACGATGAGAATCATCACTCCCAGACTGACACCGAGCATTGAAATTAAAGACACGAAGGAGAGTAAGAAATTGCGTTTTTGAGTTAGCGTATAGCGCAAACCGATAAACACTGAGAACGGTCTAGTCATGGTCAAGCCTTATTGCTCCACCTGCGAGGATTGCTGGAGATTGCAGCCAGCTATTGGAAATAGGCAACGCGCAATAGGCCGTCGGAACTTAGCGTCGCTTGAACGCTTTGGATAAAGTGCTTACAAAAATGCTGAAGCCAGTGTTGAAGAGAGCCCATGCTCTCCCCCATTTTTAATCGACAGGCACATTAATCGATCGCCATACTAATCGCCGTTAGGCGGCGTGTCGCTGCAACAATCTCTGCACTGTTTTGAAGCTTATCGGCATCACTGGCGTAGAGACTTCGCCTGAAATTGATCGCAGGGATTTACCCTGCTTCTTCAGAACCATGATTTTTCTCAACACCCGCTGTTCCATCGGATTCTCGATCAAGCGACCATTTTCATGAATCATATAACCGAATGGACGACTGCCACCCAGGTAGCGACCCTGCTTTCGCTGTCGTTGTTTAACACCTTTTATTCTTTCTGCCGATTTGCGCTTCTCCAGCGCCGAAAATATTTCGCACACCTTGGCGAAATTGACAAACAACTCAGGGTTGGTGATGTCGCCACCCAGTTCGACTATATGTAGCCGCACGGATTTCTCTTTCAGTTTAGCCAGCAGGTTCATGACCTCATGGCTGGAACTGCAAATGCGTTCCAGCTTGCTGCAAAGAATAACGTCACCCGCTTGCAGTAAACTGTTCAATTCCTTCCCGGCCTCGCGATTGAAGAACTCTCTAGACCAGTCGCAGTTCGAATCTGACAGGGTTTGGGTCATAAACCAGCTCTGTCTAAGGCAATAGGTTTGTATTGCGAGCATTTCAGGCTCAAGTACGGCGGCCAGTAGCTCTTCTTCGAGTGAAGCTTCCAGTTCAGAAGTTCGATAGTAGGAATAAATAGTCATCAATCTAGCCCCTAGGGTATTTGCAGGTCACTCAGAGGCGCGAAAAGCCTGCACAGCAGGGAGTTGATTCTGCTCTGAAGCCGCCGGTATGCCTTGATTTTACTGGTGTCTGCCTGTTTTTATTTATTTTACCAGGGATAAAACCTGATTTTATTTTGATTTTGCCAGCTATGTCTTTGATTTTTGTGTCTTTGTACTGACAAAGCCACTTGCTGGGCTATTCTAAGCACAGTCCATTTTTTTATCAAGCCATCTACTCCATCTAAATCAACGGGTAAACACTGCCTTGTACCGGTAAAATGCACACGCGCTTACGGTTTATCGCCCAATTAGGACATGACCTTTGCTTATCGTTGCAGGTTATTGTTTTTTTGGGAAATTCTTTAACAAAACCGGCTGAGGCAATTGAGTCCTGTTAACTTTGCTGCTATATTGCTCCGCGATGCCCCAATCTATTTAAAAGACGGGGCACATCTGCAAAAACAGGACATTTTGAGCCAAAAGCAGATAATCGAGTGCGCTCAGAGTTGAACCAGACCTACAAGCTGTATCTGACTCGCGAATGAAGACACTCAAAAAGAGGCCGTTTAAAGGCCACAGAGGCAGAATTACAGCTTCATAAGACTATTTATCCTGAACAAGATATCTAGCGGATAGCTACGGAGACTGCCACCATAAACACATATTTTTATGTCATGCAGCTACAGGGTATGACTAGATAAAACCGGATAAATTTAGGAATACCTATTCGAAGAACCCGGCTGAGACTGTGCTAAAAGAGCCAGTAACAATCAGCGGGGAAACAATGAAACAGTACAGACAAACTAATAATTTCAATAAAAAACAATAAGTTAAATGCAAAACAGAATGCCCTCAAAAGGCCTCCAAGTGAGCGAATACGACTATCGGCAGTTAATTGACGCCAGTCTGAAGTGTTATTGTTGAAAACTAGTTTGCGTACCTAGAGCACCGATCTGCCAGATCCTGCTTTTATATTGTGCCTGACATTGCGCCAATACCGCGTCGTCAGGGGCTGTCAGCCACGAATATCCCTCCTGAGTTTACTTATCTGGTTCAACAGAAAGTGAACTAATTATGAAAAGAATGCTTATTAATGCAACACAGGAAGAAGAGCTTCGTGTTGCCCTCGTTGATGGTCAGCGTCTGTACGATCAGGACATCGAAAACCGTACCCGAGTCCAGAAGAAAGCCAATATCTATCGCGGAAGAGTCACGCGCGTCGAGCCCAGTCTCGAAGCGGCGTTTGTCGACTTCGGCGCAGATCGGCACGGCTTCCTGCCACTTAAAGAAATTTCCCGTCAGTACTACTCGAAAGACGTAAAGAGCAACAATATCAAAGAGCTTGTTCCCGAAGGCACGCAAGTCATCGTGCAAGTCGAGAAAGAAGAACGCGGCAACAAAGGTGCGGCACTTACCACCTATGTCAGTCTTGCCGGGCGCTATCTGGTATTAATGCCAAACAACCCCAAGGCGGGTGGCATATCTCGCCGCATTGAGGGCGATGAAAGATCAGAGTTACGTGAAGCCCTGCGTGGTCTGACTATTCCTGACGGCATGGGAATGATTGTCAGAACGGCCGGTGTCGGCAAAGCAGAAGAAGAACTGCAATGGGATCTGGATTACTTGCTCGCCCTCTGGCAGGCGATTCAGGAGGCAGAAACAACAAAGCCTGCCCCTTTCCTGATCTATCAGGAAAGCAATGTCATCATCCGTACAATCCGGGATTACCTGCGCAAGGATATTGGCGAAGTGCTATTTGATACCCAGGAATCCTTCGATGAGGCAATTCACTTCATCAAGCAGGTTATGCCGCAGTATGAAAATCGCATCAAACTGTATACGGACAAACTGCCGCTTTTTAATCGCTATCAAATAGAAAGCCAGATCGAAAGTGCTTTCCAGCGCGAGGTCAAACTCCCTTCTGGCGGCTCTGTGGTAATCGATCCAACCGAGGCGCTGATATCGATCGATATCAACTCCTCCCGCGCGACTCGCGGCGCAGATATCGAAGAAACCGCCCTGAATACCAATTTGGAAGCCGCCGATGAGATCGCAAGACAACTCAGACTGCGTGATATGGGTGGCCTGGTAGTCATCGATTTCATCGACATGAGCTCTAATCGCAATCAACGCGACGTTGAAAATCGTATGCGGGACGCACTCGAAGCTGACCGCGCCCGGGTTCAAGTGGGACGTATCTCCCGCTTTGGGCTATTGGAAATGTCGCGCCAACGTCTACGACCTTCGCTGGGAGAAACCAGCGCCATCGTTTGTCCGCGCTGCAGTGGTCAAGGCAGTATCAGAGACGTAGAGTCGCTTTCGCTTTCTATTCTGCGAATCCTGCAAGAAGAAGCGAACAAGGAAAAGTGCAAGGAAGTCAGGGCTACTGTTCCGCTGGTTGTATCATCGTATTTACTCAACGAGAAGCGCGTTGGTCTCGCCGAGATCGAGCAACAAAGCGGAACCGTTGTCTCGATTATACCGAAGCCCGAATTGGAAACGCCCCACTACGAAATTACTGGCGTGAATCAGCAGGGTGAGGCTTATGAGGTCGACATAACCGCCCTACCGGAAGCGGCTCCCAATGCGAAGCCAACCGCTGTTAAAGCGGCAGCCCAACAAGCCGCAGTCAGCAATCTGCGAATACAAGGCACACCACCGGTACCCGCCGCCAAGAAAGGCTTTTTTGCCCGATTGTTTGCCAAGCTGTTTGGTTCTTCTGCGAAGAAGCCAGCGCAAAACAGGAATCAACAAAACAATCGCAACAGGAATCGTCAGACTCCACGCGCCCAAGGTCAGCGTGACCAATCAGCACGCGGCTCTTCGCAACAACGCAATGATCAACGACGCGATAGACCCAATAAGCCGTCTAATCAGCCGCGCCGCAGTCCAAATCAGGCTCAAGGTCAAGGTCAGGCTAAGGAAAATCCCGAACAGAAGCAACGGGGTTCCAATGACACGAGAAAATCGGCGGCTACAGAGACAGAGCAAACCAGTACAGAGCAAAGATCGCAAAGAAGACCGGCGAACAAACGCCCAAGAAATTCTAATCAGCGCAAGCGAGGCCCGAGACCCGAGACGTCTGAGGCTAATGGCAATGTAGTGGAAGCAGCCAGCCCTGTGTCTGCTCAGCAAGCGAACAGACCAGCTGAGGCTGAGGCAGTTGCTACACAGCAAACGAGCCCAGCTCCAGCTTCAGTGCCGACACAAGCGCCAGCAACTGAAAATAGTGTTCAACAAGCCGCACCAGCCGCGAGTGTAGAAACCAGTCCGGCAGCGGCGACGCCCAGATCCAGACCGGCACGACAGGCACCTGCTGCCAGCACTGATAGTAAACCAGCTGCACCGGCACCTGTTACGGCCAGGCCAGAAGCGGCTCCGGCCCCAGCACCTGTCGCGGCCAAGTCAGAAACGGCTCCGGCTCCGGCACCTGTTACGGCCAAGCCAGAAGCGGCTCCGGCCCCGGCACCTGTTGCGGCCAAGCCAGAAACGGCTCCGGCCCCAGCACCTGTTGCGGCCAAGTCAGCAACGGCTCCGGCACCTGTTGCGGCCAAGCCAGCTCCGACACCCGAAGCTGTCAAGCCCGAAGGAGGCAGAGCTTCAAACGATCCGAGAGAAGTGAAACGCCGACAGCTCGCTGAACAGGCTAAGCAAAATAACGCTGGCTAGTTACTCAGCGTAGCGTTATATAAGTGGCGTTATGTAAAAGAGTTAAGCAAAAAAAAGCCCGCTAATGCGGGCTTTTTTTTTTGCTTGTTCTAGCCACCGTGGCTTTTAATCTACAGGCTTTAAATCCCAAGCGCAGAAAACCAGTTAGAGTGCTTGTTCGAGTTCCGGCAAGGCTGTAAACAAGTCCGCCACCAGACCATAATCCGCGACCTGAAAGATCGGTGCTTCTGCATCTTTATTGATCGCTACAATAACCTTGCTGTCTTTCATTCCCGCCAGATGCTGAAT
>JABMOK010000104.1 GCA_013204155.1 Pseudohongiella sp. | reverse complement strand
CGCTAAGGGGGAATGGTGCCCAGGGGCGGAATCGAACCACCGACACGAGGATTTTCAGTAGACAGCGTGACCGATTACCTAATTGAATCAATGAGTTAAAACTGGAAAATCAGAGTGTGCTAATGTGCTAAGAAGTGTCCTATGAATTTCTAGTAAATGTACCCTAAAACTACTGTAGCTTTATTCTGCCCCTTGATTAACCAACCCTCCGCAACCCCTTGCTGCTATAATGAGCACTGCTCCCTCTACGACAATCTACCGAGATTCTATGTCATTTTTAAAACTTGGATTATGTAATCCTATTGTACAAGCGATTGAAGAATTGGGTTATACAACTCCTACCCCGATTCAGAAACAAGCCATCCCCATCATTATTTCTGGTAAAGACCTCATTGCCACCGCTCAAACGGGGACAGGTAAAACCGCCGCGTTTGTCCTACCGCTATTAACCTTATTTAATAAAGAGAACAAAGAGAACAAAGAGAACAAAGAGCGTTGCCTGCGAGGTAAACGTATACGCGCCCTTATCCTGACTCCTACGCGGGAATTAGCGGTGCAGGTTGCTGCGAATGTTGCGCAGTACAGCAAGCATTTAAACCTAAGTTCTATGGCTGTTTATGGCGGTGTTGATAGCGCACCACAACAGCAGCGTTTAATTGAAGGCATTGATATTCTAGTGGCCACTCCGGGCAGATTACTGGATTTGGCTCATCAGCGTGCGCTGCATTTCGATGAGCTAGAAGTACTGGTATTAGATGAAGCAGACCGAATGGTGGATATGGGTTTTAGTGATGATATCAAGAAGATCATTGAGCGCTTACCTGCAGACCGTCAAAACCTATTGTTTTCGGCTACCGTGAACAACGGCGTTCGCATCTTTGCCGATTATTTTTCAGCCAGCAAAATGGGTCGGCCCGCTGTTGAGATATCGATTTCACCAGAAGCCACAACGGCACCCAATATTGACCAGTGGTTAATCACCATAGATAAAGACACAAAGTCTGCCTTGCTGAGTCATTTAATTAACGAGCAGAAGTGGGATCAGGCGTTAATTTTTATCGAGAAGAAATACTCTGCTGCCAAGCTCGTTGCCCAACTGGCCAAACGCGGTATTGAAGCAGATGCCATTCACGGTGATAAAAGCCAAGCCATGCGTGAAAAGATTTTAGCTGATTTTAAATCTGGAAAACTAAAATACTTAGTTGCCACAGGCATTGCCGCCCGCGGTATAGATATTGGTGAGCTGAGTCGCGTTGTTAATTATGACCTGCCCTTTAAACCTGAAGAATACATTCACCGCATTGGCCGAACGGGTCGTGCTGGTGCTACAGGTGAAGCCATATCGTTTGTGGCAATGGGCGATTTTAAAAATTTATGCGCCATTGAAAGCCGTTTAAACCATATCATCAACCGGAAAGAGATCGAAGGCTTTCCGGTTAGAAAAGTCGTTCCCGTTTCAATTTTAAATTATGTTCGCAAGAGCAAACGGTAGCGGCAACTCATACCAGTGGCGTGTTGCTTCTTCTCTTCCATTTTAGCTTTTAAGTCGGCAAACGGTTTAAAGGTTGCGGCTTTAACTTCAGTGTCTGTGGGGATGGTTCATTAAGGAACTACAGGGGACACTCAGGACTTAACAACTTAAGATTGTGAAAAGTGTAGCCGTGAGACAGACAATTAGGAGATGGCGACTCGGGGCGGACTAAATCGTCAGGAACGATTTAGCACAGCCGGAGGCTGGCCGTCAGGCCGAGTGCATGGATGCACGAGTGAATAATCCAAACAGGCTTAGGCCTGTTTGTCCCCTATGGGCTTCGCGCGGTGCGCTCCGTTGAAAATTGCTGGCGCAGTTATTCGAACCACCGACACGAGGGTTTTCAGTAGAACGCGCGACCAATTCCTTATTTAATTCAATGAGTTAAAACTGTGAAATCAGAGTGTGCTAAGAAGTGTGCTATGGATTTATCGATTTCATTCGACTCTGATCTGAAATTTCTTCTTACTAGAGAGGAGGTATGCCCGTACAAATAGCACGTCAATTTGACGCGAGTATTTTCAGCCCAAAGGTGAGTAGCAGTCATATGATTCGCTTGGTACGTCTGACTCCGCGCCAAAGGAGACCTCTTTGAAGAAAATCTAAAGCTGATTAGTGGGATTGGTGTATATTTACTCATCGGTATTGGATTATAAGTTCTAGAGATTAGAGCCACATTCTCCCTGCTTGTGTTTAGTAATATCTCATACTTAACTCAGTGTTTAATCAGCGTGGCAATTGAATGTGATAGAAGAGCACCCTGAATACCAATTTGGTGAATTTCTGGTAGAACCTTCACAAAATCAAATCTCAATTTCGGGGGATGTGCGTCCACTTGAGCCAAGGACGATGGATGTCCTGGTTTATCTCATCGAACATAGCAAGCGCATCGTCAGTGCAGAAGAATTATTAGAAAAGCTCTGGCCGGGACGGGTTGTCGAAGAAAGCACAATTCATCGCCGTATTAACCAGTTGCGTAAAACCCTGGAAGATTCTGCCAGACAATCGCGCTATATAAAAACCGTCGTAAAACGAGGCTATCAAGCCGTCGCTGAAGTGTCGATCCCGTCGAGCATAAAAACCCCGCCTACTTCCTCATCCCCGACTGGCCCGTCGAAGCGGATAATTCTGAGCACGATCGCGATGTCGCTTTTGCTTCTCACCGGGCTTGGTTATTTTCTGCGACAGGATGATCCCGAAATTCTTCCGGCATTCTCAGACTCCAATCTAACAATTGCAGTTCTGCCTTTTACCAATATGAGCAATTCTTCGGAGAATGCCTTCTTTGCGGCCGGTATTCATGAAGACCTTTTAACCAAGTTGTCTGGAATTGTTGACTTGACTGTGATCTCCCGCACCAGCGTGATGCGTTATGCCGGTCATGCCCAGTCGGTGAAACAAATTGGCGCGGAGCTAGGCGTCAATTATGTTGTTGAAGGTAGCGTTCGTCGACAGAATCAGCAGGTGAGAATCTCAGTGCAATTGATCGATGCCAGGCAAGACAAGCATCTGTGGGCAATGACCTATGACCGCGATTTGTCGGATACCTTCGCACTACAAAGTGAGATTACCAGAGAAGTAGCAGAGCAACTATCCCTTGAACTCGTGGATGGAGAAGTGGTGTTCTATGACACCGAAATCGATGACCTGTTGTTCAAGGCGCGCGAACTCATGCGAGAACGCACGAGCGAGTCGCTGAGCATGGCTCTGGAGAGTCTGCGATCGGCCAGAATCAGTTACCCCGAAAACGCCAAGGTTCATGCGGCCATCGGTGAAGCCCTGTACCTGCAATCCAGAGCAAATGAAAGTTGGCAGGATGTCGCAGAAGAAACCCTGCATTCTCTGGAACTGGCATTGGAACTCGACCCTGATCTGGTCGACGCACGTTTGGCACTGGCCCAGGTACAGATATGGTGGCTGAGAGATCTTCCGGCTGCTGATGCAAATTACCAGGCGGTTATTCAGGCGGCGCCGAACAACGCGGATGCCTTGATGAAGTATGGGGCATTTCTGGCGAATGCAAGAGCGATGCGTGATATCGGCATGCCACACCTGCGCCGAGCCGTAGTCTTGAATCCCTATTCCGGTGAGGCCTGGGCTCTACTTGCCAGCAACTTGATGCGGCAGGGGAATTTTGCAGAGAGTTATGAGGTATTGATGAGCGGTTTCGACCGAGTACCGGATGACTACTATCTGCTTCGGTATCGGATGGAATATTTTCTATACAGCGGCGATAGGGTAGAGGCTTTGAAGCACATGCTTGAACTGGTCCGCCGTGACCCCGACTCGCTGGGCGATATAGCATTGCTAGCCGACAATCTCAGGCGTCTCGAATTTTATGCCGAGGCGCAGCTGTGGTTGGATGAGATGTTCCGCATCAACCCGGAACATAGCAATACTTACGATAGTGAAGTTAAGCAATTACGCTATCAGAAAGACTGGCAGGGGCTGGCTCAGATTAACGCCCGTTGGGAGCCGATTCTCGGTGACTATGTTAAAGCGCCGATTCGTAATTGGAACTTGTGGTCGATGCAGGCCGAAGCAGACAGCCTCTGGCAGCAAGACAAGACTGATCAAGCACTGAGGATCTATGGAGAAATAGTTGCCTTCTTAATGCCAACCCGAATTCCTGATCTTATGGGGCAAACTGCCCTCGGTGCGGGTCGATTGGAGCTGGGAATTATGCTCGCTCATGCCTTAATCAGGACTGGGCATGTGGATGAGGCTGAAGATTTGCTGATAAAAATCACCCGTAATAAGGGTACGGGAGGCGGCTTTGCTATCAGCAAAATCGAGGCACTGGCGATGCTGGGGAAAACGGATCAGGCTATTAAGGATTTTGGGGAAATGCTTACCCCAATCGATTCCGGCACGCAGAATGGTGTGTGGTATGTTCCGGGCGTTAGTGAGCGTGGCATAAGTAAATTTATGGACGTGAATACCGACTGGTTGAATGGTGTGAATCGGGATTCTGGGACGGTGAAGGTGTATGAAGAATATTTAACCATACAGGCGGCTGAGCGGAACAGGGTGCGGGCGGAAATCCCCGCGCTTTTTGATCCGGCCGCTTTTCTGCATGCTGCAAGCCCTTAAACTTAGCTCCGGGCATTAAATAGGACAGAAAGGAGAGAAAAAGGAGCTAGTCCGGAGGATGAATTCGCCTCTTTGAGCAAGAATCATTCCGTGTTTATTCGATCTCACGGAGATGCTCATGAAAAACCTACACTTACTAAATCAAGCGCACCAATCTAAATTCCAATTATCCGCGGGTGAAACAGGAAGTATCCTCACCGGCTTCATTTGCGCACTGCCATCGATTATCTTCAGTTTCTCACTGGGCTTTCCGGTAGCCGCCCTAGCCGACACCTGTGTTCCTGCCACTCCAGACGGAGCGGGATTGCAGGCTTGCCTAGATAGCGCCTTCGATGGCGACACTATTCTCTTACCCGCAGGCACCTATGCGCCGGTGGTTGAGAGAGTTCCGGGAGATCCGAGAAGCGTAACCTTCGATCTATTCAAATCAGTCATCCTTGAGAGTTACGCCGGAGCCATATTAAGTGGCGACCTGAATGGCGACGATGACGGTGCGGGAGGTAATACTGGCGACAATGCCAAGAATGTAATTCGCTCGACGTCTGGCAGCACGCTGCAGATTACTCTTCGGGGACTGACAGTCAGGGGCGGTAACGGTAGCGTGGGCGCGGGCATTTTGATTGCTAATAATAATACAAGCCTGACTATGGATGATGTCGACTTCAGCGGTAACAGGGCTAGCGCTTGGGGAGGAGGCCTCTATATGCGAGGCTCCACTCTAAATATACACAACAGTTCGTTCACTAATAACGCCGCCGGTATTACTGGAGGTGGCATTAACATTGTTGCACCCACCATGGTGTCTATCGAAAATAGTACATTTTCAGAAAATCATGCACGTGTGGTTGGGGGAATCAATATCGCATCCAGCCTCGGCTCCTTCAGCGACGTGAGTATTACAGCCAGTTCATTTG
>JABMOK010000103.1 GCA_013204155.1 Pseudohongiella sp. | reverse complement strand
TCAACCACTGTAAATAAGCCAGAACATGATTAGAACATTATGCGACATTTAATAAAGCCGGGAAATTCAAAGGGACTAAGCCTGATCGAATTGCTTATCGCGATGGTATTGGGGCTCACCCTGACCACTGGCGTGGTGCAAATTTACATGGGCAGTAACACCACCGAGCGGGATCGAGAAGCGCGTCAGCAGATGCAGGAGAATGGTCGCTTCGGTATGAATTTTCTGTCACGGGAAATTCGCATGGCCGGCTATATGGGCTGCTCGGGCAGTATAGATCCAGCCGATGTGAACTCAACCCTCGCCGGCGGGGTGCCGGCTTCTTTCCAACCCATGGCCGGCATTCAGGGATGGGAGGCCGGTGGCACCGATCCGGGAACCATTAACAACAGTGCCAACAATGTGGCCGTGGTGAGCTCGGCAACAGCCGAATGGACGACAACCGCAGGTAATGTCGCTTCGACTTTTAACGCCGTGCCCAATTCCGATATTGTCCGGGTGTGGAGTGCAACCACGTTGCCAGGAACGATCGACTCCATCAATCCCGCTGCCAGCCCGGTAGTGGTAACCTACCCAACCGATCTCAATCCCGGTGATTTTGTCATGCTCAGCGATTGCGAACATGCGGATATTGTGCAGGTCTGTCAAAAGTCTCAAGGTGCTCCAGGCAGCGGCCTGGAAAATCTCATCCTCAGTAGCTCCTGTGCGCCAGGTAATCTGGTCAATCCACCTATTACAACGGAGGCCGGCGGTGAGGCGATTAAACTGCAGGGCACAGTGTTTTATGTCGGCAAGCGGGGTGACGTAGCGAGCAATCCCCCGGCCCTGTTTAGACGGCAGTTGGCAGTCGATGGCACGGCGGGTGCGGCGGAGGAATTGATCGAGGGTATCGAGAGTATGCAGTTATTGTACGGCGTGAATCTGGACGGCGATGCGCGCAACACGGTCGATAGCTACCTGGTGGCCGATCTGGTTCCTGATTGGAGTAATGTCATCAGTGTGCGGGTAAGCCTGCTGATGCAGTCTATCGAAGACGGCACCGTGCCGGCGCCTCAGGCTTATAGTTTCGACGGCGTCAGCTACGATGGCGGCGGAGGTAATGGCGCCTTACCCGCTGACGATCGGGTACGGCGCGTATTTACCAGTACCATCAGCCTGCGTAATCGGGCCCTGGGGAATTAGAGCTGGTTCACAGTTACAGGGCGGCATTAAGGTAGATTGGATAACAATAGATTGGATAACAATGGATAAGCGACAGAAAACACCAAATCCAGGCCGGCGCGGCAGGCAAAATGGCGCTGTACTGGTGTTTTGTCTGATATTCCTCGCCATCTTGACGATTATGGGTATTTCAGGCATGGAAAGCACCATTCTGGAAGAGCGAATGTCGGGCAATATGCAGGATTACAACGCCGCCTTTCAAGCAGCAGAGTCCGCCCTGAAGGTCGCCGAAGCCTGGTTGACGGGTGAAGACACAAAACCGGTTACAAGCAGTAATGGAAGCACCACAGTCTGGTCGGTAGATGCAATGGATCCTGATGCAACAGATGGGATCTATTGGTGGGCCGATAGCGCAAGAGATGACAGCTGGTGGAGTGCCAATGCTGAGGCCGTCACCCTGGCTGGTGTCTCAGCACGGTCGGAGTACATTATTGAGGAATATCGCACGACGAGCTTCGATCGACCTATTGGTATCGGTGGCGCCGAGGTCACCGTCTCTCGAATATTCCATCGAATCACGGCGCGCGGTATTGGCGCGAATTCGACGACAGCCGTGAAGCTGCAGTCGATGTTTGCCAAGACCTATAACTAAAACGAACTAATAACGAACGGGTAGCGAACTACTGAGGAGGCAACAATGGGTTTGAAGCAGCAATTACGTTTTTTTCTAGCCTGGCTAGCCTCAGTCTATATGCTGTCGGCGTCCAGCGCGGTACAGGCGGCCGAGTTGGCATTAGCCGACGCGCCGCTTTTTCTCGGCTCCCAGGTGAGTCCGAATATCTTCTTCATGCTCGATGATTCCGGGTCGATGGACTGGGAAATCTTAACGCCTGACAATCAGTATTACTTAAATTACTGGAGAGCCTCGAGTGGTACGGCTACGGTGACAGATGGCAATGTCACGCTTTATGCTCTCGAGGGAGACTGTACTGGTCGAGATAGCTATTACTACATGTTTGCCCATTCGCTTAATACTGACAATGTTTATTCTAGCCGTTGTGCGATAGAAGGATCACCCGAGGTAGTGGCGCGCGACTGGCGAGTGCGTAATTCTGATTTTAACCTCATGTACTACAATCCGGCGACAACTTACTCGCCCTGGCCGGGCTTTGCTGACGCGGATTTTACCTTTGCCAGAAGTAATCCTCAGCCTGGCACTACTGGCTATTCGATTACCCGTGAATTGGCAGAATTTGCCTACGAGGTGTGGATAGATAATCTGGGCTACGATGGTGATTCCATAGGCACGCTTGCGGCTGGTCCAAACAGTGTCACCGATGGTGCCAATGGCATGGTTGACGGTTGGGATAGTCATACCACCTACACAGTAGGTTCATCGAGTGTAGATGTAGAAACACTCACTACTAACTTCGCCGGTGTCGACGGCAGTCCTGATTGCAATTTCGTCGACACTGACACCAATCCTCCTTTTGTGGATTGTTTCGGAACCGTAGCGGGCAGCGACAGTCTGAGTGGAGCCGAGGTAGATCCCTGGGGTAGAACCGTCAGCGAAATTCAGCAGAATGTCGCCAACTGGTATCAGTACCATCGGCGACGTTCCTTCGTTATGAAGGCAGCGGTGGCCGAGGTTATGACTTCGTCCGCGTCAAATAATCGATTTGGCCTTAGCTTACTGAATGATTACGCAGATTTGTTCGGTGAATTTCCCCTGGAGTCGGTTTTGAGTGAGGATTTTCCTGCCCACAATGAGGCTATCTTGCAAGCCTTGTACGACTACGAAATCATCATCAACGGGACACCACTGCGCCAAGGCTTGGAGCGAGTTGGGCGCTATTATTCCGATTATTATTCCAGCGATTACACAGACCCCATTACTTCCAGTTGCCAACAAAACTTTAGCATACTGTTTACCGATGGCTACTGGAGTGGCGGTGACCCCTTTGAAGCCGCTATCGCCGATGAAGATGGGGATGCTGCCAGCGATACGCTTGCCGATGTTGCGCATTACTTTTATAACACCGACTTGAGCCCACTCGCCGATGAGGTTCCGACCTCCCCGGGGGATCAAAACAGCGCCCAGCACATGGTTTCGTTCACCGTTGCTTTCGGGGTTGAGGGCCAACTGGTCGATACGGATAACGATGGCTGGCCAAATCCTGTATTACTGGAAGGTGGCGCCTGGAACAATGGTTCTGTAACTACAGATGACGAAAAAATTGATGATTTATGGCATGCCGCGTTTAATAGCAAAGGCACATTTGTGGCATCCAAAAATCCTGCTTCTGTCGCTACAGCGATAGCAGAGGCAGTGGGGGTAGTCGCCGACCGCGTAGGTTCAGCGGCTTCGGTAGCGACCAGTACCGGTTCTGTCGGCGGTGCCAGTCATCTCTATCAGGCTAAATTTGACAGCGGAGGTTGGCAAGGGCAATTGTTGGCTTTTCAGATCAATCTCGATGGAACAATTAATAGCACTGCAGATTGGGACGCCGGCTCTCAACTCGGCGCCCAGAACTATGCTTCAGGGCGAGAAATCATTACTTACAATCCCGATGAGGATGTCATTCCGGGCGGCGGTCTTGAGGGCCAGGGCGTGCCCTTCCGCTTCCCCGCCGATTACACCAATGCAGATCCATTGGCAGAATTCAGCGCTAGTCAGGTGACGGGTCTGATGATCAATGCCCCCTTTAGTCTGGCTACAATTAATACTGGCGAGATAGCCAGTAACCAGCAATTCGGTGAAGATCTGATTAACTATCTGCGGGGCGATGGTAGCAATGAAGGAACCGGGCAGAACTTTCGCAGTCGAAGCAGTGTACTTGGAGACATCGTGCACTCGGCTCCCAGGGTTGTCGCTGCACCTCATGCTAACTATGCTGATAGTTTAGAAGCAAAACCCTATAGTGCTTTTGTCAGTGCCAATACCGCTCGGGATGGTGTGGTCTATGTAGGGGCAAACGATGGCATGCTGCATGGCTTCGAAGAAGCCACAGGTAACGAAATTCTGGCCTACGTGCCCAATGCTGTTTATGAAAACCTGTACAGGCTCACGGCAACCTCCTATGGCCATCGTAATTTCGTTGACGATGGAACGAATAGTGCGGATGTCTATATGGCGAATACGAATGACCCTGGCACAGGAACTAATGGGCTGTGGCGTACAGTGTTAGCCGGAGGTTTGGGGGGCGGTGGACAGGCTATTTATGCGCTCAACGTTACCGATCCCGCAAGCTTCGATGAAGTAAACGCTGCCAGCATAGCCTTATGGGAATTCGACGATAGCGATGATGCCGACCTGGGTTATACCTTCGGCATTCCGCAGCTTGCGAAGATGGCTGATGGCAGCTGGGCCGCCGTGTTTGGCAATGGTTATAACAACACCGAGGCGGATGGTAGTGCCAGTACTACGGGTCACGCGGTGCTCTATATTGTGGATGTTGAGACCGGTGATTTGCTGAAGAAAATAGATACCCAAGCAGGCGATGTTGGCACACCGAATGGATTGGCAACACCGCTGCTTATAGATACTGATGGCGATTCAGTTGTTGATTATATCTACAGTGGCGACCTGCTGGGAAATATGTGGAAATTTGATGTAAGCGCTAGCAATAAGAGCAATTGGGATATTGCCTATAAACAAGCTAGCACAGGGATCCCCCTATTTACCACAGAGAGTGGGCAGCCGATTACCACCCAGCCCCAGGCCGCAATTCACCCCGATGGCCTCAATGGATTCATGATTTACTTTGGAACCGGCAAATATCTGGAGACTACCGACAACACCCCTTCAGGCCAGGCGACACAGGCGTTCTATGGGATTTGGGATAAGGACGGAGTCAATCTAACTGGTTTCGATAGTAGCGATCTATTGGTGCAATCTATTACTAATCAATACGCTCAGGCATTCGATACTAACGGTGACGGCGTAGACGATAAAACCTACGACTTGCGGGACGTATCTAATGAGGTAATCGATTGGGATGTTCATATGGGCTGGAAGCTCGATTTGATGCCAGATCAAATAGAAGGTGTGGTCAACGTGCTTAATGCCGGGGAACGGCAGGTGAGTAATGCCGTTGTTCGCAATGGCCGTGTTATTTTTACCACGCTGTTACCTTCGACTCTGCCCTGCGAATTCGGTGGTCAAAGTTATTTGATGGAGCTGGATTTCCGTGATGGCAGTGCACTTGAATCTCCTGCTTTCGATATGAACGGTGACGGCTTATTCGATGCCGATGACGGCGATGCATCCGGTAGGGGATCGAGTGTGGGGATCATGCCGTCGGTGAGTATTTTGTCTGTTGGTGGTAAGGATATTGCATTTGGTAGTGGTGCCAGCGGCGGGATTGAGGCTATTCAATTAAGCGTCGACGCCGTAACTTATGGCAGGCAATCGTGGCGACAATTGGAGTAGGCCCGTGCTCAGAAAAAGGACAATTATTATGAATTACTTTCAACGGATGAGCCTGGAAAGGATGAGATTTTACAGAGTCGGAGTGTTGCTCGTAGCACTTGGGTTTTCCTTTCTTTCCAACGCTCAGGTCGTGCTGTCTAGCATTCAGGCCCAAATATACTCCGGAGCCATAGAGAAAACACGGGAGGACGATGGTTATATCACCATATCGGGTCGGGATTATGGATTCGAAGACGAGCTAACTATCGTGTATTTTAGGGGAGAAGAAATAGGCGTTGAAATTCTCCACCCGGGTTTGGTCGTTCGTTACACTCTGGACGGAAACAACAGGCTGCTCACAGTTGAAATTATCGGCCCTCTCGATGCAATACAGATTCTTCAGGATAGTTAGCTCGCCGCTGAACAGAGTTTGACTGTGTGGGCTCTCAGTAATGGATGGTAACTATTTTCTCAGCTATAATTAGCTAAGGATTAATTGTCTAAGAAATATTTGTCTAAGAAATATTTGTCTAAGAAATAATTGCCTAAGGATTAACAATGCCGCGTTTAAATCAGCAGGGATTTACTCTAATCGAGATGATGATTGTAGTCGTGATCATAGGTATTCTCGTAGGCATTGCCCTGCCCGCCTATCAGGACAGTGTTCTAAGATCGGGAAGGGCAGAAGCAAAAAGCGAGTTGATGCAGGTAGCATCCGATCAGGAGCGTCATTATTCGAGTTTTAATACCTATATCGATGACGCCACGCCATTGAGTACTCCAACCGTTGCCGATCGAGACCGTACCTCCAGCAATGGCTTATACCTGATAAGCGTAGCGGCTTGTGATGGAGGGGCAATTAGCAACTGTTTTATCGCGACGGCAACTGCCCAGGGCGGTCAGGCAGATGACATCTGTGACACGCTCACTATTAGTAATACTGGCGTCCGTGGTGCCAGTGGAACCGGCGCCACTACTGAAGAATGCTGGCAGCGTTAAATCCGTAAGCCTGGCTTGTTGAGTTACTAGCGACAAGTAATTGCTCGACCCTGGCTGTCTTCCTTTATCCCGTCATCGTCACTATCAATCGCGAAGCGCACGCGTCCTGTACGATTAATTATCAACTGGCTGGCAAATTTTGGGTTTTTGTCCTCGGGACAATAGGTGAAATTCCCATTCTGGTAGCGGGTAAATCCCAGGTGGGTGATTTGCAAGTACTGGCGGTTTTGAAATGCCCTCCAGCGAAGTTCGCCATGCATCAGTGGGAAAGTAATAGAGTGCAGTAGTTTGTCCTGCTGATTAATTTTTCGGTCTGCATTGGAATCGGTGAATATAATCAGTCCATCCTGCCATTTTCCGCCACACTTAGCGCCATCGAATGAGCGACACAAGGTCACCAGACTACTGCTGGCGATAGCGGAGGATTTAGCGAGTTCAATCGCGCCAGCGAGTTTTCGAATTGATAACTCCGCCTTTTTCCTTTCCATCAAGGTTTTAAATTCTGGCATCGATACACCGAGCAAAATCGATAGCAGAAATAGTGTGATCATCAGTTCTAACAGGGTTAAACCCAATTGAGCTTTTATTGTTTTCATTATTTTCATTGCTTTCCACCTCCTTGTGAATAAGCTATGAGTTACTTGCCCAGTATAGTTCAACTTTTTAAGCAGTTAGAAACAACTGATTAAATGGCTGTGTCCTGGATCGAAAGGTTTTATTCGGCGCATCGAGCCGAAAGCAGGCGGGCTTATTCGAACGAGGAAATGCTTGAGGAGACAAAAATAGAAGGCTTCAGGCGATGCTGAAAACTAACGCCTGCTGATCCGTCTGTTGAGAGCAGCGATAGCTAAATCCTTAGTCCAGCCCCAGCTTCTTTAATCGATAGCGTAAGGCGCGAAAGGACATGCCCAGTTTCTTTGCGGCTGCCGTTTTATTCCAGCGGGTTTCTTTCAGGGCTTTTTCGATTGCTTCAATTTCAATTGACTCAAGATGCTTTTCCAATGAAAAATCATCAGTAATGTTGATTTCAGTTTTGCTGAGAGCCGCTGTGTCTTTGCCTGGGTCGTTAACGGGTTTGGCAGATACCGGCAGGTTGATAAACTCAAGATTTGAAAGCTGTATAATATTGTCTTCGCACAAGGTGGCGGCCCTTTGCAGGATGTTCTCCAGCTCACGCACATTTCCGGGGAATGTATAATTTTGTAAGGCAGCCAGAGATTCATCGCTCATCCGACAAACACGGGTTGCATTTTCATTGGCAATTTTTTGAAGAATGTTCAGAGTGAGTTCGGGAATATCTTGTTTACGCTCTTTCAGGCTGGGAACGGCGAGTTCGATTACATTGATTCGGAAATACAGATCCTGGCGCAATTTCCCTGTTTCGACTTCATTGGTGAGATTCTTATGTGTTGCGCTTAAGATTCTTACGTCAACGGCCTGCTCTTTTTGAGAGCCAACCGGGCGGATGGCTTTTTCCTGTATTACACGTAATAGTTTAACCTGGGTATGCAGTGGCAGGTCGGCGATTTCATCGAGGAATAAACTGCCTCCTTGAGCCGCCTGAAATAGCCCTTGCTTATCCTGATCGGCGCCAGTGAAACTGCCTTTTAGATGGCCAAAGAGCTCACTTTCCACCAAATGCTCAGGTATCGCTCCGCAATTAACCGCCACGAATGGCGCATTGCTCCGCGAGCTGTGCTGGTGAATCGCTCTTGCGGCGAGTTCCTTGCCGCTGCCTGATTCACCGCTGATGTAAATAGGAGCCTGGCTGCGGGCAACTTTCGCGATTTGCTCTCTAAGTTTTCTAACTCTGGGTGATTGTCCAGTGATCGTAGGTGCACCGTGTTCGCTGCTTCCGGATGTGGCCGCTTCTTCCGAGAGATTATTTTGCGACAGGCGCAGTGCTGAAGTTACAAGATCGCGAAGTTTTTTCAGGTCTATAGGTTTGGAAACAAAATCGAATGCGCCACTTTTTAATGCCTTTATGGCGGTCTCCGTGGTGCCATGTGCGGTAATTACCACAACCGGTGTTTGACTGTGCTCCTTCTGTATATATTCAACCAGCTCGAGACCATCCCCGTCAGGTAAGCGCATATCGGTGAGACACAAGTTAAAACTCTGGGTCGAAAGCAGCTGCCTGGCTGACTCGAGATCAGCGACACTGCTTGTTGTCAGAGACATGCGGCCTAGCGTTATCTCGAGAAGTTCGCGAATGTCTGGTTCATCGTCAACGATGAGGACGCTATTTGTCATATTTTATTTTGCTTACGCCATTATTCGATCTGGGTTGCCGAAATAAATGCTGAAGCAGCTCTTTCCTGTATTCGTTCTGTTATAAACTAATTGTGACTGATTAGCTTCACATAGTTCCTTTGAGATATAAAGACCCAGCCCTGTTCCGCTCGACTCGGTAGTGTGAAAAGGTTCGAACAAATGTGGCTCAGTTTCTTCGTCGACCCCGGGTCCTTCATCTATGATGTGAAGAAAAGCATGTTCATCGCCCTCTCTGTTGCCGATGCCTGCCTGTAGCAGAAGGGTCGCACGGCCGGTTTTCTTATAGCTGTATCTAAGGCCATTATCAAACAAATTATTCAATACTTGTTCTAATTGACCTTCGATTACATTCACTTTGATCTCATTAGGGGTGGGTTCAAGTTTAATATCATCGCAGAGTTCGTGTGTCGCTGAATAGTTCTTGATAAAACTTTCCAGCCAATCATTGAGTATAATTACTTTTGCTGTCGTGTCTTCATGACGCGAAGCATCAAGCACGTCCTCTATTATCAAATTTACTCTGTTGCAATGATCGAGGATTATTTCAATCATTCTCTTGTCATCATTGCTTATCGTTTCAGATTCGCTAAGCAGCTGACTTGCATGACTAATAGCGCCTAATGGATTTCGCACTTCATGGGCTATGCTGGCGGTCAGGCGACCTAGCGAGGCTAATTTCAACTGCCTTACGCGCTGAACTATTCGCCGATTGTCCTCAAGAAAAATCAGTGTATCTGAATCGGAGTCCGGGTTGAGGAAAGCAAAGCTTAATTGAATTTGTTTCGCTGAATTAGGTATTGATATAGCTTCTGGGTGTCGTTTGGGGTTTATCTTCCAACGCTGAAGATGTTTTGTAAGAATGCTTGGAAGCGCATGTTGCAGTCCAGTACCCTGTTGAGCTGAGGGCAGTATGGGCAGTAAAATACTTCGAGCAGCGCTATTCATGCTGACAATATCATGTTCGGCGTTCACCACCACTACGCCGGTGCACATACGTTGGATTATTTCGTTATTGAGTTTTTCCAGATCAATAATTTCGCTCGCTTGTTGGTTGGCGAGTAGCGCGGCCTTATAAATTCGGTTGGTAAGATTTTGTACGTACAATGATGTAGCAAAGAGAAGTGCTCCCAGGATACCCGTCTGAATAAATTGGCTGGCTGGATTCTCCAATGAGAGAGTAAGATACAGTTCGCTATAAATGAGAGACAGGGCGGCAACGGCGGCTAAAAATGTACTTATTCTGCCTCGTGTCAGAATGCCGCCAGATGCGATGGTTACGATTAGTAGTAATCCCAGGCCACTGATCATTCCTCCGCTTGTATAGCTAATAAGCGTTATCGCAAATATATCGATAATCAGGCTGCCGGTAAGAATAGACGAATTGTTGATAGAGCGGCTGGGCATAGTCGCGAAAAAAGCAATAGCGACCGCGAAGATCGCATAGCCGGCACAGACTTGCACAAACAGAGAAGGGTTCAGGTCGCCGAGTAGTGTGGCGCCAGGGATGAAGGAAGTGACTAACAATAGCAACGGCAGAAGAATCCGGTATACGTTGTAGACAACAGCTACATTGTAAATTTGATCAGGATATTGTGCGCTTCTTTCAGCCATGGTTTCCGTTACAATTACAGCAAGAGTGTGTGGTCTGCCGATAGCTTATTATCGGACAAAAACCAGCTTAGTAGAGTGTCAAGGTTAACAATAAAGAGAAGATTATGGCGCGGCAAATTAAAGTAGTAATGGCTCAGCTCAATTTGGAGGTGGGGGATATTGAATCCAATACCACTAAGCTGATTGAGAGCGCAAAACAGGCAATTTCACAGTATGCAGCTGATATCATAGCCTTTCCAGAGCTGACCTTAACAGGATACCCCCCCGAAGACCTCCTGCTGCGCCCCAGTTTGGTGATACGAGTAGAAAAAGCCATGAATCGTATCCTCAGCGAGAATATAGGGATTTACATGGTAGTGGGATATCCAGAGAAGCAAGGTAACAAACTCTATAACTCCCTGACCGTTATCAAGGGCCGTAATCGTCTAGCCAATTACCGGAAACAATGCCTACCCAATTATCAGGTGTTCGATGAGCGGCGTTATTTTGATCAGGGCGATGAGGCTTGCCTGTTAAAAATTGCCGGAGCGGATATAGCATTCACAGTATGTGAAGATATGTGGGAGCAGGGCCCGATGCGCCAGGCTCGCGATGCCGGAGCTCAGCTGATGATAAATATTAATGCGTCTCCTTATCACATAAATAAGCTTGCACAACGTACGCAGCTGCTGCAAGAGAGAACTGCCGAAGGGGGTTTCCCCATTATTTATGTAAATTTGCTTGGGGGGCAGGATGAATTAGTATTTGATGGGGCGTCAATGGCGATGACGGCCGAGGGCAAATGCCATTATTTGGCGCCGAGCTTTGAAGAAGGCTTGTTTGCAGTCACAGTTGAGATTGATGAGAAAGAACCTGTTGCTCGCTGCAAGATTCCATTGCAGTCAGTCGCCGTAAATCAATCCATCGAAGCGCAGGTTTACCAAAGTCTGGTTTTAGGGGTCAGGGATTACACCAATAAGAATGGATTTCGAGGTGTGGTTTTAGGCCTGTCTGGTGGTATCGATTCGGCACTTACTTTGGCGATTGCGGTAGATGCTCTTGGCCCGGATCGAGTTCATGCTGTAATGATGCCATTTGACTATACTTCCCCGCTGAGCCTCGATGCGGCAGCGCAACAGGCTGAGGATTTGGGGGTGGATTATAGAGTCATATCGATTGCGGGAATTTATTCTGCATTCATCGATGCCCTTAGATTTGAGTTTGCTGACACAGAAGTCGATGTCAGCGAGCAAAATATTCAGGCCAGATGTCGTGGGGTACTATTAATGGCTATTTCAAATAAAAAGGGACTTCTGGTACTTACAACCGGAAACAAAAGTGAAATTGCCGTTGGATACTCAACACTGTATGGAGATATGGCGGGGGGGTTCGATGTGTTGAAGGACGTTTTTAAAACATTGGTTTATAGATTGGCGTCCTATCGCAACAGCGAATATTCTTCGCCCGCGAATCCTTCTATTTCACAACAAGCTATTTCACAACAAGCGATTCCGCAACAAGTCATCGATCGACCCCCTTCGGCAGAATTGGCGCCAGATCAACTAGATCAGGACAGTTTGCCCCCCTATGATCAATTGGACCAAATATTGGAGCTCTACGTAGAAAATGATTACAGTGCCGACGCGATAATCGATGAGGGTTTCGATGAAACGGTGGTGAAAAGAGTGCTACGGCTGGTTGATCTGAATGAGTATAAGCGACGCCAAAGTCCAATTGGCGTAAGACTTACCCAGCGAGGCTTCGGTCGCGATCGACGCTATCCGATAACCAATGCCTGGCCCCTGGGTGAATGAGAAAATCCACAAATTGGATTTTAAATTTCCCTGCAATCCGCAACGGCTAGCGCGGTCGCGTTGGCACCGTATTCCGAGGGACACGCTGTACCCCGGGTTGCCGCTGCGGTGTCGGACGGGGGACTTCCCGCAAGATGTTCTGATTCTGTCTAATGACATCCTGAATCCTGCGCTGATTAGCGGGTGACTGTGTCGAGTCTTCTTGTTCGGCGCGGGGATTAGTCTGCCTCGATTGTTGTTCGAATTGCTCGCGAAGTCTACGGCGTTGCTGTTCCGGCATATTTCGATATCTTTGTTGTACATTACGTAATCGACGTTGTTCTGCGCGCTGCAGATTATTGAAGCGCAGGAATCGTTGATTAATTATCTGCTTCTGTTGGCGGGATAGGTTTTGAAAGCGTTGCTGTTGATTTTGTGCCTGCGATCGCTCTTGAGGCTGCATTTGCTGCCAACGGTTGGCGCCGCGACGCAGGCGTTGTTGTCGCTCTACCGTCAAGTCGTTCCATTGTGGTTCCAGTTGTTGTAGCACTTGCTTTTCTTCACGCGAAAGATCCGTCCACGGTGTTTTTTCCTGTGCATAAGATGTCTGCCCAATTATCAACAGGACAAATAACAAACTAGCTGATGTTATTCGGGTTTTCATCATTGCTTACTCTGTTGATCGGTGCTCGCTGAATTACTCTTATCGTTAGTCCCACTGTCAGTATCCGTGCCTGAATTTGGTGCCGGTGGCGGGATTGTCGATGCATCAAGCAATTCGCCAAATTCTTCCGTCAATAAACTGGCCGGATCGATCCATTCCCCTGAATCGGTTTCGAACTGGCCCAGAAATTCCAAAAATGCCAGATCTGGATTTTGCTGATTAGTGTGTTCATTTTCGGCCGCCTGAGTCGCCGACAAGAAGCCTGAAAGACAGACGGTAATCAGCTTCGCTTTGTGTTTACTGCCTCTAAACAAGCTATTTCCAGGATTATCACAGGGTAAGCGCTTCGTTCTCAGCCAACCATAGATAAAATTCCAGATTCTCATACAATTCGATGTCTTCGGCTGAGGCAATTAAACTAATCTCTTCTTCCAGTGATAAAGATCCCGCGGGTCTGGAAGTCACATAGAATATTGAAACTACGGTAACAAGTACACAGGCCGTAGCAAGCATAGCGCCAGGGACGGCTAAGCTGAAAGTCGAAAATCGGGATTCTAAGCAATTTTGCAGTCGAGCGAATGAAGAGGGTGCTGCGCGCAATTCTGTGTTATTCAATCGCGCTATAGCTTGTTGTCTGATCTGATTTAGTTTGGCCTCGATCTCGATCGAGAGACCCGCATTCTCATTAAGTTGTTCTCGTACCTTTTGCGCCAGAGAATCTGTTTCCGCATTGATCGGTTGCCGCTTGTTTTTCAAAGCGTCCTGGCGAGAGGTATTGAGGCGAGCACTAATCGACGGATCCAAATGCGCTATGCTGGCATCGAGACGTTGACAAATTTCCTGTATAAAAAGATTATCTTCCAGTTTGTTCATGGCCAATGTTCGCCCAGCTGATCTCGAAGACTGTGTATTGCCCGAGAATAATGCGTTTTGACGCTGCCCTCAGCGCATGCCATTGCAGTCGCCGTCTGTCTGACATCCATGCCTTCCCAGGCGCGAAGTAGAAACGCCTGCTGTTGTCGAGGGGGCAAGCTCTCCAAGGCTTGCTGCAGTTTCTCCATACTATCATTTGTCTGAGTCTCTGTTTCCGGATTGCGGTCGCGAGGATCAGGCGCCGTCTGAATTGGATCTTCTCCCTCTTCGTCATAATCCTTCAGCCAGCTCCTATGGCGGTTCCTTACCTTGTTACGTCGATGCCAGTCATTAATCCGACTGTGCAGGATTGTATAAAACAGAGGAGTCCATTCATTTTCAGCTCGGTCGGCATATTTCTCAACCAGTTTGAACATGGTTTCCTGCACCAAATCCAATGCATCCTCCACATTACCCGTTGCAATTTGAGCAATACGAAAGCCACGCGACTGAACGCTTTGCAGGAACTTATCCAGTAATTGAGAGTTATTCAGAATCGAGCCTCCGATTACACTGCGACAACGACCATTCTCCAAATCAGGGCAGCGATAAATTAGTCTATCGGCTATTCAATCCTCAAAATTACTGTTTCCCTACAGTGTTAACGCCGTTTGGTGGGATTGGTTGACACGGAAAATTATTTTCTCACAGGCAAGCGAGGAGTATGGTGAGAGCTTGACCCCGGCAGGCAGCCGAACAAAGGGTTTCAGCGCCATACAGGGGGTGTCAGTGACCCAGAAAAAAAATTTTAAGGTGAAATGGGCTAATCGCCGAGGTCTGACTTAGCCCAAAATACCTAGAGTCAAGATGCTGAGCCAGGATCTGCCTGCTTCCTCCACCTCTCCCTGAGCGTTAATAATTTCCTGGCTGCCAGAGTTTCTGGGTCTGACGGTGGGAGCAAGCGGTGGATCGATGCGATTATCACCGAGTAGGCCGAATGACACTGTGTATAACAATGAAGGGTTAGTGATTTCAGTTCGGATAATAAACTCACCGTCACTGCCGATCGACTCGTGATCCGGATAATTCTCTCGTAGAAGGGCTAATGAAGTATCCGCGAGATCGTTCAAGCCGAGGCGCAGATAACTCTCGGCCATGACGGCGACACCATCTGCTACGGCCGGAGTTCCCTGAAAATTCTCTACCACGTATTGGGCGCGACGTAATGCGGCGATATAGGCCCGTCTCTCAAGATAGTAGGTAGCGACATGAATTTCATAATAAGCGAGGTTGTTTCTTAAATGCACCATTCTTGCGCGCGCATCTGCCGCATAGGGACTGTCGGGATAAAGCGCCAGCAGTTGAGAAAAGTCAGCAAATGATTCCCGCGCTCGCCCCGGGTCTCGCTTGGTTGCGTCGATGGGTAGAAATCGACTAAGCATGCCACTTTCTTCATTGAAAGAAGCGAGTCCCTTCATATAATGCGCATAGTCGACATTTTCATTTTCCGGATGCAGTCTGATAAATCGATCGGCCGCCGCCCTTGCGGCTTCCAGGTCGTTATTTCGATAATAAACGTAAACAATTTCAATCTGCGCCTGAGCGGCGAATCGGCCGAATGGAAATCGTGACTCCAGTGCTTGATAAGTGGCAATGGCGCCCTGGAAATTTTGTGAATCTGATTGCTCCAGCGCACGTCGGTAAAACTGCTCTTCGGTACTCAGCCCCGCAAATTCATCAGCCTCTTCGTCATTACCGAACCAGCCACAGGCGCCTAAAAATAGCCCGAGCACCAGCAATAGTGGAAATTTAATAGTTCTAATACTCAAAGTCTGTCCTGCTATTCGAATTGTTACTACGCAAAAAGGGCTATTTAACCACAGCAGTACCCGCAAACCCATCCCCAAAAGCATTCCAGATGCCAAGCAAAAGTGTGGCCCGTGCAGTAATCGAGTATCATGGGCTCATGTCGAGTCATATTTCCCTACAAGCCGAAGTCCCCGAAGAGCTCTCTGGTAATCGCTTAGACCAGATAGCGGCGAAATTGTTTCCGGAATACTCCCGTGGTCGGCTGCAGAGCTGGATCAAGGAGGGTGCTTTGCTGGTCAATAGCAAGCAATTGCGCCCCAGAGACAGACTGCAAACGGGTGACAGCCTGCTGGTTGAGGCGGAACTCGCCAGCATCGAGTACTGGGTAGCTCAGCAGATGGACTTGGACATAGTCTTCGAAGATGAGCACTTGCTGATAATAAATAAGGCGGCGGATGTTGTGGTGCATCCGGCGGTAGGCCATCAGGACGGAACCTTGCTTAATGGCTTGCTGTATCACTGTCCAGGCCTGAAGGAACTGCCCAGGGCCGGTATCGTGCACCGACTGGATAAGGATACGACTGGATTGATGGTAGTTGCCAAATCCTTGATTGCCCACACCTCACTGGTAAACCAATTGCAGGCACGAGAGATGAGCAGGGAGTATGAGGCAATTGTGCACGGCGTGCTCACGGGAGGCGGAACCATTAATAAACCGCTCGGGAGGCATGCTGTTAATCGGAAGAAGAGAGCCATCGTAGAAATGGGGCAGGAAGCCGTTACCCATTATCGGGTAAAAAAACGTTTTCGAGCGCACACCCATGTTGATGTCAAACTGGAAACCGGCCGCACTCATCAAATTCGTGTGCATATGGCGTATTTGAAGCACACCATAGTAGGTGACCAAATGTATGGTGGTCGGCTACAGCTCCCCGCCGCCTGTTCTGCCGAGCTGAGCGAGTGTCTGAGGAATTTTAAGCGTCAGGCGCTGCATGCTCGCCGTTTGGCACTTGTTCATCCGCTGGATCAAGCCGCAATGAGCTGGGAAATAGAACGGCCACAAGATATGAATGAATTGATCACTCGGCTTGAGAATGACGTTTAATTTAGCGGCGACCCCTCGCAATACGGAAAAGCGGCTTTAAACTTAGCTAGGAAGCCTGCGATACAATGGTGGCAAGCATGCAGTGTATTTCTCCCGACTGGGATGTGGCGGAAAAAATTGTTGCCTGTGTGACCCGCAGAGAGGGAGGCGCCAGCGAGCCACCTTACCACTCTCTCAATTTTGCAAAACACGTAGGTGATGAAGAGAGAAATGTAGAGCAAAACAGAAAGCTTCTTGCCGCCAGGCTTGATCCCAATCTACGATGGCAATGGTTGCAGCAGAATCACGGGGTAGAAACGGTAATAATCACGGAGGCCGCAGAGCCGATAAGAGCAGATGGCTTGCTTACCAGAGAGCCGGGTGTTGTTTGCTGTGTATTAACTGCCGATTGTTTGCCGGTATTTTTTGCGGCCAAAGATGGTAGCGAAATCGCCCTGGTTCACGCGGGATGGCGAGGTTTAGCGGCAGGCATACTGGAAAATGCCGTTGCCAAGTTTGCTAGCACCACAAAGGATCTGTGCGTCTGGTTAGGGCCTGCCATTGGCCCCTGCCATTTCGAAGTAGGTGCGGAAGTTAAGGCCGCGTTTAGTTCTCAAGCGCAATCGTCTGCAGAAAAATTCGCCCTACAGAGCTGCTTCAAAGCGACAAGCAATCGGCAAAAAACTATGGCTGATCTGTATGCCATTGCACGAATCAAATTGGCCAGGCTTGGTTTGAATAATGTGCAGGGAGGCGACCACTGCACCTACTGCGAGGCGGAGGAATTTTACTCATTCCGTAGAGAGGGGATTACGGGTCGAATGCTCAGTATGATTTACATCGATACGGTGAATCGCGAATAATTATCTCCAGCGATCATCTCCTCCCTTCCAATCCCGCGAATTAACCATCTTTGATTAATATCAAGAAATAATGCTTAGCCGTTGAAATTTTGCTGCGCTGACCCAATTTATAGGGTTAACTAAATTCGAATGTACTGGCTCCTGATTATCCGTGCCTCTTAACCTGTTGGACTTTGTATGCAAATAGATAAATTGACCACTAAACTTCAGTCAGCTCTGGCAGATGCGCAGTCGCTCGCGCTGGGAAAAAACAGTAATTTTATTGAACCTGCTCACTTGATGTTGGCTCTCATTGAACAAAAAGGGGGCTCAGTCCGGCCGTTGCTGTCACAAACTGGATTTAACCTGGGTGAGCTACAAGCAAAGCTGGCAGAATTGATCGACAATTTGCCCGAGGTGAAAGACAGCCAGGGCGAAATATCGGTTTCCCGTGATTTGACAAAGCTGCTGAATCAGGCGGATAAATTAGCCCAACAAAAAGGCGATTCCTTCATCTCCAGTGAAACCATCCTGTTGGTAGCCATGCACGACAGCGGCCCGGTAGGAAAACTACTCAACTCGTTTGGTGTTTCACCTCAGGCGCTGGAAAACGCCATCGCCAATTTGCGTGGTGGTGAGAATGTGAGCGACGCCGGGGCAGAAGAATCCTGGCAGGCGCTTTCCAAGTATTGTGTCGATTTGACCGCGCGCGCTGAAAATAGTGAGCTTGATCCTGTCATTGGGCGCGATGCCGAGATTAGACGCACGATTCAAGTGTTGCAACGACGGACAAAAAATAATCCTGTTCTAATCGGCGAGCCTGGAGTTGGTAAGACAGCTATCATCGAAGGTTTAGCCCAGCGTATCGTTAATGGAGAAGTGCCCGAAGGATTGAAGGGCAAGAAGGTTTTGGCTCTCGATATGGGATCGCTTATCGCTGGGGCCAAGTTCAGAGGTGAATTCGAAGAACGTCTCAAAGGAGTATTGAACGAGCTGTCCAAGCAGGAAGGATCAGTCATTTTATTTATCGATGAAATGCACACTATGGTCGGCGCTGGAAAAGCGGAAGGGGCTATGGATGCAGGCAATATGTTGAAGCCGGCGCTGGCGCGTGGTGAGTTGCATTGTGTTGGTGCAACCACATTAGATGAATATCGGAAAAATATTGAAAAAGATCCTGCGCTGGAACGAAGATTTCAGAAGGTATTGGTTGAGGAGCCGTCGGAGGAAGATACAATTGCTATTCTTCGAGGGCTGAAAGAGCGTTACGAAGTTCACCATGGTGTCGATATCTCCGATGGGGCGATTATTGCGGCGACAAAACTCTCGCAGCGGTATATCACCGATCGGCAGCTTCCGGATAAAGCCATCGATCTGATCGATGAGGCCGCTAGTATGATTCGAATGGAAATTGATTCGAAGCCAGAAGAAATGGACATATTGGATCGGCGCTTGATTCAACTCAAGATCGAACAGGTAGCGCTAAAGAAAGATGAAGATCCCGCTTCGATGAAACGCAAAGAGAAGTTGTTTGAGGAAATTAAAAGCCTCGAAAAAGAATTTAATGACCTGGATGAAATCTGGAAGGCAGAGAAAGCCTCCTTGCAAGACACCCAGGCTATCAAGAGCAGTCTGGAAAAAGCCCGCAACGATATGGACTCGGCTCATCGCGCCGGAGATTTAGCCCGTATGTCAGAAATCCAGTACGGGATAATTCCCAACCTGGAAAAGAAGCTGGCAGAGGCGGCCGAAGAAGAAACCGCCGAGAAACAGTTATTTCGCAATCGAGTGACCGAAGAAGAGATCGCCGACGTGGTGTCTCGCGCCACTGGAATACCGGTTAGTAAAATGCTGCAGGGAGACAAGTTGAAATTGCTGGCAATGGAGGATGCATTACATCAACGGGTTATTGGTCAAAATGAAGCTGTCATCGCGGTATCCAATGCGGTGCGTCGTTCGCGTTCCGGTCTGTCCGATCCTAATCGGCCGAATGGATCTTTTCTATTTTTAGGCCCCACCGGTGTTGGTAAAACTGAGCTCTGTAAAGCGTTGGCGGATTTCCTGTTTGACACCGAGGAGGCTATGGTTCGCATCGATATGTCAGAATTCATGGAGCAGCATTCGGTCGCTCGATTAATTGGAGCGCCACCGGGCTATGTTGGCTATGAAGAGGGAGGCTATTTGACCGAGGCTGTTCGACGTAGGCCTTACTCAGTGCTTTTACTGGACGAAGTGGAGAAGGCACATCCTGATGTTTTCAATATTCTGTTGCAAGTAATGGATGATGGCCGGCTTACCGATGGCCATGGCCGAACGGTAGACTTTCGCAACACCGTTATCGTAATGACGTCGAATCTTGGCTCAGATCGCATACAGGAGATGATGGCTGACGGAATAATGGATGCTCAGGCGTACGAAGCTGTAAAGGAGGTGGTTCTGCAAAGAGTGGTGCAACATTTTTCTCCGGAATTTGTCAATAGAATCGATGAGACTGTTGTATTCCATCCGCTGCAGCAAGCACAGATTCGCGGCATTGCGGATATCCAGATTCAGTTGCTTAATAAACGTCTGCTGGACAATGATCTGAGCTTGCAAGTGTCCGCGGCCGCATTGGATCATATCGCCGAAATTGGTTACGACCCCGTGTATGGTGCGCGGCCCTTGAAGCGAGTGATTCAGAACAAGATAGAGAACCCATTGGCGCAACAGGTATTGCAGGGGGACTATATCCCCGGGGATTCAATCGCCATAGATATCGATTCGAGCGGTGAGTTAACGTTCGCTAAAGCCGCCGCAATTATCGACTCCCAGGTGGCCTAAACAGCCACCTTTGTTGCTTTTATCAGGCTTGCGGGGCATTCACCTGGGCTTGATGCTGCCCTTCGGTTATTTTATAACAGCTTGACTTTCCTTGGATAAATGGGAGAATCTCCGATTGTTTGAGCAGAAAGAATCGGTCAACCCTCATTCGATCTGCAGTAATCTGTAGCCGCCGCAACCAGGCTCAACAACAGATTACTTTCTAGGTGTTGGAAAACATCCACCTACAGGCTTCTATCACGTTATCGCGTACGAGGCCGACAAGAAGCAAGAATCGCCGTAGTTTCTGTGCGGCTTGCTAATTGATAAATCTAATTCATAAAGGTATTGAGATTGCAGCAGACCATAATGGTCGGTTGTGCTATTCCTTATTTAAAATCAGCCAGTTACAGAGAGTAGGGGCAAATAGAAGTGGACCAATTATCGGGTGGTGAAATGCTGATTCGTGCCTTGCACGATGAGGGCGTTAATATCATATTTGGCTATCCTGGCGGGGCAGTATTGCATATCTATGATGCGATATTTAAGCAGGATAAGGTCGAGCATATTCTGGTACGCCACGAACAAGCGGCTAC
>JABMOK010000102.1 GCA_013204155.1 Pseudohongiella sp. | reverse complement strand
TGTCATTGTCATTGTCATTGCCTTTAAGTCCTCATCGGAGCCAGTTAACTCCTCCAACTTTAATTGCAGTACTGACAAGATAAATGCCATTCTGCGACAATTCGCTCATGAAATCACCACAAATGTATAAAAGACACGGATTTCCACCCGGGATTATTCAATATGCGCTCTGGCTCTACCATCGATTCAATCTTAGTGGTCGAGATATCGAAGACTTATTGGCTGAGCGAGGTATCGCCGTGAGCTATGAGGAAATTCATCTGCGGTGCAATAAATTTGGATCGAAATATGTCCGCCGATTAAGAAGAAATCGCCAGGAATTCGGCGACGCCTTCTTCATTGATGAGGTTTTTGTGAAGATTCAAGGCCGGCAGCATTACTTGTAGAGAGCCGTAGATCAAGACGGTGAGGTAGTAGATGTATTCTTGCAGAAACGGCGTGATGCTAAGTCTGCAAAGCGCTTCACGATACAACCCAATAGGCCAACATTAGAGTTGATCTTTCGCGCGAGCCGACACGAGTGAGAGAGCAGAGCATGCGTAAGTTCAAGTCAATGCGTCAGGCTCGGTGGTTATTGAATCTCATTTGGAAAATTATGCTTTGTTTAATCTTGCTCGGAATTTGGTTTTGGCAAAAAATGATCGTTATTTCTGGTAGCGAGATTTTGCAACTTGGGAAAGGTCAGTAGCGTAAAAGCTAATCAGCGGCGACTTTTCTCGACTTGGGAAGTTAGCTTGTCAATATCCTTTGCATTGGTGGCCTATCGGAGGGAGCTTGATAAAGTCAGTGTTAGTAGGAAAAGATGGGTAACAAACGATTCTCGAAGAAGTAAGCCAGTATTTTTTGACCTGGTTCACAGTCTGGTTATATTTGGATAAATATACAACACCGGATGGTCGTAATAGATACTGACTACTCAGTATAAATCGAGATATTATCGTGTTATCAATACTCCAGACAGGACTAATAGGCGTTAAAAGAGGGATGCAAGGTATGCAGAAAGCCGCCGGAGAAATAGCATCGGCGAGCCATTTGAGCCCGAAGAGTTCTGAGAAACCCGGCAAAGATATTGTTGAATCCCTCGTAGAAGCGAAGGCTAGCTCCCGTCAAGTTGAGGCTTCTATTAAAGCAATAAGAGCAGGAGAAGAAGTTATTGGGTCAATCCTGGATGTGATGGCTTAGGAGGGTGCTGATATGTTAAAGGCCATTCTTCGGCAATTCGCTCCATGACCAATGCAAGTATGTACAAGCATCACTGATCCCCTCCTGAAAATCATTCATCATTCATCATTCATCATTCATCATTCATCATCCTCAGCATTAAGTCGTAGACACTGACCCCTCTATGGTATGCGGAGAATTCTTCAATTATGTGGGCTGAGTGGGATTGTGTCTTGGGGGGAGAGTGTTGGCGATACAGAAGTTATCTAGATCAACTTTTTACCGATTCGGGCAATTAATTTGTCAATGCCAGCAAGAATGGTTCATTACATTAGTACCCAATTAATGGATGCTGGGGATTTGGCTGCCGCACCTCTAAGCAGCCTCTGATTATTGGTTCTGTTGGAGCGGGTCCTGCTCCTGCTGCGTCTCCGGATCCGTCCGGGGATCGAGTTGCAGTGCTCCCTGAGCTGTCGCAGTAGTCATTACTTGGAATTTGGCAAAATGTTCACGGGTCGGGTTACGGGATCGAATCATTACCAGGACCAACAAGCCGCCAAAAGCAAGAACGACTGCGTTGAACAGGAAAAATGCTCTGGACCCAAACGACTGCATTGCCAGTGCTGCTACCAATGGGCCAACTATTGCGCCGGACGCGTTCATGACCAGAAGCCCCGTACCAACTTCGAGAAATGATCGATTCTCGATATTATCACTTGCATGGGCTAGGCTTAATGCTTGTATGGGCATGATGCATCCGCCGAACACAAACATCAGGTAGGGGGCTATAGTAACGGGCGCAAAAGCAGCGAAAACCGCAAATACAGCACCTAGTAACATGATTGTCAGTATTACCAAGCGTCTGTCACGTCGATCAGAAAATCGACCCAGGGGTAATAAGGTAACTGCGCCCCCGATTATTCCCAGAGCCATCATCGAACTGATGTCGCGAATTTCCATACCTACTTGCAGGCCCCAGGCTGGCCCCATCGCGTAGTAGACTGAAGTAACCATGCCTGCGATCAAAGCGCTCACTGCTGCCGCGCGTGATGTGTCCACAATAAGTAACGGTGAGAATGTTGCAGATGGAATTTGTACTGGTTGTGCAGCGCGTGTAACACAAATGGGAATGCCGGCGAGAGCAATCAGCGATGCGGCGATGATAAACAGTTTGTCGCCTTCGAGAGGAGCTACATTGAGAAGCAATTGACCTATCGCCAGTGCCACCAATACGATCGCCGTATAAATGCCCAGAACGCCGCCGCGAACATCGTTCTCAGCCATTTCGTTCAGCCAGCTTTCTATAACAAGATACAATCCTGATATGGCGATACCAGCGATGAATCTCAACACGAACCATAATGCAAAGGTTTCCAACAGGGCGAGTGCCAGTATTGAAGCAGTCAACAGCGCACTAAGGGTGGCAAAACAACGAACATGGCCGATACGGCTCACGAGTCGTGGAATACTAAAACATCCTAGTAAAAACCCTGCAAAATATGCTGAACCAAGCACCCCTAACGCGAGACTACTCCATTCAAAAAGTTCTGCCCGCAGGGGAATGAGTGCTAATTGCAAACCGTGGCCGGTGAGCAAAAAGGCGACGCCTATGAGCAATGTAGAGACTCGAATTACCGAGGAAATCATATAATGGCTCTTTTAATTCGGAGGCCCCTTGAAAAAAGGGTACGGCTAAGTTAACTCGCCCTGAGCGATGACTGTGCCATGAAATCGGCAGAATTCGTATGCAAACGCCACCGGTTTCCTCCTGAAATCAGTCAATTCTCAATGTAAGTACATCATAGTTTGTCAATAATCAGGGCACAAGTTTTGCTGGGAAGCCGAATAATTGACCGCAACTTAGGTTAGCCGTATGGCGATGATTGAAAATCGGCTTGCAAAAGGGGACGATGAATACAATAGCTGATGTTGATTCAATAATCACAATCTTGTTTGATTAGGAGATTTGCAATCCGGTGTCGATATAATTACTCAACTCGAACGATATCTTAAAGAGCAGGTAAATAACCAATGCTGACAGATCCCATCATCATTTACTTCGTTGTCTGTTCCTTTGTTGCGCTGGCATTTGGCCTGTTGATGTTATTGCTCAAACTGCCGGTGTTTGCCGGATATATCCTGGCTGGCGCCTTATTGGGCCCATATGGACTCGGGCTCTTTACTGACTTGGTTCTGATAAATCAGTTAGGGTCGATTGGTGTTGTTATGTTGCTGTTTTTTATCGGTGTTGAGGTTTCACCGAAGGAGCTCATTACAAAATGGCGCGTGGCTCTTGTGGGCACGCTATTGCAGATTGGATTATCTGTCGGTGCGGTTAGTCTGATTGGGCTCATGTTCGATTGGCCATTGGCCAGAGTGATACTTCTTGGGTTCGTCATCAGTCTGAGTTGTACCGCTGTAGTGATTGACTATCTGAAGACCCGAGGGGAAGCAGACAAACCCATTGCTCATAATTTATTGGGAATTCTGATCATGCAGGATCTATTCGTCGTACCGATGCTGGTGATCTTGGGCATGCTCGACGGAGAGGGTGTAGCGGCATCAACCCTGTGGAGGCAACTAGTCGGTAGCGTATTGGTCCTGGCAGTGCTTATATGGGAGGTCAAGACCGAAGTAGTTTCCAACAAATTTCTGGATAAGTTAAGAGAGCAGGCTGAGATGCAAGTATTCTTCGCCCTGTTGTTATGTTTCGCATTTTCTTTTGTTACTGGATATCTTCATCTTTCAACAGCGCTCGGCGCGTTTATAGCCGGCATGCTGGTAGGACGCATGAGTGATGCAGATTGGATCAGCTCAAATCTGATGTCTATCAAGGTGGTTTTTGTTGCCCTGTTTTTCGCCTCTGTCGGCGCACTGCTGAATCCTCGTTTTCTGATCGTGAACTGGCAGCAGATACTATTATTAGTAATGCTAATTTTTGTTGCCAATACGATTATCAACGCAGGAATTCTTAAGGTATTGGGTATAGAGAAGTGGGAGTCAATCTACGGTGGTGCACTATTGGCCCATGTGGGTGAGTTCAGTTTCGTGTTAGCTGCGATCGGATTGAATGCCGGTATCGTTGTTGAGACGTCCTACCAATTAACAGTGGCCGTAATCGCCCTTACCTTGTTGCTGGGACCGCTTTGGGTAAATCTAGTAAGAAAACTAATAGGCAATCGGCTGGCTAAGCCAACATAGTGCACGGGCGGGGATTATCTGGTCAGTGCTGTGTATTTCTCAATTATGGGCTCGAAAGCGGAAAAATCAGCCGCACACTAGGCCAGGCCAGGAAGCAAGTTACGTAAGCCACCGACAACAAATTCAACCGCCATAGCAGCAAGTATCAAGCCCATCACTCGTGTTGAAATATTCAATGATGTCTGGCTCAGACGGTCACTGATTTGTGGGGCAAAGTGAAATATGATCCATACCAAGAAAGCGATCAACATACAGATGAAAAATAAGACCAGTTTGTCAACAAGGTAAGTGGTCTGATTACTAAAGAGTATCACAGTACTGATAGCTCCCGGGCCCACCAGCAATGGCATCGCCAGAGGAACTACGGCTACTGAGGAACTGTCTATTGCCTCTTCATCCTCTTCAGGTGTGTGACGCGTTCTACCACGCTTAGCTTCCAACATACCCAGAGCTATGATCATTAACAAAATACCTCCAGCTACACGAAAAGCATCCACGCTGATACTGAATATGTTGAGGATTGTCTGACCTAACAGTATGGTTACTGAGAGGATGACGGCCACGGCCATGGCGGTAGTTTTGGCAATCGCCGATCTTTGGGCCTTAACATTTTCGGTAAAGCTTAAATAAAGAGGCATCATCCCAAGCGGACTCACAATGGCGAATAGTCCGACGAACATTTGAATGTATTCACTCCAATCTGAGCGCATAGTTAGCCCTTTGATTATTCGAACGGGTTTATGGTTTCTATTTGTGTTGGTAACGCAGGCCTCAAGTACTGGAATAATATTGCCGGCGCGGTGCAACCCTTAGGGATGCATGGTAAACATTTACGCTGTGCCGTCATTGGTGGTGACACAGCAAGGGTAATAATGAACAAGCCTGTCGATTTCCGAACGCGAATTAGCGATTGGGACCGAGCATGGTCTCAGGTTTTATCAAGCTGTCAAAATCCGCTTCGCTCAGATACTGCAATTCAACTATCGACTGTTTCAGGCTGATATTTTTTTCGAGAGCATGTTTTGCCGCTGTTGCAGCCTTGTCATAGCCAATCTCAGGTGTCAGTGCGGTAACCAACATGAGTGAATTTTCAAGATATTGTTCAAGCTGTTGCGTGTTTGCCGTAATACCTTCCAGGCAGTATTTCTGGAAGCTACCCATGGCATCCGTCAGCAAATGCAGTGATTCCAGCAAGGTGATAATCAGCAATGGCTTATACACATTCAGCTGGAATTGCCCCTGACTGTTGGCGAGGGTAACGGCGGTATTGTTCGCCATCACGCGTACACAGACCATCGTCAGTGCTTCTACCTGTGTAGGATTCACCTTGCCTGGCATGATGGAACTGCCCGGTTCGTTGGCAGGGATGGTTATTTCTGCCAGGCCACAACGCGGACCTGAATTCATCAAGCGCACGTCGCTCGCCATTTTGTAGAGGGCACTGGCGAGCAAAGATAGATGGTTGTGCAGGCTGGTAAGCGCGTCATGGGCAGCCAGCTGGCTGAACTTGTTTGCAGCCTCGGTGAAAACCAGTCCCGAGAGCTGGTTAATGATGCCGATTATGGTCGAAGGCCATTTCTGGCTACTATTTAATCCAGTCCCCACGGCAGTGCCGCCGATTGCCAGTGTCGCGACGCTCGGCAGGCTAGCTTCCAGCTGCTGCTGAGCAAAGCCGATTTGCGCTTGATACGCCGAGAATTCCTGCCCGAGAGTAATCGGCGTAGCATCCATCATATGGGTACGTCCAATTTTTATGGTGCCGGAAAATTGTTGCGCCTTGCTACCCAGCATCTGTTCAAGCGCACGCACTGCCGGCAGCATCTCGTTTTGCAGCACGCGCATTGCGCTGATATGCATTACAGTTGGAAAGACATCATTGGAAGACTGTGACAGATTGACGTGGTCATTAGGGTGCACTGGTGACTTGCTCCCAAGCGCAGAACCGGCAGCACGATTGGCAATATTAGCAATCACCTCATTTACGTTCATATTCGTTTGCGTGCCACTGCCGGTCTGCCACACCGACAGCGGGAACTGGTCTTCATACCGGCCAGCACTGATGTCATCGCAGGCGTCCTGAATCAATAGAGACAAGTTCTCTTCAAGCAGACCGAGCTTGTGATTGGCGCTCGCCGCGGCTTTCTTCAGCAGAACGAAATCACGAATGAACTCCATGGGGAAGATTTGTTGACCAATGTCGAAAAATTGCAGCGAACGCTGCGTTTGTGCACCCCACAATGCTTCTGCTGGCACTCTGACCTCGCCTTGTGTGTCAGTTTCTATACGATAGCTTTTATCAATGGCCATAGTTTACTTCTACGTCAATTATTCATCACTATACTTATTGCTTAACGGGCTGTCAGCTTTTTCACTACGTAAGGCATGATGCCGCCGCTGCTGAAATAGGCGGCTTCCAATGCGGTATCCAGGCGACAGATCAGTTCACAGATTTGCTTCTTGCCACTGTTGCCAGTTACTTCCATCAGCACCTTCATGCCAGGCGATATTGTGACCAATCCACGCAGACTAATGCGCTCATCGCCAGTCAATTGGAGGGTCTTGCGTGTGACACCTTCTGGAAATTGCAGAGGGAGGACGCCCATGCCAGCGAGATTAGAGCGATGGATACGTTCAAAACTTTCGGCAATCACCGCGCGGACTCCTAGCAAAGCAGAGCCTTTTGCAGCCCAGTCGCGACTAGAACCGGTGCCATACTCCTTGCCGGCAACGACCACCAACGGGGTGCCTAACTTCTGGTAAGTCATGGCTGCATCATAGACACTTATGGCTTCTGTGGCCGGCGCGATGCGTGTGTAGCCACCCTCAATTCCTGCCAGCATTTCATTGCGTATGCGCACGTTTGCAAACGTACCACGCATCATCACTTCATG
>JABMOK010000101.1 GCA_013204155.1 Pseudohongiella sp. | reverse complement strand
TTCAGAATGATCACCATTTTTTCATCTATCAGGCCAAGACCTTTGACAAATTCATTGCTTATCGTTTCACCAAACTCTGGTGTCTGACGCATATCTTCACTGTTAATGTCATGAACATCAGCAACAGCATCGACAACTAAACCCACTGTTCTTTGCTTGTTAGCCTGTTCAAGCTTGACCACGATAACGACTGTGTGGGCGCCATAGGGAATCACTTCCAAGTCGAACCGCTTGCGCAAATCCACGATCGGCACAACTTCGCCTCGAAGATTGATAATGCCCATCACATAACTTGGTGAGTTAGGAATTGGAGTGGTTTTTTCCCAGCCCTGAATTCCCATTACCGTTAGAATCGGCACACCATACTCCTCACCGTCCAAGATAAATGTGAGGTATTGATTTAACTCTTCCTGTGTTTCTTGCTTATCGCTCATACCCGTTTCTCCTCGGCCCTTGTGGCCATTCTGATTCCTCTGTTGGCTAGATGTATCTAATCCACCCGGCGCACCTAAACAGAGTAGATTCAAAACTCATTTTGAGGAATTGCAGATACCAGCATCCCTAATAAGTTGTTTGGTTCTCTACGGTAGGAAATTTGTTTACTTTAGTAAAAATATGAAATTCGCATTTGTGAGGCTTGTCATACCCTTACTACCCAATATTGAAACGAGCCATGACAGTGGCAAAGGTAGACCCGGCAGAAAGCAGCGAACTCTCCAGGCGGCAAGGTCCATAGATGTCGAAACAGAGATTGATGTAGCCGACATCCTCAAGGTAAATGTGGATATTGACCCCTGGGTTTTTATGCTTGGAATTGGATTCAAATTCTAAATCCATAGACTAATGACAGACCAATCCTTGCAATCCAGACCCCTGCAGGCACGGCTCCCTGCAGGCACGGCCCTATGGCCGCCCAGATCACTTTTTCCTCTCCGCACGACAATTGCTACAGCAATGGCTGACAACGCCCCCCAGCCCCAATTATCGCTTCAGAATTCCTCCATTGAGGACGTAATACTCACTGCAATCCAGCCCGGCTGAATCACTTTTTAGGCGAGCGCACTCACGGACAGGAATCACGGCAGAAAGGGCAGTTCGTCGATTTTCTGGCAAAAAAATATCAAACGACATGAAGGTTAGGCTTGTGGGCTTTGTTCAAAGATCAGTGTTTTCTTCCCATTTGCTTCGGGCCGGGGCCGGTCTGGTTATTCTCCTGACCCTGCACAGCGAGGCGGAAAGCACTTTAGTGCAGATTTCTGATGAATTCCTGCAACAGATGGAACAAGACTACGGTCGACGCGCCAGCAAACGCTTTGAGCACTGGGATGAACTCATTCAGAGCAGCCAACAGCTCCCGGATTTGGAAAAGCTCCAACTGGTCAACAAATTCTTCAATTCCATGCGCTATGTTTCCGATCTGGACAACTGGGGTGAAGAGGACTACTGGGCCACACCCATCGAATTTCTCGCCACCAATAGCGGCGATTGCGAAGACTACACCCTCGCCAAATACTTTACCCTGCGCGCCTTGGGCGTTGCCGATGAGAAATTACGCCTGACCTATGTCACGGCGATCCGCTTGAATCAGGCACATATGGTATTAACCTATTATGCCGATATCAGTAGTGAGCCTCTGGTACTGGATCATTTGAGCAATGCCATCAAACCCGCCTCATCACGCACTGATTTGCAGCCGGTGTACAGCTTTAGCGGGGATGGCCTGTGGTTGTCGAAACAACGCGGGCGAGGCCAGTTAATCGGCAAGGCCGATAATCTGGATCAATGGACTTTGTTTCTGACCCGACAAAGAAAAGAGATTAAGAATGTGCAGTACGATAATAGCTAGCAGTCGACGCTTATAGGATATAGAGCAATGTCTTTATATAAACAACTTGTCATTTTTATCAGCGTACTGTTTGTGATTATGTTCGCCGGTACCTTTATGGTGAACTTCAAGAGCACACAAAGCTTTTTGACTCAGCAGCTGAAATCTCAAACCAACGATGCCGCCACCGCGCTAGGTCTGTCGGTGATGCCTCTGATAGAAGATTATGATATCGCGGGCATTCAGACCACCGTCAACACCATTTTCGATTCTGGTTATTATCAAGTTGTCGATGTTCTGGACGTCGATGGGGCGATACTGACGAGCAATACCCAATATCCTGTCATCGAGGGGGTGCCTGCCTGGTTTATAAATACTCTGCGTCTCGAGGCACCAACGACCACGCGCGAAATCACCGCGGGCTGGCTGATTGCCGGCAGCATCAGGATTACCGGCCATCCCGGCTATGCCTATCAGCAGTTATGGGAAGTCATCGTACGCAGCTTTATGTGGTTTCTGTCTGCCGCAATAGCCCTGATTCTGCTGGGCAACTTTACCCTGCGCCACCTGCTGGTTCCCCTGCACAATGTGGAGAAGCAAGCCCAGGCCATCAGCGCGCGCAATTATGATGTACAGATTCCCTTGCCCAAGACCAAGGAGCTGCGCTCGGTGGTAGGGGCCATGAACAAGATGACGACAATCGTGAAGACCCTGTTCATCGAACAGGCCAAAACCGCCAGTCATCTGAGAGATATAGCATATCAGGACGCCCTCACCGGCCTTGCCAATCAGGGCCATTTCAAGGCGCAGCTGACAAGCCATCTTCAGGAAAGCGATAAATTTGTTCCTGGCGCATTATTTCTAATACAGGTAAACGATATCGGTAGCTTCAACAATCGCAATGGCTTCGAGGAAGGAGACAAGGCCCTGCTGAAAATTGCAGACTTTCTTAAGCAACAGGCCAGAAAATATCCACAAACCTTATGTGGCAAGATTAGCGGCGGTGATTTCGCACTGTTTATTGCCAGCATCGACAGTAATACAGCAGACAGCCTGGCCGAAAGTTTCTGTAAAAAGTTTAAGCAGCTGTATGTAGATAAAATCTACGACCAGGAAAACGTCGCCAATATCGGCCTGATCATGCTGGAAAAAATGCAACAACCCGCCGCGGTATTAAGCGCTGCAGACGAAGCCCTGCGCGCAGCTCAGGCCAAAGGCGCGAACTGCTGGCAGCGCTTCCAGGGCGACCTGGAAACCTCTGCCAGCACTGGCCGCCACAGTTGGCTGAAGCACCTGATAGCAAAAATTAACGCCAGCGACATTACCCTGTTACAGCAAAACGTGCAGCGCAATCAGCAGGACGGGGAAAACATTCACACCGAAATTTTCGTCCAGATCAACGACGAACAGGACAAGCCCTGCTCTGCCGGTCTATTCATGCCTTCGGCAGAAAAACTGGATCTGACGCAAAAAATCGATCGCACGGTTATCGACAAGATTGTGGTGCATCTGGTCAACAATGGCCTCGAGCAAAGCCCCAACTTCGCCATTAACCTTTCCTTGAGCTCCCTGCGCGATGCCAGCTTTCTACAATGGATTTACAGTTCCTTAAGAAAACTACCAGTGCCGGATAAAAATCTCGATCGGCAGAGCAAGATTGTGTTCGAGTTTTCCGAATTTGTCGCAGTGAATAATCTGCAAAATCTGCAAGGCTTCGCCAAAGAGTTAAAGGCTATGGGCTACGGCATTGGTCTTGACCAGTTCGGTCACGGCAGCTCCGATTTCGGCTATCTGAAATCCCTGCGCCCGGAGTATGTCAAAATCGACAGTGCCTACACCAAGCAACTGCACAATAACCTCGATAATCAATTCTTCGTCAGCACCCTGTCCAACATCTGCCATAGCCTGGACATCAAGGTCATCGCCCAGGCGGTGGAAAACCAGGAACAACTGGAGGTGCTAAAGACCCTGCACATCGATGGAGTGCAGGGCTACGTGGTGCATCGGCCAGAGGTTTTGGTTTAGGGCTCTGGCTTGGCTGCGCTATTGTTGAACCGCCCCATTCCCTCCATTAATAATGGATCTCAAAAATTGAAGTTCACGCGGCCATTGTCAACTTTTGCATGACGGCAACTCCTCCTGGTGCCATGCTGGGTCTTTCGGCGTCATAACGCCATAAACAGCCCTGATAGAAAAATGTGCCCGGTTTCGCCCCACTACAAAGAATTCTCCCCAACCGAATAAGCCGCAATCCGGCTCAAATGGCTATAGGGCAAGCCCGTCTCTTCGTGCCATGCATTAAACTGGGCCTGCACCTTCTTTAGATCTCGCTGACTGGCCGGCTTCGCGGCGATGTCCAGACCGACTGCATTGAGCACCACTACAACATCTCTGGAAAGCACGAAACAGTCTTTGCCTACCCGCCGCAAAAACCACAAGGCGCTCTGGCCACCCAGACGCGAGCCATGCTGCTTCATATGCGCCATCAAGCCAATCTGGTCTGCGCTGGGCCAGTCGGCAATGAACTTGCCGAAACCGCCGTGCTTGCGCGATTCTTCCTGCACGAAAAAAACGTTCTCCTGTAGCGCCTTTATTTTCTGCCAGTTACGCACCACCCGACGATCACTGGCATAGGCTTCCCATTGCTCGGGTGATAACAGACCCAGCTTTGAGAGATCGAAGCCAAAGAAGGCTTGTTCGAATTGCGGCCATTTGTTTTCAATCACTTTCCAGCTGAATCCTGCCTGATTAATACATTTAGTCATCGCAGCGAGATAGCGATCGTCCGCCAGTTTTTCCAATTGTTTTTTCGACGACACCTCCGGCAGCATTTTTTTCAAAGCCACCGCGCCACCCTTACGTTTTTCGGCACGCTCTTTGATCTGGGTGAATGTCTTCATTGCAGCCTTTGTTGCCCCCTTTGTTGCATCCTTTGTTGCCCCCTTTGTTGCACCCTTTGTTGCACCCTTTGTTGCATATTACGCCTGGTTTTCGAATGTCCGCTTCAGATTTTTTGCGCGACGAGCAAAGTAAAATCGCTGGTGATTTCGCCACTGGAAATTAGTCGTTGTTCTTCGGCGAACAAGTTTCTGAGTATTGCTTTTCCTTCGCCTGAGTCACTCAGATTTCCTGCGATATTATCCAGCACTAAATGCAACAGTGTGCCGCCGAAGTCTCTTCGCTGCACAATTTTGAACTGCTTTTCCAGTTCGGGAATAATAGCTTCCGAGCGTATCGCCTCGGTGGGATCGTAATCGTTCATGGCTTCGATGGTTGGTCTTTGAATGGCATGTTTAACGCCGGGCTGACGAATTGTTTGCTTGAATTTGTCCGGTATTTCCTCGAGCAGGCGCTGGGCATGATGCAACTGCAGATCGGTCCATTGAAACTGATTCGGCCCGACAAACTCATTGATGATGAAATAGCCGCCGGGTTTCAAGGTTTGCCACACCTGCGTCATATAGTGCTCCAGCGCCTCAATGTGATGAACTGACTGGGAGGCGAACACCGCATCATAATAGGCTTCGGGGAACTGCAATTTGTTCAGGTTGGCAACACGATACAGAATCGATTGTTGTTGCCCGCTTTTAATCGCTTCTTCACGGGCGAGACGCAGTGCCTCTTCGGACACATCGAAGGCGTCAAAGTGATCGGCTATTTTTAGCTGCAAGCCATGACGCTCCAGCCCGCCACCGCCACATCCCAGACTTAATGCGCGCGCCACCGGGTTTTTATAATAGCTTTGGGCAACATATTCCAGCCAGCCGACATCGGGCCTTCCTGATACCAGTGGACAGATATACTCGGCATTCACTACCGGGCATTCCGCCCAGGAATTCGGCCTGAGCGGGCTAGCCTGGTCGCGTGCGCGCTCGCCCCACAATTTACTCGCCTTCTGCATGTCAGCGTCATCGGCACTGTCTTTCTCCGAATCATCAGCAGGCGCTGCAGCGGCTTGCTCGTGAATGGAATTCGAAGAAGGCTTGAGAAGATTTTTCAGTGCGCGTAAAAAATCCATTTTAAATTGCTCGCTGAAAGTGGGTTGTAAAGTGTTGGTGCAGAGTGTTGCATGCTCGCAGAAAGAATCGGCTGCTACTCCGTGTTGGTAGCTAGCAGAGAGAATTCCACGCCGGTGATTCCGGGTACCGCTCTTGCGATAGCACCCAGGCTCTGTTGAATGGTGCCGTAATTGGCCGGGGTGCTCATGCCCGCGCAGTCTTCACAGCTTAGGGATCCGGAAATTACCGCCTTGCCCTGGCTGACTTCAATGCTTAAGCCCTGGGGCACATCGGAAGTACTGGCAAACGCCGCCTCGACTTGCGCCTTGAGTTGATCGTCGCTGGAAATAGCATCCGCGTCCCTGCCACTGTCACAGGCGCTTAGTGCGATGAGGAAGAATAAAAACAGACAGCTAAGTCTGGTCAAACGTCGATTTGTCATGGGGACTCTCTGTGCTCCCGGCGCATACGCTCTGGAGATTGATAAATGACTTCGTGGCCCCTGGCCTTGAATGCCGCCAGCAGTGTCTCGACCCTGATTCTGAAATCACCCTGCTTCAGCCATTCCATATCCAGTACGGTGAGGCTATCCACGTGCTGAATTTCCCCGTGCAGGCTGCGAAAAAATGCGTCGGGATCGCTGTTGGCAATGGACAGAGGCGGCTCGCCGGCCCACCAATCCGCATCGTCGAAGGTGCCGCATTCTTCCGGCGCCTGATGATAGCCTGAACACAATCCCTCATAGTGCATAAACAATTTTTCACAGGACAGATCAGCCGCGCGCTTGCTGCCCTCGGTATGCAATAAAAGAAAGTCTCTTCGGTTCATTTTTCTACTCGCCTTGCTGTACTCATAATCCCGTTTCCTACACCGGGGCCAGTGACAGTAGTGTGCGTTCAACGGCGGCGCTCGTCATCGGTATTTTGTAGCCGTTTTTCGACAGGGCCTGTGCATCGGCAACTGCAAGCGCGCCAGCCTCTCGCGCCAGATCCGCGGTGATTTGTTTTCCTGCTAACAAACCTTCTACGGCAGAAAGACGCCAGGGAATCGTTGCCACACCACCGAGTGCTATGCTGGCACGCTGTACCTGCTTGCCGTCCAGTTCGAGCACGGCGGCAACACTGATTTCCGCATGGGTCCATGCCGCGCGATCCATCACCTTATAATAGGTACTCACGGTATTCACAGACGGCGCCGGGATGCGAACGCCGGCAAGCAATTCATCGGCGGCGAGTGAATTTTCCCGCTCTGGATTCTGCCTCGGCCGGAGAAAAAATTCTTCGGCGGAAAGCGTTCTCTCGCCGTTCGGGCCGGCGACAACAAACCGTGCATTCAATGCAACCAGGGCTGGCGCCGTATCCGAGGGGTGCACCAGAAAACTCGGCCCACCGCCAAAAATGGCGTGCTGTTGATTTTCACCTACCACCGAAAAACATTGGCTGCCACCGGCCTTGAAACAATGAAAGCCGTTGCGGTAATACCAGCACCAGGGTCGCTGCGCCACATTGCCCGCGAGGGTGCCTACATTTCTTATCTGCGGCGTGGCAACGCTGGCGGCAGCCTCGGCCAAAACGGTCAGGGAGTCGGCAATGGTGGCATTGGCACTCAATTGCTCCAGGGTAATGAGGCCACCGATGACGATCTCTGCGGCAACGCTTGAAACCTGATCGGCCCCTTCTACATTGCGTAGATTAATAATCACGTCCGCATCGACCGTGCCGTCCTTTATCTGTTGTAACAGGTCGGTACCGCCGCCGGAAAAAAACACGGACTGACCTTCACTGCGGGCCTGCTGAGCGGCGTTAACCGCGTCTTGCAGGGAGCGGGCGTTGATATTCCTGAGAGCCTTCATAGCAGCACCTGCAGAATCTTGTCGCGCGAGATGGGCAGTGAGGTCATGCGCTTGCCAATGGCATTCGACACCGCGTTGGCGACAGCGGCAGGCGCTAAGATGATACCGGCCTCACCGGCGGTCTTGGCACCAAACGGCCCATAACCATCATCGACCTCGATAAAGGTGACTTCGATTTCCGGAACGTCGAGATGGGTTAGATGCCGTGCCCGGTAATAACCGGTGGTCAAGGGTTGACCGCTTGCGGGGTCGTATAAAAGATTTTCATGCAGGGCCTGGCCGATGCCCTGCAGGGTAGCACCGCGAATCTGATCTTTGGCGGTCTGTGGATTAATAATACGACCGGATTCATGCACCGTGGTGTATTTCAGAATTTTAGTGGTGCCGGTGCGGGTATCCACTTCCACCTCGACAAAGTGTGCGCCGAAACATTGTCTGATTTTTCCATCGGTAGTGGGAACAGGTGTGGCCGAGGCGATTAACACATCGTTGCCACTTGGCATGCCCTTGGCGGCAATCTGTTGATTCAGATCCTTGGCCGCTTGCATTACTGCGTAGCCGGTCTGAATGGTAGTACGACTGCCAGATTCTCCGACCGAGTAGGGACAGCGATCTGTGTCGCCAGCAACCACTTCCAGCTGAGACATGGGAATCCCGAGCTCTTCCGCCGCAATCATGCCCATGGTGGTTTTTGCCCCCGGGCCAATGTCAGTCACGCCGACAAATAGCGTGTACATTTTATTGGAGTCGACACGAACGATTGCGCTGCTGGTACCAACCCCGGCGCGGAACATCATAAAAGAAAAACCGGCACCGCGTTTTATCGGCCCTTCATCGGAGCCAGGTGTCACACGCCGACGAGTGGCCCAATCGAATTGATCTCTGCCAAGGGCAATACATTCATCGAGGGAAAAGTTTGTGTAGGGCCGGGCTTCTGTCGGGCGATTCATATTCTTCAGGGTAAAATCAACCGGATCTATCCCCAGCTTATAAGCGATATCATCCATCATCGACTCTACCGCAAAGAAGCCATGGGGCTCGGCGGGCGCGCGGAAATTGCCCGAGGTGGTGCGATTGGTATACACCGGATAAATCGTTCGCTGTCTGTTTTCGCAGGCGTAGGCATCCATGCCGCTGATGCCGCCGGAGTTCTTCCGGTATGGGCCCATGCCGCTGTAGCCGCGCATCTGTATGCCGGTGACCATGCCGTCGTCTTTGACACCCACCTTGTAATATTGCACCGTTGGCCAGCGACCGTGCACGCCTAACCAGTCTTCTTTTCGGGAGTATTCCAGCATCACCGGCGCATTCGCCGCTTTCGATAAGGTGGCGGCAACCAGATCGGCATCCTGATTCTGGTTTTTGTTACCGAAGCCACCGCCCATGAAATTGCAGACGACTCGCACCTGATGATCTTCCAGACCCAGATCACGCGCGGTATCGTGTCGGCAGTTGGATATACCCTGCGTCGGTGTATACAGCGTCAGCTTCTGGCCTTGCCAATGTGCCAGGGCGCAGCGCGGCTCCATTTGCGCATTATGAACAAAGCTGGTTTCGTAACGATCTTCGAAAATCTGATCCGCTTCGGCAAGGCCGGCATCGATATCACCCAGATTGGAAACCATAGGTTCATAGTTATGCCTGAAATCAGGACACAAATTTCCTTCTGGCCAAACCAGAGGCGCGCCGGGTTCGAGTGCCGCTTCGGGCTCCAGCACAAACGGCAATTCTTCATAATCTACCTTGATGAGTTTTAGCGCCTGTTCCGCTACCGTCCGATCTACGGCGGCAACGGCAGCCACCGAATCACCCACACAGCGCACTGGATTATTGAAGATGAAACGTCGTTGCTGCGTACCCTCCTTGGTGGGGTCATTATATTGCCTACCCCCATCTACCGAGCCGGCTCCCCAGACTATGGGGGCGGTCTCGTGAGTGATAATGGCGCGCACGCCAGGCAGGCTAGACGCGGCGCTAATATCGATACGGCGTATACGGGCATGGGGATGGGGGCTACGCAATACCCGGGCGTACAGCATGCCGGGCAATTTAATATCACGACTGTATTTGGCCTCGCCGGTCACCCGTTCTACGGCATCGACTCTGGCGGTGGTGTTGCCGATGGTATTCAGTGGCCCATCGATGTTGAATGGCTCAGGCAGTTGATTGCTCGCTTCGCTCATGCCACACCTCCCCGATCAGCAATCGAAACAACGGCTTCGACAATAGCGCTGTAATTTGAGCAACGGCAGAGATTACCTACCAGCGCCTGTTTTACCTGTTCTGCGTTGGGCGCGGGATTGTTATGCAGCAGCGCGGTGGCGGTCATTAACTGCCCCGGCGTACAGAATCCACATTGTGCGCCATTGTTATCCACGAAGGCTTGCTGCAGCGGTGAGAGCCGGCCATTTTGCGCCAAACCTTCCACCGTAGTAATCGCTTTGCCGTCAGCCCACACCGCCAGCTGCGAGCAGGAGTACACGGGCTTGCCGTCCATCAACACCGTACAGGCACCACACTCGCTGCGATTGCAGCCGATTTTAGTGCCGGTCAAATCCAGCTGATCACGCAGCAGTTCCACCAGAGTCCAGTTGTCGTCGACCTGCAGACTATGGCGGCGACCGTTAACGCTAAGGGAAATGGATGTCTTGGGATTGCTCGATGGATTCGATTGCTGGGCATTGGCTGTGGAGATGCCCAGCCCCGGTATCGCCGTACCCACTATTGCCGTACCTGCCACGGCCGTCGCCCCTGCGCCCTCGAGGAAGTCGCGGCGGGAACGTTGCTTCGGGTTCAGCGGCTCCTGAGTGAGGACTTCGCCCTGCTTGTCGATGTGTTTATCGTTGGCCATGGGCCACTCCTCGTCGCGGCGGATTGTTGTTATTGATGTGCTGGTTATTGATACACAAACTGCTAATACACTGACTAAAGGCTCTGATTCAGAGCAGACATTAAACCTTAGTCAAGGCTATCGAAGAACTATAGCCGCCACCGGACTCCCGGCGCAACTACAAATCGGCGCTTTGAAAGATCGGCAAACATTGGCGCGTCAAAGGCTTACTGCGGGGAATAGCGGTGACTCCCATTCCAATTTACCGTGGCGAAGGCTTATACTCGGATGCAAGCAAAATACTGACAATAATCGGCAGAATAATCCTATGTACAGAATAAAAAAATCCAGCCTCCGAAAATTCATTTTTACCCTGCTACTCGCCGCGACTTGCCTTCGAGCTTTTGCCGATAGCATTCCTGCCGCCGGAGGAGACATTGAAATCACGCCGCTGATTCATTCCAGCGTGCAATTGGAGTATGCCGGCACCGTGGTACAAATTGATCCCTGGGGCCGTGTCGGCCTGGCTGGCGCGAAAATCGCCGACCTGATTCTGATAACCGATAATCCCGGACACCATTTAGACCCGGCGGCCATTGCGCAACTGAGCGGGCCTGATACCCGTATCGTTATTGCGGCCAATGCCCAGCCTCGGGTTCCAAAGGGCATTATTATCGCCAATGGCGAAGCCGTCAGACTGGCCGGCGTTACCGTTGAAGCTGTTGCCGCCTACGACATCATTCAAGGCGCGCCGGAGCACCCCAAGGGTGAAGCCAATGGCTATGTGGTCACTCTGGGCGGCAAGAAACTGTATTTTGCCGGGGTTACCGAATGCGTTGCCGAAGTAAAGGCATTAAAGGGGATCGATGTGGCCTTCCTGCCGATGAATGTTCCGCTGGGCAGGATGACGCCGGCCGCCGCCGCCGAATGCACCCGACTGTTGAATCCTTCGGTGGTCTACAGCTATCACTATGATCAGGACTACGCCCGTCGCGCCGTGACGCCTGACTACGAAGGCCCGGGTTTACCGGGCGGCATCAGTGTCGATGAAAGCCTGGACTTGTTCGACGCCGCGCTGGAGGGAAGCGGCATCGAAAGCCGACGCGCAAATTGGTATCCACCGCTTAACTGATAACTTAACGAATAGATAGCAGCACTGGATCTGCCACTCGATTTATCCCCTGAAATAAGTTCAAACAGTTTCAGCGCAAACTGGAAAAACTGAAACGCTGATTCGGGCTATTTTTTTGCTGCCGAAAGCACGATGGGCTTGCCGTGGGGGGTGTTGAGATAGGCCGAGTGCCACTGGGTTTTTCGTTCGGCCAATTCATCACTGCTGGAGAGTTTTTTCAGCAGGGATATTTTCTCCAATGCCTTTAGCCAGTGTTGATAGTAGGTATTGCCGAGATCTGGATCTCCCAGTTGTTGCGCGTCACGAATCTCATCGCTTAACACCGCCGCCCACTCCTGCCAGCTAAACAGCCCTTTTTCATGCAGCGCTATTACCAGACTAAAAGCCTGAGCCTCCCAGGGCTCATTGAACACCGGGCCTTCATCGTCGCGCGGCTGAAAGGGGAATTGTTGCATTATTTATTGCGGCCCTTTTTATCGATGTCCATCATTTCAATGCCTGATGCTTATCGGCAGGGCTCAGATAGGGCTCCCAGAGATCAATAAGCACTTCGTCATTCTCGGCGTTCGGTCCCCACAATTGCGCTGCCGAAAAGCGCACGGTGTAGAGCTGTTCACCGATATGTTCTCCATGGGCGTTTTTATCGGGATAAATGTGACAACCCAGTGCGTCTACAATGATTCCCGTTGCGCCCTGTGCATAGCCTGGAACGCGCGTGTGTCCTGCGCTGTGATTTTCTTTCACCCGCACCGAATCGCCGATTGCATAGAGCGGGGTTTTCTCCGCCTGCATCAGGCTCGAGCCGGGTGCTCGCAGCAATTTTCTGGCCTGTTCAGAATTGGGTACTCTGAGTCCTGCTGGCAAGGGCGATTCGGCGAGGAGCTTTGATGCCTGCAACTCCCTCGCCTCGAGCAGACCTTTTTCCAGCAGGAGTTTTTCCAGACCTTCCAGCCAATTTTCATAGTAGGAATGTTTTAAATAATCAGCCGGCTCCTGCCGCTCTCGGGCATGGCGCGACTCATCGATATTCCATCGACCCAACATCCCGGTGGCAAGGGTCATACCGAAAACCCGGCGCTCCCATTCCGCATGAAAAACAGGTTCCTGGCTTTCCGCCTCGGGATTTATTTTTCCCATGCCCGGCTGGCCACCGAGGTCATGTCCACCCTTCATGCTTGGTCCTCATTCAGAGACTCTGGCGTTCGAGCCAGTTCGACCCCAATCATCGAATTGCGACTGACCAGGGTTTGTAATTTCTCTTCGCTCCAGTGCTCCGTGCCAGGCGGCTGTTGCGGCAAAACCAGATAGCGCATCTCGGAAGTGGAATCCCAAACCTTCAGTTTTATGTCAGGATCCAGCACGGTGCCAAATTCCTTCAACACCGCACGCGGCTCACTCACCGCCCGTGATCGATAAGGAGCAGATTTGTACCAGGCCGGCGGCAGGCCCAGCACCGTCCATGGATAGCAGGAGCACAGGGTACAGACCACGAGGTTGTGGGCGTCATCGGTATTTTCTACCACCTTCAAATGTTCTCCCTGTCGGCCGGTGTAGCCCAGGCTCGCTACCGCTTCGGTGGCATCACTTAATAAGGCGGCTTTGAAGTCTGGATCAGCCCAGGCCTTGGCGACTACATGAGCGCCATTACGCGGCCCTACCTTGTGTTCATAGGTATCGATAATGGCATTCAGCGCCTCTGGATTTACCAGGCCTTTCTCCACCAGCAAACTTTCCAATGCCTTGACCCGAAGTTCCAGATCGGAGGGCGGCTCTGTATGGTCGTGATCGTGGTCGTGGTGATGAGTCACTTTTTTCTATCCTTGTGTGCTGGCTTACTTAGGGACTGCTTACTTAAGGGACAGCTTACCTAAGGGACAATTTGCTTAGAGGACAATTTACTTAGAGGACAAGCACCGCTGGTGTTTGCCAGAGAATTCATCCGCTGCGCAGTACAGCCTCACTAAAGCAATATCTATTCGTCTAATTAACAGTAAACTACTAACAGTAAACTACGCCGAACATTAAATCAGATCCAGGCAGGCAAGGGTAAGCAGTTTTGACTTTCGATACTCCCTTAATGATTGCTGTCGCGCCGAACGGCGCACGCAAGACTAAACGTGAACATCCAAATATTCCCATCAGCCCGAAGGAGCTGGCGAGCACCGCCGCCGCCTGCCTCGACGCCGGGGCTTGTCTGCTGCATTTACATGTAAGAGATGCGGCCGACAGGCATACGCTTGATGCGAACCGGTACAAGGAGGCGACAGCCGCAATCCGAAAAGAAGTGGGCGATGAATTAATCATTCAAATCACTACCGAGGCGGTTGGCATTTATCAAATAGCAGAACAGATTCAAGCCGTGAAGGCGGTAAGGCCAGAGGCCGTATCACTCGCTATCAAGGAGTTTTGCCCTAAGGCCGCCGATGAGAGGAGGGCGAATGAGAGAGAAGCGGCTGATTTTTTCGCCTGGCTGTACAGGGAGCATATATCCCCGCAGTATATTTTGTATTCGGCCGAGGATATTCGACAATTTAACGACATGCAGGCACGGGGACTAATCCCCGGTGAAGCCGCCAGCGTGCTATTGGTGCTGGGCCGCTACACGGAAAACCAGCAATCGAATCCCGATGCGTTGTTAGCCTTATTAAAAGAAATAAATCCGCTGAATAATTGGTGGCTGTGTGCGTTTGGCGCGACAGAGGCGCTGTGCATGCAGAGTGCGATACGACTTGGCGGTCATTGCCGGGTCGGATTTGAAAACAATCAACTGCTTGCCGATGGCTCAACGGCTGCTGACAACGCATCCTCTGTCTCTTTGGTCGCCAGCAATGCCAGCGAACTGGGACGCGCTATCGCAACGCCTGCCCAGGCAAGAGAACTGCTGGGAATGAACACTTGGGGATGAGCGCCTGGGAATTAACCAGCAACACGACTTTTACTTGCACGCCTCTACTATTGCGCCAATTTTCCTGCACAAAAAAAAAGGAGACGCCGTTTTGCGTCTCCTTTTCTAACTGTCCCGAGCAGCTCGGCTCCAATAGCTATCTCTATTGACTATCTCCAGTAACTATCCTCGATAACTCTCTTCAATAACTCTCTTCAATAACTCTCTTCAGTAACTCTCTTCAGTAACTCTCTTCAGTAACTCTCTTCAGTAACTCTCTTCAGTAACTCTTCTCAGTAACTATTTCCAGTAGTCATCTGGAATATATCTAAAATTTACTGACTACGCGGCGCTCAATGCCTGTTCGATATCAGCAATAATGTCATCGATGTGCTCGATACCAATGCAGAGCCGAATGGCCTCTGGCGTGACCCCTGCCCGCAGCTGTTCAGCTTCGCTTAGCTGACGATGTGTAGTTGACGCGGGATGACAGGCGAGGCTCTTGGCGTCACCAATATTCACCAGGCGCTTGATCATCTGTAGCGCGTCATAGAATTTCACTCCGCCGGCGAAGCCACCACGAATACCAAAGGTTAATAGCGAAGCCGGTATTCCCTTACAATATTTCTGCGCCAGGGCGTGACCGGGATCTTCTTCCAGTCCGGCAAACTTCACCCACTCTACCTTGTCATGAGACTGGAGGAATTTGGCTACCTTCAGCGCATTCTCGCAGTGCCGTTCCATACGCAGACTTAGCGTCTCCAGCCCTTGCAGAATCAGGAAAGCATTCATCGGCGCAAGTGCCGAGCCGGTATTACGCAGCGGCACCGTACGCGCCCTGCCGATGAACGCCGCCTCTCCCAGGGCTTCGGTGTAGACCACACCGTGATAAGACGGTTCGGGCTCATTTAATTCCGGGTATCTCCACTTGTGTTCAGCCCAGGGGAACTTGCCTGAATCGATAATCACCCCTCCGATAGTAGTCCCATGACCACCGACATATTTGGTCAGTGAATGCACGACGATGTCGGCGCCAAATTCAATCGGGTTGCAGAGCATCGGCGTGGCTACGGTGTTGTCCACAATCACCGCCACACCATGACGATGCGCCGCCGCACAGACAGGCTCCAGATCGATGATATTCCCCGCTGGATTGCCGATGGTTTCGCAATACACCGCCTTGGTTTTATTATCGATCAATTTCTCGATGGCCTCGGCCGAATCATCCTCGGCAAAGCGCACTTCGATTCCCTGACTGGGAAACATATGTGCGAACAAGGTGTAGGTCCCACCATATAACTGCGGTGTGGAAATAATATTGTCGCCGGCCTTGGCGATAGTCAAAATAGCATAGTTAATCGCCGCCATGCCGGAACTCACTGCCAGGCCGGCAAGCCCACCTTCCATCGCCGCCATGCGTTGCTCCAGCACATCGTTGGTGGGATTCATTATTCGCGAATAGATATTGCCTGGCACCGCCAGATCAAACAGATCGGCTCCGTGTTGTGCATTATCAAACTCGTAGGCAACGGTCTGGTATATAGGAACTGCCACGGCCTTGGTCGTTGGGTCAGTCTGATAGCCGGCATGAATCGCGATCGTTTCTTTTTGCATTTTTAGCGCTCCCTGATTTTAGTGTCTGTCTGTTTTTAGTGTCTGTCTATTCTCAATGTCTAATTATTCCCAACGTCTAACAAGCCGAACGGCTGTTTATACCGCAATGATCCCTGCATCTGCAATTAGGCTCCAGGGAATAGTCGGCAATTCATCTGCCCCACCCTGAAAGGAGATGGCCCGAAACGAAAAACCCCGGCACAGTGGCCGGGGTTTTAAGACTAAGAGGAAACACCTGGTTTCCTGTTCAGATGCGCTACCTAGAAGCTGGTACGAGCACCTAAGTAGAAACGTCGTGGGAGAACCCAGGAATTGCCCTGGCCGAAGGAATAAATACCATCGCCCGCAGACAAGTCCTGTTCACGCGTTACCGCCTGATCGTCCAGTACGTTGAAAATATCCATGAACAGTTCGGTCTCGTAACCAAAAAGATCCATCGTATATTTCGCGCGTAAATCCAGCGTGCCGTAACCATCAGTCTCCTGCGTACCAACCGTACCTGGCGCCAACCAACGAGTAGTGGTGTTGTTATACTCGTAAGAGGTTCCGACACGAAGTGGAGTGTGACGGCTATACTGGGAGAAGGTTTCGCTGTAGACCAAACCGGAATTCCAGTTATAAACCGCACCAAGCTGAATGCCATTATCAAACTCGTAAGAACCAAACGCCTTGAATAGGTGCTTGATGTTACCCGGTTGATCGCCACCAACATTTGGTGCACGTGGATCCAGGTACACGAAGTCGCCCTGGAGATCGGCATTACCGTCAGAGTTGGAGTTACCGGTCGCGTCATTGTACGAGTAGGAAACCAGACCCTGCCAGTTATCCTCACCCTTGCGCTTGCGCAATGTCGCTTCCAGACCTTTATACTCACGCTTACCACCGGCTAACGTCGCTATAACATAGTTAGAGTCAGGCAGCGTGCTGAATCCAAAGTGAGACATGGGCAATGCGAAACCACCCACAGCACTCGGGTCAGTATAGAAACCCAGGTCGTAGTCTTCCATGATGTCTTCAGTCTCACGCTCGGTATAGGTCACTTGCAGGCTGATATCGCTAGTCAAGGCCTGCTCATATCCCAACATGATTTCGTCGGTATAAGGCGTCTTGGTATTTGGCGCGAAATATCCGTCCTGAGTTTGTGAACCACCGCGAGTTCGGAAGGTCACCCACTCGTTGCCTACGTAAATCTGCTCTTCACGGACAGAACCGGAAAGCGTACCCGCAAACTGAGTCATGTCGGTACGAATCGGATCGTAGTAACGACCACTGAATCCCCAGACCTTGCTGCGTCCGTCACCAAAGATATCGTAAACAACACTTAAGCGCGGCGCCCATTCACGGTCGAAGGTAAAAACCTTATCGCCGTTAGAGGCAATATGATCCCACTCTTCGCCACGAATACCGGCGTTGATGGTCCAGTGCTCATCGATGTTCCATGAATCCTGAATGTAGAAGGTATTTCCCTCTGTCTTGAATGCCAGAGGCGCTTTTTGCGTCTGATTAATTCGATAGACATTAACCATGCCACCTGGATTACCCGCTGTGCTGTTGAATGTCAGCGCACTTAGCTCGGCCGCATCAATAGCGCCAGAGGCATCAGAGTCCAGCAGGGCCAGAAAGCCCGGCGCATTAGCCATGCCATCGAGAATGCGCTGATAGTCATCTTCGGACACATCTCTATCGCCTAACCAAGTCGAATCATTGACGTAGGTATCAAGCGATGCTCCGGCATTCTGACCACCGATAGAAGTATATTGCGCACCGTCACCAGTGTAAGCCAGATCGTATAATCTTTCGTTCTGAGTCTCGCTGTAGGCTGACTTGATATTATGGGTACCATAAGGCGTATCGAGGAAATACTCGGCAGTGATTGTCTGCTGATCCTTGTTACGGAAATCGATACGATTCGAACCCAAACCACCTAAGTCAGTCTCGGCATTCGTCGCCGCATAACCCAGGAAAGCCACGTCATTTCTGGAAGTAGAATTAGCCGCAGTAGTACTTAACTCTCCTTCATGGGAAGTTGCATCGAAAGTCAGTGTCAAGTTATCGAAATAATGCGTATAGGAGAACTTGTAGTTATCGCCACCTTGAACACGGGCAGAATCACGATTTGCCAGCACATCATAGCGGTCGGAACCATCACGGTCATAAGGATCGTTAAAGTACTCAGCAACTACACGATCTTTATCAGTAGGCTGCCAGGTGAATTTAAGAAAGCCAAGATCCTGTTCTGTATTTACAGTACGCAGGAAGTTATTGGTTACCGGGTCGATTACCTCATCCTCTCTGTCCTTACGCTGCAAGGAAGCAAAGAACCACAACTTATCCTTAATGACCGGGCCGCCCAGAGTGAAGGCGGTGTCAAAGGTTGAGAATGTAGCATCGGGCAAATTGTCATTACTTCCAACCAGGGTATCGCTCTGGCTGTAGTAGTTCACCGAGCCATGCCATTCATTACCACCGGATTTGGTGGTTACCCGAGAAATCAGGCCTTGTCCGCCTTCATACTCGGCGGGCACACCGCCAGTAATAATCTGTTGTTCCTGGATAATTTCAGAGTTGAAATTAGCGCCGAAAGTACCCGTTTGAACATCAGTAATATTAATGCCGTCAATGAAGTACACATTGTCAGACGAGGTACCGGCTGTGTTGCCATTAGAGTCAACAGCATCCGAGTAGTTAACACCGGACTTAGACGACGGGTTGCCATCCAGAGTCGGTTTCGTGGTTGGCGCTAACTGCAGATAGGACTGAAAGCTACGACCTGTGGGAAGAGACTCGGTCAGATCCAGCGTCACGTTAGTACCTACCAACGCTGAGGTAGTATCAACCAGTCGCTCCAGACCGCCACCGACAACAACGATTTCTTCAATCGTTCCACCAGCACGCTGTAAGGAGTAGGCAAGGTTAAAATTCAGACCCGAACTTACTTGTACGTTCTCATTTCTCAGACGCTGAAAACCACCGCCTGAGATAACAACTTCGTACACTTCGGAAGGGTCAAGACCGATAAGGCTGACTTGACCATCGGCACCGGTTACGCCTGACTTGGCCGTCAAACTCTCGATTGTGCTGGCATTCACAGTGGCGCCCGCGACAGGGTTACCCGAGGCATCGGTGACGGTGACTCTTAATCCGCCGGTGTCTGCAAATGAAATTGTGGAACTAATTGCCGCGCCCAATAACAGAGCGGCGGCTGAACGCTTAAAGCGTCCCCGCTTGGTATTATTCATATTCCCCCCTTTAAAAAGAATATTTTATGTTTAGTTTTAAGAACGTACGTTGCCAGTGCTTCGACTCAACGTCGATAAAACCTGCACTATCAGTGGCGTGCGAGGATGCTATCACATACTTCAGGAATGTGTATCAAAATGTTACGCGAACACACTAATTTTGTGGGATTTCGAGCCAGTTGCGGCTTTTTGGCGTATTTAGCCGAAGAGGTATCCATTTCGCGGTTCTGAGGCGCAGAGATACGGATCAATCAGGGCCAATAACTCGTCCGGATTAGCGATTTTCAAATCTAAACTTGATCTACAGCAATGAGCTATAGCGGGCCAGGCGAAATTCTGCTGAAACCTGTTATTGTCGTGATGGATCATTGAGGTATCGAATCGATTAAGCTTCAAACAGGCCTTGGTAAAAATTGGGCCTGTCATGTAAACCCGGAAATAGAAGGTTGCAGCATGCAGGATATGTTCTTTCTGGCCATCATCTGGACCGGTGTTCTGCTGTCTTACTTCATGGCGCAGAAAACCAAGCTCACCCCGGTGCTGTATTTCCTCGCCTTCGGTTCGCTGATGGTGAACATTGGGGTGTTGCCGGAACAGAGCAGTGAATTCATTCGGGGTTTTTCCGAGATCGGCATCATTCTGATTATGTTTGCCGTCGGTTTCGAAGAGGACAGCAGTCATTTTATTCAGGGAGTAAAGCGCAGCTGGGGGATCGCCCTGTTTGGCGCGCTGGCGCCTTTTGCTGCCGCCTATTATGTGACTTTGTACTTCTGGCAGGATCCGAAACTGTCAATTATGTGCGGCCTGGCGATGACGGCCACCGCCGTATCACTGACCATGGTTTCCCTAAAAGGTGAACGACTGCAACACAGCGATGCCGCTACCGGCATTATGACTTCGGCGATTCTCGACGACATCGCCTCATTGGCCGCCGTGGCTATTCTGGTGCCCCTGGCAACCGGCGCCGCGGAGCTGACCGCGCTGGGTATTCTCGTCATCATTGGCAAGGCGATCACCTTCTTTGTCTTGATCTCCGTGCTGAATTTATTTGTATTTCCCCACAACAGCACGCTTAAGCTGTTCAATCGAATTCCTGCTCTAAAAAATTTCGGCATCAAAGATTTGATCGGCGTTAGTAAAGGGGAGCAGGCGACTCTGGCCGTGCTACTGGTGGCCTTGCTCATCAGCCTGGTGTCCTACGAATTTGGCTTTCATCCGGCAGTCGGTGCCTACATGGCCGGATTAATTATCAAGCAGGAGTATTTTCATTTTTTTGAAGAATCGAAACGCGATCACTACGAGCAAACCAAGAAGATTGTAGATAACGTTGCCTTCTCCTGGATTGGCCCGGTTTTCTTTGTCGAACTTGGCAGCAAAATAATATTCGATCAAAGTATCTTGCTCGACGTAATTCCCGAGATAATCACTTTGACTACGGGCATTCTCCTCGCCCAGATCATCTCCGCCGCGATTGCCGCAAAAACCACCGGCAACTATGCCTGGCATGAAAGTATTCTTATCGGCCTGGGGATGTTGGGCCGCGCCGAATTAGCCTTTGTGGTGATGGACATTGGCTATGTACAGCACTCAATCATTACCACGGAGGCGTTCTACACATTGATGGCAACGGCGTTTATATTGAACGTGACTGTGCCAATTTCGATAAAACTCTGGAAGCCCTACTTCGAAGGATCGAAGCCCTTGAGTCTGCGCCTCGGCACCAAGCGTGTTTGGCTGTCCAGGCAGAAACCGCGCTGACGGATATTGCTTCGATCGCAGCGGCAATGACTTCGCAAAATATTTACCGCCCTCACCGTGCGCTGTTTGCATGCTTGTCATACCCGCGTGCTTGTCACAATAGTGTGTTTGTCACAATAAATAATGCGACCACTGCATTGCAAATTACGCGCTGAGATAGGGCTTCAATGCATCGAAGCGATACTCAATTTCAGCGATCTGCTGGTCGCTGAAGCTAAAGTCATCGCGGCGTGATTTGACTGTCTTGAATACGCCGCGTTTTTGCAGAACGTACAGACGCACACCGGGAATCAGATTATCCAGGTTCTGTATTAATAACAGCTTGCTATAGCAGTCGCGTAATTCTTCCTCGCGCCCCTCGAGATGAAACTGCCAGAGTTTCGCGTACACATCGGCGTACATCGCGCCGCCGGTCATTACCCCATCGGTACCGATGCGCATTTCATACAGCCAGCCTCGGCCCAGGGTTGCACCGAATACACTCTTTATAGGATCCGGCTGAAACTCTTGCAGCGCCAGCATTCGCTCATGCACTCTGCCGTATTCCTCCTTTATGTAGCCACACTGCGGCAAGTCACGAGCCAGCTTAACCAAAAAATCGATGGTCAGTTCTATGTCGGGACCACCACTGGTCTGCACAAAGATGGGCCGCGCGGTCACTTCACACAGGGCGGCATAGTAGGCATGGATTTCGTCCAGAGAATTTGCTGTAGTGGGTGGAATCGCAATCATGCCATCGGGGGCGAGTGATTCTGCGGCCTTGGCATATTCCAACATACCCTCGGTGTCATCCGCTTGTACGCCGAGCACGAGTACCATATTACGACCACGATTGGCTTCGGCGAGCACCTCGAATCCGCGAATACGTTCCTCTTTACTCAGATAGCGTTGTTCACTGGAATTCTGCGGCCAGACCAGACCCTGCACCCCACACTGATCACAGAACGCCACTTCCTTCGCGAGATCTTCATAATCCACCTCACCTGAACTCGTGTAGGGCGTGGTGAGAATCATCAACGCCCCGCGCATTGCTTTAGTAGAAGCGGCGAGCGCAGCGGCATAAGGCAGAGTGCCCGCCAGCGCTATTGCGGCCAGGCATTGTCGACGAGTTAGATAAGGATTGAATGGCATGGCTATGTCCCTTTGCTTGTCGGGGTGAAAAATTACGGCTTGACGCCGGCGCTGGTTTTACAATTGTTGTTACATTTTTTGTACTTTTTATTTCGTTTTTTGTACTTTTTATTTCGTTTTTGTTTTTTGTTTTTTGTTTTTTGTTTTTTGTTTTTTGTTTGAACCGAATTTAAT
>JABMOK010000100.1 GCA_013204155.1 Pseudohongiella sp. | reverse complement strand
TGGTTTGTTTTGGTTTGGTTTGGTTTGGTTTGGTTTGAATTGCTCGAACCTGGCTGGTAATTCTGACATTTCCCGCAAAGGCGCCTAGCACGCTCTTTCTCCTGCATTTTTTGCTCAGGAGAAAATGCCTTTGAAGAGAAAAAAGAACAAGATAGAAATACTTGCACCCACTGGCAGCGTCACAACCCAGGACAGGAAAATTCGACCTACCACGTTGAGATTAAGCGCGCCAATGCCTCTGGCCAACCCGACTCCCAATACCGCTCCCACCAGCGTGTGAGTAGTGGAGACCGGGATGCCTGTTCCAGAGGCAACAACTACTGTAGTCGCTGCCGCCAGTTCTGCTGCGAAACCGCGGCTAGGAGTCAGCTCAGTTATATTTCGACCGATGGTGGCGATTACCTTGTAGCCCCACATGGCAAGACCGGCAACGATACCGCCGCCACCGAGCAATAAAATCCATATCGGTAATTCTGACTGTACGGCAAATACACCTCCGCTCTGTACGACACCGTTAATCGCCGCCAGAGGCCCGATAGCATTAGCCACATCATTCGAGCCGTGAGCAAACGCCATGGAGCAGGCTGTGAAAATCATTAGTACGCCGAAGACATTCTCTACGTTAGTGAAATGAAAATTCTTGTCGGCGCTTGGCACTTCCTTAATATTGCGTAACAGAAAGAACCCGGCTCCCATGGCCAGCAGTCCCGCACTGGAAGCAATAAGTAATGACTGCCCGAAACTAAAATTTAAACCGACATGGCTCAGTCCTTTAACCAGCGTTACCATCGCGATAATAAAGCCCACGAGAAAGATATAAAGAGGTACATACTTCTTGGCATTGTTAAACGGATCGTCGGTATCGAGCACCAGCTTTTGTACGCTACGAAAGATAAAGAAGGCAATGATGCCGGAACACATTGGCGAGACTACCCAGCTGGCCACAATCGACCATACCTTGCTCCACACCACAGCATCAGGAGAAATACCCACCACTGCAAATCCCACAATCGCACCGATAATTGAATGTGTAGTGGATACCGGCCAGCCATTGTGCGAGGCTATTAACAGCCATATGCCGGCCGCCAGCAAAGAAGACAACATGCCATAGACTAATAGCTCAGGTGAGTCTGAGAAGCCAGCAAGTTCGATGTCGATAATACCACTTCTAATAGTAGACGTGACTTCACCGCCGGCGAGATAAGCGCCGGCAAATTCAAACACCATGGCAATCAGAATTGCCTGCTTGATAGTTATAGCCCCGGCACCAACCGAGGTTCCCATTGCATTGGCGACATCATTAGCACCCACACCCCACGCCATAAAAAAGCCGAAGATGCAGGCCATGATCAAGAAGATCATTCCGTATTGTGAAATTATTTCAGACATAACTTACCTAATCAGTGCTTGTATTTCTTATTATTATCGAGCTATTAAAAGCAATAGCCGTCCGCCAATATTTTGCGATATATCCGCCAGATCACCGATTTGATCGATTATCTTATACAGGAACATCACGTGTACTGCAGGTAAGGATTCTTCCAATGCAAATAATTTTGCGCGCAGTTTGATCTGACTAACATCTGTCGCGTGCTCTAACTCATCCAATTCAACAATGAGCGCTTCCACCAGATCCACTTCCCTGCCGCGAAAGCCTGTTTCCAACAATTCATCCAGCTCGTTGATTACTTTCAGTGCCTGCGCCGATGCGAGTAAACTCTCTTGAAAATATTCACGGACTTCCTTTACCAGACTTTCGGGAACTTCCATTTTCCGACCCAGCATTAAGCCAGCTACATCTTTTGCTCGATTTGCAAGCTTGTCTTGCGTGGAGAGTAGTTCTAACAGATCTGTTCGGGGGACTGGAAGAAATAAACTTTTAGGGAGATTGGTCCGGACATTACTTTTAAGATCGTCGGCCTGATTTTCGCAATCGCGAATTGCTTGCTGAACTTTATAAGCCTGCTCCCAGTCTTTTACAAAACTGGCTTCGAGAAACTCACCCAGCAAGATGACACATTTCTGCGCGATCTCCATATGTTCCTGAATAGGTCGAATGGGCGAACGACCAAATAATGCACTTAGAGGAGTTGGCATCAATTTACACCTTTCAAATTTGACTGAAGTATAAAAGTTGTCTGCTCTTAACACTACTTTTATCTGTAAAGACTTCCTCGACAGTCGGACCGAGATTTGCCGTCAGACGATTTTACCTGTTTAATCGGACTAATAAGCGTCAATCAAACAACGATAATCGGTACTTATACAACTTTTCCCCTGTGAGATTTCACACCTTGACGATCTATATTAATGAAATAACTATCTTCCACACTAATTGCACCCTGCGATCGTGGTGTTACACTATCGCTTCTCACCCATACTACAAAAACAAAGGAGTGAGCATGCGCAACTACTCACAGTTTTGGTGGAAAGGGCTGCTGGCGATAGCGGCCTACGGTCTACTTCTGGTCAGTCTTCCCGCACAGGGGGAAGATGCGGGCAATCTCTATAACACCCCCTATGATATCGGCGCTGGCGAGCGTTATTTCGAACGTCAGTGCTCGCGCTGCCATGGTTTCGACGCCAAGGGAGATGACGAAATCGGTGCGCCTGATCTCACCGGAAGACTCGCTCGAGCCAGCAGCAATGTTGGCATCTACAACATCATTCGCGAAGGTATCCCTGGTACGGCCATGCTGGCGGTGGGTGCTAACCTGCCTGAGGCTCAGGTGTGGCAATTAGTCGCCTATATAGACTCACTTAGCACCGATCCTGCCAATATTGATTTGCCTGGCTCTGCAAGCGCCGGCAATTCACTGTTTACCGGCAAGGGAGATTGCGATAGCTGTCATATGGTTAACGGTCAGGGTGGGCGTCAAGGTCCTGACTTATCCAGAGTTGGCGAGCGTCGCGATCCGGAACAACTGCTAAGCGATCTGCTTACTCCTCACCAGGAGGTGGCACCGCGCTGGTGGACAATGCGAGTCACCAGCTCAGACGGCACACACAGAGAAGGTTTACGCATGAACGAAGACAGCTTTGGACTGCGCATCATGGATGCTGACGCCAAGCTCTGGGCGTTCTCCAAGAGCCAGATTCAGTCCTTGGAGCGAGTCGAAGAATCGACTATGCCAAGCTACTCACAGACGTTGAATGACAGCGAAATAGATGACCTGGTGGCCTATCTATTCTCGCTGCGAAAGGAGAACTAAGCATGAAACGATTCACGATTATGCTCTTAGCACTAGGTGCGTCAATCCCTGCGCTTGCACAGGAAGAACCCTTCCAGACTGTCATCACCCCTGCTTTCAGCCCGGTAACATGGGAACGCCTGGTAAACGCCGCCGACGAGCCGGAAAACTGGCTAATGTATTCTGGCACCTTGGACAGCCAGCGTTACAGTAAACTGGATGCGATAAATATTTCCAATGTGAGCGAGCTGGAAATGAAATGGTCTTATCAGATTCCGGTTATCGATCGCGCAGAAACCGTGCCGATGGTTGTCGACGGTATCATGTTTATCACCGAGGCCCCCAGCAATCTGGTTGCGGTAGACGCGCAAACCGGCCAAGTCTATTGGCGCTACGACCGTGATCTCCCGGAAGATATTCGCATCTGCTGCGGGCGCAATAATCGCGGCGTAGCGATTCTTGGCGAAACCTTGTTCATGAGCACCCTGGACGCGCATCTGGTGGCCATCGATGCCCGCACCGGTAACGTGTTATGGGATAAGGAAGTGGCTGACTACAAGGCTGGGTACAGCAAGACGGCCGCCCCGCTTATCGTTAAAGACAAAGTGGTAACCGGTATTGCTGGTGGTGAATTCGGTATCCGCGGCTTTATCGATGCCTATGATGCCGTAACCGGCGAACGGGTATGGCGTACTTATGCGATTCCAGCTGCCGGTGAAGTGGGCAATGATTCCTGGGCCGGTGAATCCTGGAAGACTGGTGGTGCTGCCACCTGGATTACCGGTTCCTACGATCCCGATCTGAACTTGATCTATTGGGGCACAGGCAATCCTGGGCCGGACTGGAACGGCGACGTTCGCATGGGCGATAATCTGTACTCCGACTCCGCCCTGGCATTGAATGGCGATACCGGCGAACTGGCATGGCATTTCCAGTTTACCCCCCATGATGTGCACGATTATGACTCCATCCAGGTGCCGATTCTGGCCGACATTCAGTATCAGGGGAGTAATCGCAAGGTGATGATGTGGGCCAACCGCAACGCCTTCTACTACACCATCGATCGAGAGACTGGAAAATTTCTGCAAGGCCAGCCCTATGCCAGCCAAACCTGGGCCCAGGGCCTGGATGTCAACGGCAGACCCATTCGAGTGCCTGGCATGGAGCCTAGCTATGAGGGAGTTCTGGTATCACCCCCGATAGTCGGCGGCACGAACTGGTATTCCCCTGGCTACAGCCAGCAAACCGGGCTGTTTTACGTCACGGCGTTCGATGGCGAGCAAGAATTTTTCAAACGCGATGAAGACTACGAGAAAGGTGAGCGTTTCACCGGGGGGGGTGGCCGCTACAATCAACCGATGGATGCCTTCCACAGCTCTATCCGCGCCATTAATCCGGCCACCGCAGAGATCGAATGGGAATTCCCGATTATGCCACGATCCTCAGCGGGCATAAGCACGACCGCAGGCGGTCTGGTTTTCACTGGCAGTGCCGATGGCTATTTCTTCGCTCTGAATGCGGCAACCGGAGAAGAGTTATGGCATATCTCCTTAGGGGCTAGAGTGCATGCCGCTCCCATGACCTTTTCGGTGGCTGGCAAGCAATATGTCACCATCGCCTCGGGTAATGTGGTTTATACCTTTGGATTACGCGACTAATACGCCATTCGGATTAAGCGGGAAAAAGGACTGAATCGAACCGATGCACACCCTTGCTGAGCCCATAAAATACGCCGCGCAGATGGCGGCGGCTAAAACAGCTGTTATCGATGGCTGCATGAGTCTTAGTTACGCAGAGCTGCACCGACGCTGTCGTTTGTTGGCAGGCAGCTTAACCGCGCTGGGCTTAAACAAAGGTGACAGAGTCGCGATTCTCGCCGGCAACGGGCATCGCTACATAGAAACCTACGTCGCCGTGCCAGCGGCTGGCTTTGTAGTGGTTCCGCTTAATACTCGCCATGCCGAAGCTGAGCTGAAATATGCATTGGAAGATTCCGCCAGCAGGGTGCTGCTAGTCGATCGAGATCCCGGAGCACTTGCCGATTGTGTCGATCATGTTGTTATGATTCCCGACGCCTATGAGGAACTGCTCGCCAACGCCGCCGAACAGAATCTAGGCACAGGCGTCAGTGAGAACGATCTCGCCGGCCTTTTCTATACTGGCGGCACCACCGGAAAATCGAAAGGCGTGATGCTCAGTCATCGCAATCTAATTGCTAACACCTATCACTTCCTGGCTGGAGTCCCGCAAAAAGAATCGGATGTCGTGCTGGTTATGGCGCCGATGTTTCATGCCGCTGGCTCCAACGGAGTTCTGGCAAATATCTGGACGCTTGGCACACAGGTCACCCTCGCTGCTTTTGATCCGGCTGTCGCACTGGATCTTATTGCTTCCCATGGAATTACAGAAACCCTCGGCGTGCCCACCATGCTTGCTGCAATAGCCGAAGAGCAACATGCCCGTCCACGCAGGACCGATACATTACGAATGATCGCGCACGGCGGCTCACCGATAGCCACCGAAGTATTGCGCCGCACCCATAGCGCCTTCCCCAGTGCCGAATTGGTTGAAGTCTATGGCGCAACCGAACTCTCTCCACTTTGCACTATTCTCAACAATGAACAGCAGCTTATCGATTCGCCAATCGCCCGTTCCTGCGGTAGGCCCGCTGTGGGCTGCGAAATCAGAATTCTCGATCCCGACGGCAATGAAGTTGATCGAGGCGAGATTGGCGAGGTGGTGGTGCGTGGTCCGAATGTCATGCTGGGCTATTGGAACAAGCAAGAACAAACGCAGGCGGTATTAAAAGAGGGCGCCTATTGGACCGGCGATTTAGCTTATATGGATGCCGACGGCTATGTGTTTCTTGTCGATCGCAGCAAGGACATGATCGTCAGCGGCGGCGAAAACGTCTATTGCACTGAGGTAGAAGAAATTCTCTATCAGCACCCTGCCGTTTTGGAAGCGGCGGTGTTCGGTGTACCGGATGATAAATGGGGTGAATCGGTTTGGGCCGTGATTGTTGCACGTGAAGGAAATAATATCGACGGCCAGCAAATCATCGAGTTTTGCCGCGAACGAATCGCCACTTATAAAGTGCCCAAGGGTGTTGATATACAACAGGAGCCGCTACCTAAATCCGGTCCCGGCAAAGTGCTAAAAAGAGAATTAAGAGCGCCGTTCTGGGAAGGGAAAGAACGAGCCGTTAACTAGCCTCCTGTGCTGTAGTTTAAAATACAAGGTTTAAAATACAAGGTTTAAAATAGAAGGTTTAGAATCGAATGTATAGAAGCGCATATTTAAAACCGGCAGTTAGAAACCTGCCGTTGCTGACTTCGTCAATGCGACCATCACAATATAGCCGGCAATCAACAGCGATAGTCCAAACCAGCTGTACTGCGCCAAGCCCTGCTCCTTGGAATGCATGAAAATAGCCCCAACGATAATATAAGCGACAAGTGCGGCTAACTTTACCCCTACCCAAGGAATGAGCCAGGGATACATTCCAGACATCACCACAAGAATTATCGCACTCACTAATAAAAATGTATCGACGATATGCGGCAAAATTTTTAGCCACCTGTTCTGCAATATCTCAGAGCCGCGCAATTTCAAAATTCCCCGCAGGGTGAAACCCGACAATGAAACGACTACACAGCTAATATGAAATATTTTTACAAAAGAATATAGC
>JABMOK010000099.1 GCA_013204155.1 Pseudohongiella sp. | reverse complement strand
TTGGCTGTAGGCACTTTCTTGGCTGTAGGCACTTTCTTGGCTGTAGGCGCTTTGTTGGCTGTAGGCACTTTGTTGGCTGTAGGCACTTTGCTGTCATGGCGAATGTTAAACAGAAGCCAGGCAGCGGGAGAGATGATTCCCCCGATTTACGCATTGCGCTTCCTCGCTTAGTCTGTGGAACAGGCCTTTGTTTAACGCGGTAATAACTAGTTAATTGGCAAGCCGATCTGTACTATATTGTGTTCGCATCGGTAGATCCTGCCACTCTTATCCACAACGGTGCTCTGCAAAGAAATAGCAAGAGAAATAGCGAGACAAATATGAAAAGAGACTATCGACGAACAGCCAAACTCTGGGCTATTGGTTCAGTATTTTTTACCTGCTTTTTCAGTACCGCATTGTCCGCTCAGAACTATCGAATTCTGTTGTCTAATGACGATGGCATAGAATCGCCGCTACTGCACGAACTTCATCAAGCACTTGTCAGTTTACCCGATGTAGAAGTCGTTGTGTCGGCACCCAATGTAAATCAATCTGGCAGCAGTCAATCTTCTATCGGTTCCATTACTGTCGATCGATATTTCAGAAACGGAAGCTTTTTTGGTTATGCCGTTCATGGCCGGCCAGCCGATGCCGTTCGATTTGGTATTGTCGAACTGGGCAAAGAGTCCGCCTTTGATCTGGTAGTATCCGGCATAAACCGAGGCGCTAATGTGGGAGACGTGTCACATTTGTCGGGCACTGTCGGTGCTGCCATGGAGGGACTGTATCATGGAATTCCGGCAATCGCCGTGTCCCAGGATAGCGATGGCGTTAACACGCGCACAACGGCCAAATTTGCCGCTAATTTAGTAGCGAAGTATCAGCGTGAAGGAGCGCCAGTGGATACGATGATCTCGATTAATGTGCCGGCAGGCGAGTTAAAGGGAGTTGCTGTAAGGCCGATGGGTGACTCCTATTTGAAAACTGCAAGTTACCAGCCGGTCGAACAGAACACTAATCAAACGGTTTACGAACGCGAACGCATCATCGTTCAAGCAGAAAATAGCAACACCGACACCTATGCCTTCCAGCATGGCTACATTACTATTACACCTTTAAAGTTTGACTGGACCGACCACCAATTGCTTAATGAAGTCGAATCCTGGAAGTTGCAATTAGTCGAGTGACCTATTCTTTTACACAGGGAGAGCATACTTGCTTGAGTTTGAACACATAATACAAGTCAATGATCTGACCGACAGTGATATCAGCGTGCTAAGCAGGTATCAACTCTGGGAAGGTTTGATTCTTCGCGCTCGACGCCCCGACAAATTCGTTCGCGGCCTCAGCGTTCATACCGAAGATTTGGCAGGCGATGAATTTGAGCGCACTATCGAGGTTGGTGACTCCAGATTCCTTGAGCAGGTGATGGTGCATCCCGACGGACAAATACACACGAAAACTTTAGAAGACCTGGAGCAGATTTATGCTGAAAGTCTGACTCAAATTGAAGAGCCAGAACCCGGCTTTCTGTTCGTGCGCTTTACCTACAAACGCGAGTTGGAAGACGAAGACAGTGAAGTAGACGTAGGCGAGCACTTGAAATCTGCTTACTTGCACACGGATATGGATGCCATTGCCACGATTCGCGAACTGGCAGAAAGCGGTTTGTTTGGCGAATTCAGCAATTAGTGTAGTGTCCTGAATAGATGGCGCTAGCCCCAATTTCGCAGCTCCCCGGTGCGCCCCTGCAATCACTACTGCAGGCCATTGGCGGCTATGCGCTTTGATAAGCAGTGCCTATTTGGTTTATTCTCTGTTTCCCTAGCCAAATAGAGCCAGAGGAATAAAACAATGAGAATAGTAGCCAGATTAACGCTAGCACCCCTGATTTTAATCGTAAGTTCTTTTTTCTGCATTGCCTTCGCTGAGCGCCAGCCCAGTGATGATGAAAGCCACATTGATGATCCTCGCATACAACACCGAAGTTATCAGTTCCCTGCCACGGGGGAAGCCATACCCTACGCCCTGTTTGTACCCTCGAGCTATGATCAGGCCGCCGAGTCGCCGCTTATCATTTCATTGCATGGTCTGGGCAGGAGTCACGACTGGCTAATGGGCTACCATGGCCTGCTCGATCAGGCCGAAGCTAATGGATACATTGTGCTGACACCGCTTGGCTATACTCGCCGCGGCTGGTATGGATCACGTGTGACTGCCGATGAGCAGGATGCTAATTACAGCGAACAGGATGTAATGGAAGTGCTTAAGCGGGTG
>JABMOK010000098.1 GCA_013204155.1 Pseudohongiella sp. | reverse complement strand
GGCTTTAACATCTTCCAAATCAACCAAATGTTCGCTAACATCTGCTTTGCCGATAAAGGAGACGATAGAATCACCTTGCAACCCAGCCGTTTTATAGGCCCATAAAGAGGAGAGCTGGGTGCCGGTGTAGTCGATAGTTTCTGGCAATAATTTAGTTTTCATCCATCGCCCTCGCTAACCGCAAACACGACTCGCACTCTCCACAAGGCGCTTCGCCACCCAGATAACAACTCCAACACAACTGGACCGGGACAGCTTTTTCTTTTGCCAATTTGATGATACCTGCTTTATTTACGCCTTGGACATAACTGTTTACCTTAACTTTATTTAAGGTTGAATAACTCAAACTTTTCTTTATACTTTCGACAAAAGGCATACTATTGTCAGGAAAAGTAACGGCTTCTTCTGCATTAAATCCGGTAATAATCATGTCAGCATCAATGGACTCGGCAAAAGCCGCGGCTATATTAATAAATACGCCATTGCGATTAGGCACCCAAACTGCCTCTGCGGAAGAATTAGCTTTGGCAGAGTCTAACTCCTGTTGATTAAGCAAGGGGACGACTTTGTCTACGGCTACTAAAGCAGTATTGGTAATCTCTTGAAGCCAAGGTAATTCAACTACTTTGTGTGGAATTTCATAATGCCTGGAAATTGAAGTCGCAGCCGTTATTTCTCTTGTTGCAGACTTTTGGCCGTAATCAAAAGTTAAAGCTAAAACGACTTCCATTTTTTCTTTGGCAATATGTAACGAGACAGTTGAATCAAGACCGCCCGACAACAGAACTATACTTTTCATTCCCAATAACTAACCGCATTACGGTCAGTCTCCCAGATTTTTACTTTAGTCATTTTAACACTGGCAGGCAACAGCTTTTGATACTCTGTATAAATATACTTAGCGATTTTTTCGGCCGAAGGATTATCTTCAGTAAACATTGGCAAATCATTTAGACACTTGTGATCTAACACGTCTAAAATTTGTTTTAACCACTTTTTGGCGACAGTAAAATCTATAGCCAAATCAGCCTTATCCAGCGAATCAGCCTGAAAGGACACATTAACTTTGTAGTTATGCCCATGCAAGTTTTCGCATTTACCCTGATAGCGACGTAAAAAATGACCGGCAGCAAAACTATCTTCAATGTGGATTTCGTACATGAGTGGGGTCCTTATAGTGGTGCCCAGGGGCGGAATCGAACCACCGACACGAGGATTTTCAGTCCTCTGCTCTACCGACTGAGCTACCTGGGCATTTTGAGTTGCTACGCTCATGAATCCTTCGTTAAAGCCCAATATCGCACTCGGTCACTTACTAACGTAAGCTTCCTCTTTCGATTTGGTCTTTGCCTGGTCTTCACTTCGCTCGCGACGCTCAAAATTTGTGATAAATTCTGAGAACGTCACTTTCTGCAAGCCGCGTATTAAATAGAATCTCGGCTTTCTAGTCAAGCTGGAGGCCTGATTTACTCGCTTTCGGGCACATAGCCCTCAGCCTGCTCAAAATCTTCATTATTCAGAAATTTACCCATCTCAGCCTGCAGATATTTGCGGTCGTCGGGATTGGCCATGCTCAGCTGTTTTTCGTTGATAAGCATGGTTTGTTGGGCCTGCCAGTCTTTCCAGGCCTGCTGGGAGACGGATTCATAAATTTCCTGGCCTTTGGGGCCAGGATAGGGGGGCGCCGGCAGGCCGGGCAGTTCCTTGTGGTATTTCTTGCAGTGGACCATGCGTGACATCAAGTTTCCTCGTTTGATTCTCTGTTGTTTCTGAGTGTTTGCAATTGTTTATCCCCTTGGAGTCTTTATCCGGCTTTAGTCACGGAGCCGTTGGCTAATTGGCTTAATAGCTTCTTCACCGGGGCAGCCAGTCCGACTTCCAGCGAATGATCTAATGGATACCACAGCCAGCTTTGGGAATCCATTACGGCGTTGGAATTGCTGGCAAAACCCAGGTGCATCGGCGTGATATCCAGATGGAAATGCGAGAAGGTGTGGCGGATTTTGTCGAGCTCTACAGGTTTTTCGCCCTTAACGCGAACGGGCAGATGGCTTGAGCCCGCTGCTTCGGTTTCGTTTGAGCCGGTGGGCAGTCCTTCCGGAAGCGACCAAAGCGATCCCCATATTCCGCTCGGAGGGCGTTTCTCCAACAGTATTTCACCAGCCTCGTTTTGCAGAATGAACAGGGTGACGGATTTTACCGGCAGCGTCTTGCTGGCTTTCTTGCCGGGGATGGAGGCTATCAGGTCTTGCTTGAATGCTTCGCAATCACGGTGCAACGGGCAGTCGCTGCACCGTGGCTTCGATCTTGTGCAGACCGTGGCGCCGAGGTCCATCATGGCCTGGGTGTATTTGGCGATCTGATGCTTGGGCAGCAACGCTTCGGCAAGAATCCACAACTGGCTCTTGACCTTGCTTTGTTCGGGCCAGCCTTCGATGGCGTGAAAGCGGGTGAGCACGCGCTTGACGTTGCCGTCCAGTATCGGGGCTTTGATGTGCATGGACAGGGCGGCGATGGCGCCGGCAGTGGATTGGCCGATGCCGGGCAGTTGCTTCAGCTGTTCGACGCTGTGCGGAAATTCACCCTTGTATTGGCTTGCGATGAGCTGAGCGGTTTTATGTAAATTACGGGCGCGGGCATAGTAGCCGAGACCGGTCCACAGGTGTAGCACCTGGTCGGTTTCAGCCTCGGCTAAAGCTTCAACCGTTGGAAAGCGTTGCATGAAACGCTGGTAGTAGGGGATGACGGTATTAACCTGGGTTTGTTGCAGCATGATTTCGGACACCCAGACCCGGAAGGGGCTTGGTTCGATTTGCCACGGCAGATCGTGGCGGCCGTGTTGGTCGAACCACTTTAGAACCCTGTTGTTAAATAAAGTAGGCATGAATAAAGTAGGCATGAATGAAGTAGATACGAATGAAGTAGACTCGAAGATAACTAAACGGTTTGCTAACAAATAGAGTGGCTGCTTTAAGCAAATGCCATGCAGAGTTTAATTTAACAAACCACGCAGTAGACCGCGGGCACTATCCTGAAGTTCTTCAGGCACCTGATTGATAATGCTTTCGTTCAATTTACTTCTGACGGCGTTGGTGCCGAGTTGAGTGAAGATTTCTCTTACCTGGGCGAAGTCGGGGCGACAATACTGGCCGACATCTGCATCGAAGTTGGCACTGCAGCGAACCGGCCAGGACACATCGTGATATAAGTCATCGACCTGAATGGTTTGCAGGAATGGCTCGCCTAACACGGTAAACAATAAATCGTAGTCGAAGGATTGCTCAGCCAGATTGATCCCGCCGCTGCCACTGATGTCGAAGTTATCCATGCGCAGTTTTACTTGTTGGTTCTCTGTAAGGCCGTTGTCGAACAGAACGTAACCGCCGAGTTCGCTGAACCGAATTACGTCAGGCCACTGTTCGACGCTGCCGCCATTTGGGCTAAGCGCGGAGATGGCTGTGAACACTTGCTTGAGGACACCAATGTCGACGCTGTTCTCGGTGATGGCAAAGGTGGTGGAGCCACTGAGCGATTCTATTAGCTCGTTGGTGGTTGATCCGCTGGCGGTATAGTCTGCTTCCACGTTCAGTTTGCCGGTGACGGAGTTGAACCTGGAAACAAAGGGCGCCAGATCTATTATGTTAATCTGCTCCAGCGAAAACCGGGTAGATAAAGCGGCATCCTCATTATTGGTATCGAGGCGAACATTGCCTTGAATAGTCCCCTCATGGACAGAGATGGGTTGGACTTCGATATCCAGCACGCTGTTCTCCACATTAGTGAAGATATTGATGTTGCTAAACAGCATATCGTTAGTGATAAGTGACTCGATGGAGATGGAGCCAAGTACGTCGAAAGAGCGAAGTAAGTCGATTGGTAGCGCGGTGTCTGTTGGCGGCGGGGGAGGCACTGTGCTGATGTCGCCGGGCTCTATTTCTTCTGCGTTACGGGTGCTTGTAGTTTCGGTCGCAGCGACTTCTTCGTCTCGAGTCATGAACGGGGTGAGGTCGATACTGCTACTGATAATATTATAACTAATATTATTTGGTGTGAACTCGGTAGCGAAGCGTACGTTGGCATTGGCTTCTAGTTCGGTATTGCCCAGGGTCGCCGTTAAATTGGGAATATTGACTTGGGTTCCATCGCCGCTGAAAGCAAAGTTGAAGGCGAGTTGTTGGGCTTCACGGTCAGGTTCCGGTACGCTGAATTGCGGTTCGGTTTCAGCTACCCCTAGGGTTTGCATCAGGCCCATGACATCGAAAGTACTGGACTCCAGACTACCTTCAAACGCCATGGCATCGTTAATATTGGTGATAGCTATTCGGCCTTGCAGCAACATCGGCGTGAGATTGAAATTGAAGTCGTTGATGCTGATGTTGCCACTGTTTATGTCGGCAATGATATTGCTGCGTATTCCCATGCTTGTGGGTTTTGACATGCCGTTGTTTAGAAAATCAAAATGGATATCAAGGCTGAAGGGTCTTCCTTCCAAATTGGTGTCTTCGCTTTCAAGGTCGAGATTGTTAATGCTGTAACGAATGCCCTGAGATTGATCCTGAATATCGATGCTGGCATTGGAAATTCTCAGGCGTTGGAAGGAAACACTGACGATATCGTCGTCCGCATCGCTTCCGGCGCGAGCCGCTTGTGCTGTGTTTCTGGCGACAATTCCCTGATCATCATCATCATCATCATCGTCAGCGCCAGGCTGTTTTACATCCCAAATACTGTGGCCTTGTGCATCGATATAGTAATTGATGTGAAAGTCGTCGGTGGATAATTCCTCGATGAGTAGTTTGCCGCTGAATAGTGCGCGTACATTGACTTGCAGCACGGCGGCGGAAGTGGACGCCAGTTCCTGGGGAGAAGCCGGGTTCTTCAGGCGTACATCGTTGAGTATCAGGCCCAGGGAGGGGAAGAAGTTAAGCGCCATATCGCCGGCGATGGTTAGTTCATAGCCGGTGTTGCGCAGAATGGTTTGCTGTATAGCAAGCTTATTGCGCTGTGTATTAACCGAATTCAACAACAGCACCGCGGATATCGCCAGCAGTACGATGAATAGGAGAAGAAATTTGAATACTCTTTTCAGCATGGTTTGTTCGTTTATCTTGCAGGTCTACGCTGCTCTGTTATCGATTAGAGCCTGATAAACAGGATCAGTGCTCTTATTGCTTGCTGCTTTGCCGTAAACCTATCGGCGCTATTGGCTTGGCTTGGCTGGCTTGGCGAATTTCTGCTTTGCTGAATCCTCTGTTTCGCTGAATCAAAAGGGATTCGACTCCCTGCCATGCAAGAACCCCTAAGCTTACCGGATTGGGATGGTACATGCACGATAGCTGGAGGGCGTTTGTGGCGTGTTTTTGCGGGGCGAACCCGGCGCATCACGGGGCTGACCCCCAGCCCTTGCCGGGCTCAGCGGAATCAAATAGGGGGCTGAGCCTGTAGCTGAATCAAGCAGGAGTCTGATGCCGCGACTTTCCATGGCTTTGCCGCTTTCAATGCATGTGAGCGGGCATTATAATGCGCACTTTCCCGGGAACCTCCCGCGATTGGATTTAGCCCCGAAGAACCAGCGAAGTACACTGTGACGAAAACCATGAGAACAGCAACTGTAGCGCGCAATACCAAAGAAACCCAGATATCTGTCACCGTCAATCTTGATGGCAGCGGCAAGCTTGAGGTGGATACCGGCTTGCCTTTTCTCGATCACATGCTGGATCAGATCGCCCGCCATGGCTTGATTGATATGACTATCAAGGCCGTTGGTGATTTGCAGATTGATGCGCACCACACAGTGGAAGACATCGGCATTACGCTGGGCCAGGCCTTCGACAAGGCGCTGGATAGAACCGGTATTCGCCGTTATGGCCATGCCTATGTGCCGCTGGACGAAGCACTTTCGCGGGTGGTGATCGATTTCTCCGGTCGGCCTGGTCTGGATTATCACGTGGACTTCGTTAAGGGCACGGTCGGTGCTTTTGATGTGGATCTATTCCATGAGTTCTTTCAGGGCTTTGTGAATCACGCCCTGGTGACGCTGCACATCGATAATATTCGTGGCAAGAATGCACACCATCAGATCGAAACTATTTTTAAAGCGTTCGGGCGTGCAGTGCGTCTGGCGGTTGAGGCTGATCCTCGTCAAGCGGGCGTAATTCCTTCTACCAAGGGATCCCTTTAGGTTTTCCTGAGTTTCGCTGAGAGTTTTAAAAAACACCTTGTCTCAAACACTCCTCAAATGAATAAAATCGCAGTCATCGATTACGGTATGGGTAATCTTCATTCTGTTGCCAAAGCGGTGGAGCATGTCGGCCGCGAATTGGGCGAGCCGGTTGAAGTGGTCGTTACGCCTGACGCCGACATAATAGCCAGTGCAGATCGGGTGATTTTTCCCGGTGTCGGAGCCATCCGCGATTGCATGGCGGAAATTCTCAGGCTTAACGTAAATGAAATCGTCGAGGACGCTATGAAGTCAAAACCGGTGTTGGCGATTTGCGTTGGCATGCAGGCCTTGATGAAGCGTAGCGAGGAAAATGGCGGAGTGGATTGTCTTGGTTTTTTAGAGGGCGAGGTGCGTTACTTCGGCGACAATTTGACCGGCGAAAATGGCGAACGCCTGAAAGTTCCTCACATGGGTTGGAATCAGGTTAAACAAACCCGACCGCATCCCTTATGGAAAGACGTGCCCGATAACAGTCGATTCTATTTTGTGCATAGCTACTATGTGCAAACCGAAAATCAGGAAATGGTAACGGGTGTTACTCATTATGGAGCCGATATCGTGGCGACGCTTGCCGCAGATAATATTTTCGCCACCCAGTTTCATCCAGAGAAGAGTCAGCAGGCAGGTTTGACGCTGTTAAGGAATTTTTTGCAGTGGGATGGCTCTGTTGAATGAGAAGAGTCAAAATATTTCTTGTTGCGAGATTGCGATGAGTCTTGGTTTTTTTTTCAGCAAACAAGGGCCCGGCCCCAATTGCGAGTGTGTCAATGAGATGTGATAGATGTTAGTAATTCCCGCAATCGATTTAAAAGATGGCCAGTGTGTGCGTTTGCGTCAGGGACGTATGGAAGACTCGACGGTGTTCTCCGATAATCCGGTGCAGATGGCGGGGCAGTGGTTAGCCAAGGGAGCGAAGCGTCTGCACATTGTCGATTTGAATGGCGCTTTCGCCGGTACACCGGTGAATGGCGAGATCGTTGCGGCGATAGCCAAAGCGTATCCCCAGTTACCGATACAGATTGGTGGTGGCATTCGCGATATGGAGAGCGTTAAATTTTATATAGATGCCGGTGTGAGTTACGTGATCATCGGCACGGCCGCTGTGAAACAACCGGAGTTTGTCAGGCAGGCCTGTGAAGCTTATCCGGGCAAGGTAATCGTCGGTCTTGATGCGGTAGATGGCAAGGTGGCAACCGAAGGTTGGGCCGATGTGTCGGAATTAACTGCAGTCGAGTTGGCGCAGAAATTTGCCGACTACGGCGTGCAGGCAATCGTGTATACCGATATCTCTCGTGACGGCATGATGCAAGGCGTGAACCTGGAGTCCACCGTAGAGTTGGCCGAACAGTCTTCGATTCCGATAATCGCTTCCGGCGGCGTGTCGAAGCTCGTCGACATAGTCGATTTAAAAGCGGCGGCGAACACGGCGACCGGCGCAGGTATTATGGGCGTGATAACCGGCCGTGCAATTTATGACGGCAAACTGGATCTTGCCGAAGCGCAGAAGTATTGCGATGCTGAGGGCACGTAGTGGGCCTGGCCAAACGAATAATTCCCTGTCTCGATTGCGAAAACGGTCGCGTGGTAAAAGGCGTGAAGTTTCTCGACATTCGCGATGCTGGCGATCCGGTAGAAATCTCCAAACGCTATTGCGACGCCGGTGCTGATGAAATCACCTTTCTCGATATAACCGCCAGTCATGAAGGAAGAGAAACCACCGTTCACACCGTTGAAGCGATAGCCAGTCAGGTATTCATTCCCCTAACAGTAGGCGGTGGAATACGCACCCTGGAAGACATTCGTACCATGCTAAATGCCGGCGCTGACAAGGTGGCGATTAATACCGCCGCTGTTACTAATCCTGATTTTGTACGTGAAGCGGCGCAACGCTTTGGTTCCCAATGCATCGTGGTGGCCGTGGATGCGAAACAGGTATCTGGCGAGGGCGAGCCGCTTAAATGGGAGATCTTTACCCATGGCGGGCGCAATGCAACAGGTATAGATGCTCTGGAGTGGATTAAGCGCATGGTGGAATACGGTGCCGGCGAAATACTCTTAACCAGCATGGATAGAGACGGCACGAAAACAGGATTCGACCTGGCGCTGAATAGAGCGGTGAGCCGAGCGGTACAAGTACCGATTATTGCCTCCGGCGGTGTGGGGAATCTTCAGCACCTGGTAGACGGCATTATTGAGGGTGAGGCGGATGCCGTGCTAGCGGCAAGTATCTTTCACTTTCAGGAGTTTACTATTGGCGAGGCCAAACAATTTATGGCCCAGCAAGGTATCGAAGTTCGCCTTTAGGTTGGTGTTCTTATTTGGGGAATGTCCTCAGGCGGCGCAATGCTTCGTCAGGGAAACATTTCCACAAACTCATTTACAAAACGTAAACTCGTTTCTGAAAATATTCCCCTTCCTCGCCTTGCACCACCTGAGAACATTCGGGTAGCGTCGGGTTAGGAGTTCTATTTGTGGGAATGCCCTCAGTTGAGCACAATTTCTTTCCGCAAAGATTTATCGATTAGTAGAATCTTCTACTAGTCTTACTCATATGATAAATCAAATTTGCCAAACGGAACTGGCTTGTGGAAGATTTATGAAGGTTAGGGATTTGATACGGCGACTGGAAAAAGAAGGTTGGTATATTTCACGAATTAGAGGCAGTCATCGCCAGTTTAGGCATCCGCGCAGGCGTGGTACTATTACAGTCGCTGGCAAGCCAAGTGGTGACATGCCAATTGGAACGCTGCACGAAATTCTAAGGAAATCCGGACTGAATAAGTGAGGCTTGAGCTATGAAGTATGCAGTGGTGATCGAACAGGGCCCGACAAGCTTCGGAGCTTATGTGCCAGATTTGCCAGGTTGCGTGGCTGTTGGTGATACTCGAGAGGAAGTTATTAAGCTAATTCAGGAGGCCGTTGAATTTCATATCGAAGGGCTTCGGATTGACGGAGAGCCAGTGCCACCTCCATCCTCTACTGTTGAGTTTATAGATGTGGCAGCCTAGCCCTCCCTGTTCTACTCTATTTGTATTCTTTGCCAAATAATTTTTTAGTTTAAGTCTCGCTGTGCGAATGAGCCGGAAGTGCTGGCTGGTGCAGTGGGTTTAAATGCATTAATGCCTTGCAAGACATTGAGGGCCTCATTCAGCGGATAATCATTTACCAAAACTTCTTCGGCGGAGATTAGTGCTTCGGCAAACTCTTCGGCCTGGGTTTGCTCATCGTTGCCGTTTTCCAGGTGTCCCTGCAGATCGGACTCATTGTATTGCATTACGTTGCGTGAACGTCGCGTGACGAAGGCTTCGTCTACCAGAATGTCCGGCTCGATTCCCTGTGCCTGAATAGAGCGACCGCTTGGGGTGAAGTAAAGCGAAGTTGTGAGTTTGATTGCCCGTCTATCATCCAGGGGTAACACCGTTTGTACCGAGCCCTTACCGAAACTGCGGGTGCCCATAATGATGGCGCGGCCATGGTCCTGTAATGCGCCGGCAACAATTTCTGATGCTGATGCCGAGCCGTTGTTGATGAGTACTACTAATGGCACGTCGCCCGCCGGGGTATTCGTGGTAGCGGAAAAATCCATGCCGGTTTGCTCGAGCCGACCTTTGGTGTAAACGATGCGGCCTTCACTGATGAAGGCATCGACCACGCCAACAGATGCTTGCAGTACGCCGCCAGGATTATTGCGCAGGTCTAGAACGATGCCCTTGAGTTCACTGTTCTCATGAAAGATTTTTACAAATTCATTTTCCAACTCGGTGTCGGTGTTAACTCGAAACTGCGAAATTCGAATATACACATAGCCCGGTATAAGCGCGCGACTGCGAACGCTGTTGAGGGCGATTACTTCGCGCACGATAGTCAAGTCAAAAGGATCTTGCCCCTCTCTTGCTATAGTAATAGTCACTTCGCTGCCCGGTTCGCCACGCATCATTTGTGCGGCTTCTTCGGGAAGCATTTCACGCAGTGGCTTGTTGTTGATTTGAATAATGAGATCACCCGCCAGTATGCCGGCGCGATCGGCCGGAGAACCGTCGATTGGACTAATCACTCTGATGTAGCCATCTTCCCGACCCACTTCGACGCCGAGTCCGCCGAACTCACCGGTGGTGGTCTCCTGTAACAAGTCGTAGTCGTCACCTGCCATATAGGCAGAATGTGGATCCAGTCCCGCCAGCATGCCGCGAATGGCGTTCTCCAGCAGTGTTTGGTCATCGACTTCTTCCACATAAGACATTCGAATTCGGTCCAGCGCCTCGGTAAACATTCGCACTTGATCCAGCGGCAGAGGCAGCGTCTCTTGCGGTGGCTGTTGGGCACTGACAAGCCCGGGAATAGCCAGAGCTGCAATCAGGCCCAAGGGCAGCGACAGAGAGAGTAAGCCACCTCCCAATTGACGGAGAGAATGCTTGCTGGGAAAAATTGCCGGTAATAAATTCATAAAGTAATCCTGGGTAATCTACTCTTCGGTTTTACCATTAGTTCGAGTGCTAGTGGTGCTGTAGTTAGTGGGTAGTAGTTAGTGGCTAGTAGTTAGTAGTCAATAATCAATAGGTAATGGCTAATAGATCTGTCGTTAGTGGGTCTATAGTTTCAGTTTATTGAGAAATAGGCAATAAGGCGTTTGGCTGTGATTGCAAGCCTTCGCCAGGGCTTATCTATGTGGTCAGTAATCAGGGAAAAAGCTTACATTCGATGTATTAGTGGTGGCTGTAGTTAGTCGTTAGTCGTTAGCTGTAGTTAGTCGTTAGCTGTAGTTAGTCGTTAGTTGAAGTTAGTCGTTAGTTGAAGTTAGTCGTTAGTTGAAGTTAGTCGTTAGTTGAAGTTGTAGTGGGCTGATTCCTGCCGATAAATGACTAGTTGATTGATTTGAGCCAGGAGGAGGGGTTTTGCGCCTTTCCGCGGAGTCGAATCTCAAAATAAATGCCGGCAGGGCGTTGCTCATCGCTGGGGCCTGCGGTACCCAGGATATCGCCGCCATTAACCCAGTCGCCGGCCTGCCTGGACAAGGTCTGATTGGCGCCATAGAGGCTCATATAGCCGTCGCCGTGATCGACAATGACCAGCAAACCCGAACCCCGTAACCAGTCAGCAAAAACCACGCGACCAGCATGTACTGCCTGTACGACAGTGCCTTCGCCGACACCGATGGTAATTCCCTGTCGGCGTAGATCGCTATCACCGTAACGAGAACCGAAGCCACTGATAATGGGGCCGTCGGCGGGCAGAAGAAGCTTGCCGCGCTGCTCAACAAAGGGTGTGTACTCGGCCGTGGCCGGAATACGCTCAATGGCGCGATTGATCTGATCGATCAGTTGCTGCAACTCCACCTGATCGATTTCCAGTTGTTCCAGTTCAGAGCCGCGGGAACTGATGCTGGCTCTAAGGCTTAACAGGGCCTGCTCTCTGTTGGTTTTGGCTTGGTTGAAGTCGAGCATTTGTTGCTTCAGTTCGCCTTGCTGTCCGCTTAATTCCCCGGCTTTGTTTTGCAAGGCCTTATTCACTTCCGAGATTTCATCCAGAGTATTCTGAAATGCTTCGATCTTTTCGATTTGAGATTCTGAAAACAAACGGTAGTAATGCAGCATGCGCGCACTCCTGGAAATGTCTTCCTGGCTCAGTAGCAGTTTGATTGGGCTTTGCTCTCCCGCCATATAGGCGGTGCGAATGACCTGGGCCAATACTTCGTTCTGCGCACTCTTGTCGGATTCCAATTGTGCAATTCGATTGTGTAGCAGCTTGAGTTGCGATTCGCTTTGCTCGAGGGCTTGCTGTGTTGTATTGACTGACTGACCCAGCGCTGCAATTTCTTTCTCTACATCTTGCAGATTTTTCTCTTCCTTCGACTGTTTGTCATGGGCATCGAGCAACCAGGATTGAATTTCCTCAATGGCAGTATTGACGGCGATGAGTTCTTGATGGGCTTGATCGCGATTCTCGGCGGCGAAAGAAGTGATCGAAAAAAGACGACCGGAATCGCTTGTTGCCAAAAGCGCCAGGCTCAGGAACTCAGTGCCCAGCAGGGCAATGGATAAATAAAAGCAGCGAGAGAGTACAGTGCGAGAGAGTACAGTGCGGGCGATTAAGAGAAATCTTGAATAGCGTTTCATCTGAGGCACCTGCTGCCTGACTGACGGAATTGAGCGAAGGCTAATTAGAGGCCTGCAGCGTTTCGTCGGTATTGTCCACTGACGCCTTGGCCAATAATACCTTGCCGGTCATTTCTTCAGGAACGGGGATATGCAGTAAGGTAAGCAGTGTAGGTGCGATATCAGACAGACTACCCTCGGAAATGAATCGCCTACCGCTGCTGCCGACGTACACCAGAGGTACCGGGCCATTGGTGTGAGAGGTTAGGGCTTGCCCGGTTTCCAGGTCCCGCATCTGTTCCACATTGCCGTGATCGGCAGTGATAAGCATCTCGCTATCTGTTTCCTCGATAGCGGCGACGATACGGCCCAAACAGAGGTCGAGCGTTTCCACCGCCTTCACCGCCGCCTCGAAGTTGCCTGTGTGTCCCACCATGTCGCCATTGGCATAGTTGCAAATAATCGCGTCATATTTATGCGCGCGGATAGCGGCCTCTAATCTATCGGTGAGTTCGAAGGCTGACATTTCCGGTTTCAAGTCATAGGTTTTTACATCGGGTGAAGGGATAAGTATGCGGTCTTCGTTAGGAAAAGCTTGTTCATGGCCGCCGTTAAAAAAGAACGTCACGTGCGCATATTTTTCAGTCTCGGCGATGCGTAATTGGGTCTTGTTCTGATCGGCCAGATATTGGCCTAATACATTGTCCAGTTTCTGCGGAGGATAGGCGCAAGAAGCTTGAATGTCGGCGGCATATTCGGTGAGCATGACGAATTCGCCCAGCCTGGGTCTGGCGGCACGCTTGAAGCCATCAAATTCATCATCGACAAAGGCGCGGGTAAGCTCGCGTGCACGATCGGCGCGAAAATTCATGAACAGCACCACGTCACCCTCATTGACCGTAGCAGAATCTTCGCTGTCCGTTGCGCTTGCCCGTCCTGCTAGGGATTGTCCAGCCTCTGACGGGGCAATCAGGCTCGGTTGCACAAATTCATCATCTTCGTCTCGCCCATAGGCTGCTTCCAGTGCCTCGCTGACGTTGTCAAAGCGGTAGTCTGCTTTTCCCCGTGTGAGCATGTCGTAGACAGGCTGTACGCGATCCCAGCGATTGTCTCGATCCATGGCGAAGAAACGGCCGCAGATGGAAGCGATTCGACCCTTGCCGGAGCCGATTAAGGTCTTTTCGGCCCTGAGAAGAGAGGCAAGAGCGCTGCGTGGTGGTGTGTCGCGCCCATCCAGAAAGGCATGCATGTAGATTCGATCGGCACCCTTTCGAATCGCCAGCTCAATCACGGCGACTATATGGTCTTCGTGGCTATGGATGCCGCCGGGTGACATCAATCCGAATATGTGAAGCGCTTTTCGCGTCTCGATAGCCTTGTCGATGGCGCAGGTCAGCACGGGATTGGAGAAAAACCTGCCTTCTTCAATGTCTTTGTCGATGCGTGTCAGACTCTGATAAACCACGCGCCCGGCACCAAGATTCATATGCCCCACTTCGGAATTACCCATCTGTCCGGCAGGCAGACCCACAGACTTCCCCGAGCTGTCTATTAAGGTATGCGGGCGATTTGCCCAAAGCGCATCCCAGACCGGAGTATTGGCGCTGTGAATGGCATTGCTGTCGCTGTCTTCCCGATAACCCCAGCCATCGAGAATGAGGAGCAGGGCGGTTTTTTTGTTGCTCGTGCTGGTCATTGCGGAACGAAATCCTGATTCAAGGCGGGTTGATTCAAGCACTGTATTATCCTTGAAAGGGGGTTTTATAGCGAGACTGGATATTACTGCACAATATCTCTCTTCAGCCCTTGGTATTTTATCGAGGGTCCTCTTGCGGAACTTCTTAAAGCCCCAGTAGACGTGTATACTTGCAGCCCTTTTTGTCGACCGGTTTATTTAGCGCCGCTTGGGGATTTTTATGAGTCCGTGGATCGTGCCTGGATTAATTAAGCCAAGGGCTCACCACGCTTAAACAGGTGGTAGATTTCGTAGTCAGACCGAGCACTCGTTAACCACGAGAATACGATAGAAGCGCAGTTAAAAAGAGTTAACTATGGAACAATTTGTTGAATTTATAGGTAATCATCTGGTTCTTTCCAGTATGTGGTTGATTACAGTGGGCGCGGTAATTTTTTATCATCAGCGCACGGGCAGTAAGGCAGTTGGGCCCCAACAGGCCGTCAAGCTTATTAATCGCAGCAATGCGATCGTACTCGATATTCGAGATAAGAAAGAATTTGATACCGGACATATTGTGGATTCCATCAATATTCCTTTGGCCAAGCTTGATCAGCGGATCACCGAATTACAAAAACACAAGGAAAAACCGGTGGTAGTCGTGTGCAAACAGGGACAACATTCCGCTGACGCGGCGAAGAAATTACAGGCCGCGGGGCACGCCGAAGTATTCAAGCTGTCCGGCGGTTTAACGGAGTGGAAGGCGCAGTCCATGCCTCTGATCCAGAAGTAGTCTGGCTCGAAAACAGACGGCCTGAAAATAACCGGGCGGGGAATAACCGGGCCTTGGATAGAGAGGCCCAAAACAAGAAAACAGAATCGGCAACAGAACTTAAAAACCAACATAAAACCAACATAAATAGGAAAACCACAGGATTTACCATGGCAGAAAACGAAGACAGCAAACAGGAAGAAGCCCCGGTGGCGCCAGAAACACAAGCAGCAGAAGGCCCTCAATTTGCCTTGCAGCGCATTTACCTCAAAGATTCCTCTTTCGAATCGCCTCGCAGCCCGCTGGTATTTCAAAGCAAGTGGACTCCAACGATTAACTTCGATATCAAGACCCGTAACTTGAAAGTGCAGGACGATGTCTACGAAGTTGTTCTGGTATTAACCGTTGAAGCGCAATTGGAAGAGCAGGCAGCCTTTCTGGTGGAGGTTCACCAGGCGGGTATTTTCACCTGTAAGGCTTTCGAAGAGGTGCAGCTGGAACAATTGCTGGCGACAGTTTGCCCGAATATCTTGTTTGCCTATGCCCGTGAAGCAGTAGACGCTCTGGTCGTCAAGGGTAGTTTTCCAGCCTTAATGCTGTCTCCGATTAACTTCGATGCACTGTATGCCCAGCAAAAGCAGGCAGCGGCAGAACAGGCAAGTAATGGAAGCGCAGCGGCTGGTGATGAGTCGGCTAGCGCCGAAGTCACCAACTAGAAAGCCTTACGCTCCGTCTACGAAGCCTAGCTGACGCCAGGCTTCGTAGACGATTACGGCGGTGGCATTGGAGAGATTCAAGCTGCGGCTAGCAGGCAGCATAGGGATTCGTATAAGTTGTTCCGGCCCTAGCTCATTTCTTAGAGAGTCAGGTAATCCGCGGGTTTCTGGGCCGAATAGCAGAAAATCCCCGGTTTTGAATTGCACCTCGCTGTAGCACTTCTCCCCCTTGGTGCTAATACCGAACAGTCTTTGTTTGCCAGTGACTTCGAGGCCATTGGCGGCAATGAATTCCGCCCAGTTTTCATACACACAAACCCCGACAAATTCGTGATAATCCAGCCCGGCGCGACGCATTCGCTTGTCATCCAGCTCGAATCCGAAAGGCTTGATCAAATGCAGTTGGGAACCTGTATTTGCCGCTAAACGGATAATATTTCCCGTATTGGGGGGTATTTCAGGCTCAAAAAGCACGATATTGATCAAAATTCCACCAGTAATGTTATTTAAGGGATTTGTGCGCAAGACTATAACAATTTTCCGATTATTTGCGGGTTTTCAAGTTTTGCATCGAGGCCAACCGATAGAAGAACAACTTTTCCTCAGCATACAGAGTTATTAACCCTAATTTATCCCGAAGATTGATGCTTTTTGTTTTAGAATTTAGGGTGTTAAACGATATTACTTTATGGTTTCCTTTAAGTTTTGGGCGCATGTGCGTGTAAGACGGGAATTTTGAGCTCTGGAGAAAAGGTATTCTGCCAATGTTCATGAAGTACAAGCAACAGCTGAGAAGCGTGGCAATGCAGCTTTTGAAGAAAAAGGCGAAGCCTACTAGCCGGGTCGGATTGATCGTCAATTCCGATTTGTTGGCGATTGCAGAAGTGGAGGATCGAGCAGGCTCTCCTTATTTGCTGCGCTGTGAGCGAGTAGCGCTTAATTCTGAGAAAGATGCCGCTGAGGCCTTGTCCAAACTAGTAGAGGATTTTGCGCTAGAAGGCACTCCGTGTAGTTATGTATTGAATCGCAAAGACTACAATCTGCACCTGGCAGAGGCTCCTGAAGTAGAAGAGGCTGAGCTGCGTGCAGCGGTTCGCTGGAAGATCAAAGACCTGTTGGATATGAAAGTTGAAGACGCCGCCATCGATGTTTTTCAGGTGCCAGCAGAAGCTTATCGCAATCGCAAAATGGTGTATGTGGTGGCATCACTTAAGTCTCGAATTAAGAGCATCGTGGAGTTGGTCAGTGCCAGCGGGCTGAAGCTGGAGGTGATAGATATTCCTGAATTGGTGATGAAAAACCTGTCCTCCTGTTTTATCGATGATGAGCGCGGAGTGGCCTTCGTTGACTTGCGTCGCAATGGCAGCACTATGAATATTACGCGTAACGGCGATCTGTACCTCAGCCGACGAATTAATACCCAATTAGACCCCGATGTTATGCAGTCTGATGAATGGGGTGACTTGGAGGAGCGTCTGACGCTGGAGATTCAACGGTCCCTGGATTACTTCGAGAGTCAGATGGGTCAGGGTCAGATTAATCGAATAGTAATCGCGCCGCGACAGCATGACGGCGTGGCGCTCGCCAGTGCGCTGAATGATCAGCTAGCGGCAGAAGTAAGCGTGTTGAATCTGGCAGAACATCTGGCTGGCGCTGGACAGATATCGCCGGAGGTACAACAAGTGTGTATGGCGGCAATAGGTGCCACTTTACGAGGCATGAAGTCACAATCGAAAGAGCAGGTGGCGGCCTAATGAAGCAGCAAATTAATCTGTATCTGGCTGAATTCAAGCTAAAAAAAGAGATATTGACTGCATTGTTAATGGCCCAGATATTGGGTGGCGTTATTGTGCTTATAATTTTGAGTTTCACTTACGAATTCACTACCAGCGCTCTATTGAATGCAGAGTTGGCAGAATTGCAGTTGACACTTCAACAAGAGACAAGCAAGACAAATGAGCTGGTTGGCGTACTGGCGAGGCGTACTCAGGATACTGAACTGATTGACAGATTGGACCGTGATGAGAGGCGCCTTGATTCTGGCCGTCGGATACGCGATTTTTTGCGTGCAACCAAATTGGGTAATCTAGCTGGATTTTCAGAGCATCTCAAAGATCTATCCAGGGCTTCTATGGATGGCTTGAGCTTGTCAGAATTTACCATTACCGAGGGTGGCGATCGGCTTAGCTTGGTTGGGCAGGTAATCGACTCTTCATTGGTGCCGCGTTATGTGAGCAATCTGGCACGCAGCAATAGCACTATACGAAATCAATTTTTTGGAACCACAATAAGCCTTCAGGGGCAGAATTATTCATTTGCATTGAGGACTTCTAATGATTGAGAAATTTAAAAATCAATTAGATGTTGCCGTTAAAAATATTGAGGCGCGAACGCAGCTTGAAAGAATGGTTGTGTTGGTGATTCTGATTGCTGTATTGGGTATGGGTTATTTAACATTTTTTTTCGATCCAATAAGCGCGCAGAAAGTCACAGTCAGATCTCAAATAAGTAGCGTGGAAAGGCAGATTCAGGATCAGCAGGTGTCATATGTCACCATGGAGCGAGATAGTCAGGAAGATCCTAACAAATTTGTTAACGATCGCTTGGCGGCTATTGCGCAAGAGCAGGCAGAACTCGACGCGGAAATAGGAGGTCTTGCAGGTAATCTGGTATCGCCGACAAATATGACGGCAATATTAAGCTCGGTATTGGGGCAGCAGGATGGATTGGAGTTGATCAGCTTTAGTAATTCCGACGCTACAGCGCTTGGAACGGGAATTTCCGCGGCTGATCAGCAATTAGTCGAAGGGCAAGCGGGTGATGTTTTAGCGGGCTTGTCCGGACAGGTTTTTCAGCATGGGTTTTCGATTCAGTTTCGCGGTGATTTTTTCAATACCCTGAAGTATTTGCGCTTCCTGGAAGATATTTCCGGTAGCTTTTTGTGGGATTCGATCAGTTTTCGAAGGGAGGAGTGGCCAAGTGCAGTCATCAATTTGGAGATTCATACCTTAAGTGCAAACGCAGGATTTATTGGTGTTTAGAAGAGGGCACAAACTGCTATTACTTGCGGCGCTGGTTTGCGGTGGGGAAATTTCAGCGGAATTAATAGATGGCGAGGAGCTTGTCGACCCGACAGAGCCATTCGATGTTAATTATGTCGTTGAAACCAGCGCAGATGGATTGCTGGATATGATTTCAACTATTATTCCGAAAAACTACGATGTAAGTTTTATTCGCGCCGGAAGTAAGTCTTCGATGGCGGTGGTAAATGGGGAAAATGTTTCGGTCGGCGACCTTATCGGTGATGTAAAAGTGGTGGCGATCGACCGTGGCGGCGTTACGCTGATGATAAATGAAGAAGAAAGACGTGTCGGATTGTCCGGTACAAATATTAAGTCCACAGGAAATAATTAGTTGCTGTGGTGGAGAATGATTTTGAATAGGCTATTTGGCGAATTTGCAATAACAATAAGCAGAGCGAGAGTGTTGCTTCCGACACTTACTTTTTTGTTATTGTCTGCTTGTGCAAGTCGCTCTTCCGTCCCTGAGACTGCAATACTGACTGACATTCAGGAGGTGCTGGAAGCGGCAGCAGCAGACTTGGAGGAGCCCGGGCTTGTTGAAAGCTTGAGCGACGACGCTACTGAGCTGCTCGGCGAATTAATTCCATCACTCTCACTTGATCAAAACTTGTTGGAGCCGGTTGAGGAGCGGACCTCGGTCTCTACCGGTGATCAAAAAATGTCGGCTAGCGTGTTTTTTAGTAGTTTGGTACTTGATACCGAATACGGTGTTGTCGTTGGTCCGGAGGTCGATGTTGAGATAAACCTGAGTCTGCCTTCTCTCACCATTGAAGAGATAATGGATACCGTCGCAGATATATACAGTTTGGATATTACCCGACGTGGTAACACCTTCCTGATTCAGCCTGGGGGATTGCAAACCCGTCGATTCACCATTGATTATCTGAATGTTCAGCGTTATGGAAGCTCCAGTATTCAAGTGACTAGTGGCGGTGGTGGCGGTGGCCAGAGTGGCGGTGGCCAGAGTGGCGGTGGCCAGAGTGGCGGTGG
>JABMOK010000097.1 GCA_013204155.1 Pseudohongiella sp. | reverse complement strand
GTTCAGCATTTTGCATGCTTCTAAATCGGACTTGTTTTGCAAGGCAGAGGGAGGGATTCACTCAGAATTTATCTGAGATAAATTCCTCGCCCTCCGGGCGGCTTGCAGCCGTGCTTCGCGCTACGCGCTTGTGATTCGATATTTAGCGGAGCTAAATCCCTCACCCCTTCGGGGCGGCTTGCAGCCGTGCTGCGCAGCTTCGCTGCTGGTCGAACCCTCGAAGCCTTACGACTTACACACTTTCCAGGTGATACGTATTAGGCAATATCACCACTCTAATCGTCAAACCTGTGTACTCGATAGAATCACGAGTTTGGGGCCACTCGGACACCTCACCGTTACTCTGTTCAGCATTTTGCATGCTGCTAAATCGGACTTGTTTTTCCCTAGCCTGGCCACGGCGAAAAGCGGCGTAACCTTAGCCTACAGCCAGTTAGAATTCAAGCAGGCTATTGCCTTATCGTTCGACTATTGACTGAATCGGACCTCACCGGGACTGTGCTTCGATAGACGTTGATATCCAATCCCCCGCGGCGAAGAAAGTTCATCCCTATACGCAGTTCACTGGGCTGACATTGCAGCATGATATCCCTGAACACTCTTTCTGCACATTCCTCGTGATAAGCCTGATGTGTTCTGAACGACACCAGGTAAGTCAACAAGCTCGCCTCATCAATTTTCTTGCCGGTATACCGTATCTCGACACTCGCCCAATCTGGCTGACCGGTAACCGGACAATTGGATTTAAAAAGATCGGAGTACAGCAGTTCGTCTTCAACATCAAAGTCAGCTAATCCCAGCGATTCGCCGTCTGCCTGTTCTGAATAGTTTCCTACAGGATGCCCATCGATGGACTTCCCTGCCCGCACGTTAATCGAATTACCTTCAATTTCATCCAGGGCATGAATTTCGACCTTTACTTCCGATTGACTTATTGCCGATAAATCTTTTTCGAGCACAGCCTTAAGATTGCTAACATCACCATAGCTTTCTTGATTCAGCGAATTCAGATAGAGTTTTAACGACTTTGACTCAACGATATTTTCTGAGTCGGAATTAAAGTAGAACTCTCCTATTCCGACTTGAGGCTTGCCATTCTTGTCCAGCCAGGATAACTCGTAGGCCTGCCAATGATCGAGACCATACATTAATATTTTCTTATCAATATCCAGCAGCGATCTGCTTGCCCATCTGGCAATTGGATACAGAATATCAGGCGCGTATTCGGTGGGATTCGAAACCTGTTCACCTAAAGGATTTTCACTCATAAAAATAACTCGCGCCCTAGCTCCTTAGACCAGTCCCTCTGCGTAAAAGCACGATACAACAGATATAGAGCAGCGTAATAAACAAAAGTAATATTAAGAATGCCCAGACAATATCTACATCGGAAGTGCCCAGAATGCCGTACCTGAAAGTATTTACCATATAAAATATCGGATTCAGCCCGGAGACAAATTTCCAGAATGGCGGCAATAGCTCGACCGAATAAAAAACCCCGCCCAGATAGATAAGGGGTGTTAATACAAATGTGGGCACGATTGAGATGTCATCAAAACTATTCGCGAACAAGGCATTAATAAAACCGGCAAGTGAAAACACAATCGATGTAAGCAATACAACTGCGATTGTAATGGCCAGATTTTGAATGGCCAGGTCCACGAAAAAAAGCGACATTAAAGTCACGATAATCCCGACGCCAAGGCCGCGAGCCATGCCTCCAGCAACGAAACCACACAAAATAACGTAGTTTGGCACCGGTGATACCAAGAGCTCTTCTATACTGTGCTGAAATTTATGGCTAAAAAATGATGACACAACATTGGAATAGGAATTCTGAATCACCGACATCATGATGAGGCCCGGCACGATAAATTCCATGTACTGGTATCCACCCATCTCACCAATACGCCGGCCAACCAGATTTCCAAAAATCACAAAATAAAGGCCAATCATCATGGCCGGAGGCACCAGAGTCTGCAACCAGATCCTGGCAAAGCGTCTTATCTCTTTTATAACAATAGTTTCAAAGGCGATATATTTGTGATTCATTAACACAGCTCAGTTCTGGTTGTCATTCAGCTTGGAAAGAAATAACTGTTCTAATCTATTGGTTTTGTTTCTCATGCTGTCAATTTTTATCCCGAGTTGGTCAAATCGAGAAAATACCTGGTTGATGCTTATGCCCCCTGGGACTAACAACTCAACACTGTGCTCATCAATTTTTCGGACGCTGGCATTTTCGAGTCCTAAATCAAAGTCGGCGGCAATTTCGATGGCTGTATCGAGGATAAATACCTGGGAATCCAATTCGGCCAAGAGCTTGCGCATACTGGTATTTTCGATAATATTGCCTTCATCAATTATCGCAATATTGCGGCAAAGCTGTTCCGCCTCTTCCAGATAATGGGTGGTTAATATAATAGTAGTCCCATTTTTATTAATCTCAGTCAGAAATTCCCACATCGATCGCCGCAGTTCAATATCCACACCCGCTGTAGGCTCATCGAGAATCAGAAGCCGGGGTTCGTGTACCAGCGCGCGCGCGATCATCAAGCGACGCTTCATGCCACCCGAAAGCGATCTTGATTTCTCGGAGCGTTTCTCCCACAAGCCCAATTTGCGCAAATACTTCTCACAGCGCTCACTCGCCAACTGCCTCGGCATTCCATAGTAGCCAGCCTGAGTCATAACAATGTCTCTGACTTTTTCGAACTGACTGAAATTAACTTCCTGCGGCACCACGCCTAAATCAAGCTTGGTTTCATAAACGTGGGTGTCTACATTCTTGCCAAATACTTCTACCGAGCCGGAGGTTTTATTAACCAGTGTGGAAATCACACCTATCGTGGTGGATTTACCCGCGCCATTTGGCCCAAGTAAGGCAAAAAAGTCTCCCTGTTCCACTTCGAGGGAGATTCCCTTAAGCGCTTCGAAACCATTTGCGTAGGTCTTTTGGAGGTTTTTGATTGAAATTGCGGTGGTCATTAAAAGATGATCATTGTTGTGAATTTGACGGTAATGCAAGCTGCTGGAGTATGTCGATTCTGAGTTTGATAAGCAACACCAGGGTTTGTTCCCCCATCGGCGATGACGACAAGAACCGGATGACTCTGCTTTGCTGCGCCCAATAAAAAGCCCGGCAAGTGCCGGGCTTAATAAAATGGCGTCCCCTAGGGGTTTCGAACCCCTGTTGCCTGGATGAAAACCAGGTGTCCTAGGCCTCTAGACGAAGGGGACAATTGAATTACTGTAGCAGCTAATTCAAACAGCGGGGGATTCTAAGAAGCTTGGCCCGCGCAGTCAAGAGCAAAGCGGCATTAAACAGGCAATACTTGTGATTTAGTTGGAATCTTACCAGCGCAAGGCCAGTAGCGGAGACTACATCAAGTGCCGATGTTCAATTATCGACTGATTCTTGACCCCTGTTTTGGTCTATGACATCCTGACTTACTGTTTCCTGGTGAGCCCAAAAAAAAGAAAACCAATGGCGTGATAAAGAATATTCAGACTTCATCGAATCAGCCGATGAATTCTAGGTTCTAATTGCATTCTAACTGCACTCTATATTCGGTCTGTGATATGACAGAGAACTCAAGCAATCAGGCGCTGCCGGATACAAGGGAACCACAGCATGAACGAAAAACCTCAAGCGAATACCGTTGATCGAAGCGATATAAGCATTGACCAACGGCTTATCGAAGAAGGCACAACTCAACTAAACAGCGAAATTCAAGTGCTGGAAGCTTGGCTGCTAGAGCTAGACACCTCCGATCAGGGTAATTCCGAGATTACGGCGGCACGCAAATCCTATAATGATATGCTGCGCAGCCGGAAAGAGATGTTGAGCACCTTGGCTATGCAGGCAAAGCTCCAGGCTGTCGCGGGTAACTAAGCTGGCAAACAGCCAATTAAACAAGGTCAAAATTTAGACGACTGTCCTTATCCGCTAAAACCCGTCCCATTAAACCCGATATCTCAAGCCAGAAGCCCTTATGCTGTCAATCCAACAAGCTGAAATTATGCTTTCCCTGCAAGCCGCCATGAATAGCAAAGTCGATCCAGACTGGATCGCTGCGAAGTATCCCTATCTAAGAGCCGTTGTCATCGAAGGGGCCGAAGCCATCGAGCATCATGGCTGGAAGTGGTGGAAGAAACAGGATAAGGATCTGGCTCAATTGCAGATGGAATTAATCGACATTTGGCACTTTGTTCTCTCGGAGATCCTGCTGGATCAAGCTGGCGATGAATCGAAATCCCTGGATCGCCTTTTGCAGATGCTTGCCACCGCACATCAGCAAGCTGAAATCAGCTTTGACTCGCAAACTTATGCGCTTGAGCAATTAGACCTGATTAGTAAACTGGAATTACTTATCGCCCTTTCGGCAAGCCGCCGTATAGAACTGGCCGTTTTTGCCTCCATCATGAAAGACAGCGAAATGGACTGGACTAACCTCTACTGCCAATACGTCGGAAAGAATGTCCTCAATTTCTTTCGACAGGATAACGGCTATAAAGAAGGGAGTTACCAAAAAATGTGGCGGGGACGAGAAGACAATGAATACCTGGTCGATATCATGGCCGAACTGGATCCGGGGGATCTTGAGTATCAGGTAAAAGTGTATTCTGCTCTGGCTCAACATTACCCGGGATAAGCTCGGCTCCTGCTTCTATAAGCCATAGCCCATGGCTAATTTACTGATAGTACGCATTTTCCTTATCTGTATGGTCGGTAACGTCTCGCACCTCTTTAAGCTGAGGAATTTGTTCCAGCAAGGTTTTTTCGACGCCATTTTTCAGCGTGACATCGACCATTCCACAGCCCTGACAACCGCCCCCAAAGCGCAGCACGGCTATGTTTTCTTCGAAGATTTCTTCCAGAGTGACATGACCACCGTGAGCGGCCAAGCCAGGGTTCACTTCATTGTAGAGAATATAGTTCACTCTATCTCCAATTGGACTATCGTCAGAAATCTTTGGCAGGCGAGAATTCGGCGCTTTAATTGTCAGCTGCCCGCCCATAGAATCCTTCGCGAAGTCAACTATCGCGTCTTCCAAAAAGGGTATACTATGCTGATCTAGAAAAGCCTTAAAACCCTCATATTGTTTCACATCGTCATCTTCTTTTTCTTCGCCTGGCCGACAAAAAGAAATACAGGTTTCGGCTTTCGGTGTTCCTGCATCCAGAATGAAAACTCGCACAGCTATACCCTCGCACTCTTGCTTCTTGAGCAGCTCAGTCAGGTATTCTTGTGCAGATTCGGTGATGCTAAGCATGTAATTCTCTCGCTGTAGTGGTTGGAGCTCGGTTGATCATACTCTATTCGTTGTGTAAGTTAAATACCTGACTATAATACTTGGTTATTTTATAATGCCGAGAAATACAACATTTGATAGAATCAACAGCTTTTCGGCTGCTGCAGATCGGTCAGATAATACCGCCCAGACGCGAACAAGAGTAGTACCAACATGAGCAGTAACAATTCAGAACAACTTCTTCGTAGCGCACTCCAGCGACGCATACTGGTGCTTGATGGCGCCATGGGCACAATGATCCAGTCATACAAGCTGTCTGACGCCGATTTTCGTAGCCAACGCTTCGCTGATTTTCCCCATGACCTGTCGGGAAATAACGACCTGTTAAGCCTTACCCAGCCAGATGTGATCAAACAGATCCATCTGGAATATCTTAACGCTGGCGCAGACATTATTGAAACCAATACCTTTAACTCTACCCGCAGTTCGCAAGCCGATTATCATCTCGAGGAAGTCAGCTATGAACTGAATCTTGAGGCGGCACGCAATGCGCGGGAAGTTTGCGATCAAGTGACGCAGCAAACACCTGACAAGCCTCGCTTCGTTGCCGGCGTATTGGGCCCAACCAGCAAAACAACGTCGATTTCTCCCAAGGTCAGTGATCCAGGCTTCAGGAATATTAGCTTCGATGAGTTGGCGGACGATTATATTAACAGTACCAATGGCCTGATAGACGGCGGCGCCGATATCATCATGATCGAAACTGCCTTCGACACCTTGAATGCCAAAGCCGCTATTTTGGCGGTACGAAAATGCTTTGCAGAAAGAAACATCAGCTTGCCCCTGATGATATCTGGCACTATCACAGATGCCAGCGGGCGCACACTATCCGGACAGACAGTTGCCGCCTTTTGTAATTCAGTTGCCCATGCGAGACCTCTATCCATAGGTTTTAACTGTGCGCTCGGAGCAACACAATTACGTCCACATATTGCAGAAACATCGTCCATCGTAGAGTGCTTTGTTTCCACCCATCCAAACGCCGGTCTACCCAATGAGTTTGGGGAATATGACCAGACTCCCGAGGAGATGGCCAGCATTATTGGCGATTTTGCTAACAGTGGATTCGTCAATATTGTTGGTGGCTGCTGTGGAACGACTCCCGCTCACATTAAAGCCATTGTAGAGACGGTTGCAACGATTAAACCGCGAGTGCCTGCCAAACTAAAACCTGCATGTCGATTAAGCGGGCTTGAGGCCTTTAATATTGATGAGCACTCGCTGTTTGTAAATATAGGAGAGCGAACCAACATTACCGGTTCAGCAAAATTTGCCCGGCTGATAAGAGAAGAGCTATTCGATGAGGCATTGGAAGTCGCAAGGCAACAAGTAGAAGCCGGCGCTCAGATCATCGATATCAACATGGATGAAGGCATGTTGGATTCCGAAGCGGCGATGGAGAAATTTCTAAAATTGGTGGCTTCGGAACCTGACATTTGCAAAGTACCGTTAATGATTGATTCCTCCAAATGGGAAATCATCGAAACTGGTCTTAAGTGCTCCCAGGGCAAATCTATCGTTAACTCAATCAGCCTCAAAGAAGGAGAGGAAGAATTCCTCGCCAAGGCAAAGCTGTGTCTCGATTATGGTGCCGCCGTAATTGTCATGGCCTTCGATGAAAAGGGTCAGGCCGATTCATTAGAAAAGAAAAATGCCATCTGCAAGCGCAGTTACGATCTTTTAACCACAAAGCTGCAGTTTCCCGCTAGTGATATTATTTTTGACCCTAATATTTTTGCAGTGGCTACGGGTATAGAAGAACACAATAACTACGCTGTTGACTTTATCGAGAGCTGCCGCTTCATCAAAGCAAATCTCCCCGGCGCACATATCTCTGGCGGCGTTAGCAATGTCTCCTTTTCATTTAGAGGTAACGACTTCGTAAGAGAAGCAATTCATTCGGTCTTTCTTTATCACGCGATAAAGGCAGGCTTGAGTATGGGTATTGTTAATGCCGGACAGCTTACGGTCTATGATGACATTCCCGCCGAGCTAAAAAAGGCGGTGGAAGACGTTATTCTCAATCGCAATGACGAGGGCACCGAGAGCTTGATGAGCGCTGCCCTCCCCTACACAGGTAGTGGCGGCAAAGAGACTATCGAAGATTTGTCCTGGCGCGACGCCAGCGTTGAGAAGCGTCTCGCTTATGCACTGGTAAAGGGCATCACTAAATTTATTGAAGAAGACACCGAAGCCGCCCGTCTAAATGCAAATAGACCTATCGAAGTCATCGAAGGCCCCTTGATGCAAGGTATGGATGAGGTGGGAGACCTGTTCGGCAGCGGTAAAATGTTCCTGCCACAAGTTGTCAAGAGCGCCCGGGTGATGAAACAGGCAGTCGCCTATTTACAGCCCTTTATTGAAGATGAGAAAGACGGCGGGGGAATTCAGAGCAAGGGTAAAATTTTGATGGCAACGGTGAAAGGTGACGTTCACGATATAGGGAAAAATATCGTGGGTGTAGTCCTGGGCTGTAATAATTATGAAGTCATCGACCTGGGTGTGATGGTTTCCTGCGAGAAGATCCTGCAAGCGGCGAAAGATGAGAACGTTGACATCATCGGTCTAAGCGGTCTAATAACCCCTTCTCTCGATGAAATGGTACATGTCGCCAGCGAGATGCAGCGGCTTGATTTCAATATCCCCTTGTTGATAGGAGGCGCAACTACATCCAAGGCTCACACGGCGGTAAAGATTGAGCAAAACTACCAGAACGACTGCACTATCTATGTGCCAGACGCATCACGAAGTGTCTCTGTCGTTAGTACTTTGTTAAATGCAGAGCGCAAACCAGAATACACCGACACTATTCGAAATGAATACAGTGAGATTAGAGATAGAGTCGCCAAGCGGAAAAAATCTCGGCAGTTACTAAGCTACGCCGATGCAAACCGCAATCAGTTCAAGCCAGACTGGGAGAATTATCAGCCGGCTAAACCCGCTTTTACCGGCACAAAAGTTATAGCAGATTACCCTCTGGAGTCTCTGCTCGATTATATTGACTGGACACCCTTTTTTATTACCTGGAGCCTGGCAGGAAAGTACCCCGCCATTCTGGAGGATACCAAGGTTGGTGCAGCGGCCACCGAGTTATTTCGAGATGCGCAGAAGTTGCTAAAGAAAATCGTTGCTGAAAAATTACTCACGGCAAGAGCCGTAATTGGATTTTGGCCAGCGAATAAGGCAGGCGACAATGATGTCGAGTTGCGCGAACCCAATGATGAGACGAAGCCACTTGCTACCCTGCACTTCTTGCGGCAACAAATTCCCAAAACCGACGATTTGGCAAATCTGTGCCTTGCAGATTTTGTGGCGCCTGCGAGTTCGGGAAAAACTGATTATATCGGTGGCTTCGCCGTTACCACCGGCATAGGCGCCGAGCAGTTGGCAGCCAAATACCAGGCCGATAACGACGATTATTCCGCCCTATTGGTTAAAGCCCTGGCCGATCGTCTGGCAGAAGCGTTTACAGAGCACTTGCATGAGAGAGTTCGTAAAGAATTCTGGGCTTATGAACCGAAAGAGAATTTGTCCAGCCAGGATCTGATTCAAGAGAAGTATCGCGGCATCAGGCCGGCGCCAGGCTACCCTGCGTGCCCGGACCACTCTGAGAAAACAACGCTGTTCAATCTACTCGCAGCGACTGCCGAAACCGGCATCGAGTTAACGGAAAGTTTCGCTATGACTCCTGCGGCCAGCGTCAGCGGATTTTATTTTTCACATCCAGAAGCAAAATATTTCTCAGTAGGGAAAATTACTCAAGAACAAGTTGATGACATCGCCGCACGCAAGAATAAAGACCCGGCAGAAATGAGCAAGCTGCTCTCTCCTAATCTGGAGTGAAAACGTTAGATGAGATTTATTACAATGCTGATTGCAGATTTTTAAAAGAGTGATTAACGAACATGTATAAATACGATGGCTATGATCATCAAATGCTGGCTGACAGGGTCGTGCAATTCCAGGATCAAACTGATCGCTTTATTGCCGGAAAATTGAGCGACGCGGAATTTTTGCCACTGCGCCTGCAAAATGGTCTGTATATTCAGCGCCTCGCACCCATGCTTAGAGTAGCTGTGCCCTATGGCATGCTGTCGTCTGCGCAACTTCGAAAACTGGCGTTCATCGCAAACCATTACGACAAGGGTTACGCCCACTTTACCACGCGGCAAAATATCCAGTTTAACTGGCCGAATCTCGAAGAAGTACCCGAATTGCTCGGCCACCTCGCTGAAGTGGAGATGCATGCGATTCAAACCAGCGGGAATTGCATTCGTAATACCACGACCGATCAATTCGCGGGAGTAGCCGTTGATGAACTTGAGGACAGCCGAGGCTATTGCGAAATCATCAGACAATGGTCAACTTTTCATCCTGAATTTGCTTTCTTGCCGCGAAAATTCAAGATTGCCGTCTGTGGTACTGCCGTAGATCAAGCGGCCACCCAGGTACATGACATTGGCATCTATCTGGTTCCGGGTCCGGAGGGCGAAGTGGGTTTTCGCATTCTGGCGGGTGGCGGGCTAGGTCGCACCCCGGTGATCGGGCAAGAAATTTTCGAATACATCGAAAAGCAACATTTACTGACTGCTCTCGATGCCATATTACGGGTGTATAATCGCGAGGGGCGACGCGACAATAAGTACAAAGCCAGAATCAAGATACTCGTTCGGGAAACAGGTGTCGAAGAATTTAGAAATAAGGTGTTAAAGGAATGGGATCTGATAAAGGATTCCTCCCTCATGTTAACTGAAGATGAAATTCAGCGTTGCAAGAGTTTTTTCACCGATCCAGCCTATAGAGAACTGGAGAATAACCCTCCCCAACTAACAAAATACCTCAGTCAAGATTTATTGTTCACAAACTGGCATCAACAAAATGTGCACCCACACAAGATAAAGGGATACGCAATTGTTACAGTTTGCTTCAAGGAAACCGGAGTTGCGCCAGGGGATGTCACCGATATTCAGTTACAACAACTAGCCGAATTGGCAGATGAGCATAGCTTTGGTGAAATTCGAGTTAGTCATAAACAAAATATTGTTTTAGCAGATGTTCCACAAGATGAACTTTATACTTTATGGAAGAGATTGAAATCCGGGGCTATGGCGACCCACAATCTTGGTCTATTAACGGACATGATTTGCTGCCCCGGCGGAGATTTCTGCGCTTTGGCAAATGCTAAATCAATTCCCATAGCCGAATCCATACAACGCACTTTTAGCGATCACGAGGAACTCAAAAATATCGGCGAGGTGAATATTAATATATCGGGTTGTATGAACGCCTGCGGTCACCACCATGTGGGTAATATTGGTATTCTTGGCGTAGACAAAAAAGGCGAAGAGTTTTATCAAGTATCTCTTGGAGGCTCCTCGAAAAATAGCGCCAGTCTGGGAAAAATCATTGGCCCTTCTTTTTCGCAACAACAAATACCCGAAGTAATCGAGAAAATCATTGCTGTGTATAAGACAAACCGCGAAGCGGACGAAAGATTTATAGATACCTACCAGCGTATTGGCATGGATCCATTTAAGGAAATAGTTTATGCAAAAGCTGATTAAGAATGGATCGCTTACTGACAACCATTGGACAATCCTAAAAGTAGCCAGTGGCCCGGAAGTTTTACAGGCCGCCCCCGGCAAAAGTTTCATCGTGCCGCTGCAATTCTGGAAGAAATATCAGGACGAGATACAAGATTATAATGGCAATATCGCTGTCTGGCTGGACTCCGACGAACGCCCGGAGCAGATCGGAGAGCGGTTGCAGAAGCTGCAGCTAATCGCCTTGAATTTTCCGCTATTTACCGATGGAAGGTCTTATTCCAACGCCAGAGAATTGCGCCAACGATTTGAATTTAAAGGCGAAATCAGGGCTATCGGCGATGTTCTTAGAGACCAGCTTTATTTTATGTCGCGCTGCGGATTCGATGCTTTTGATCTGCGCCAGGATCAAGATCCTCAGCTCTGCCTGCAGGCTTTCACTGACTTTAAAACCGCCTATCAGTCGAGTATCGCGGAACCTGATCCCTTGTTCAGGCGGCGCTAACTGGTTATAGTCAAACCCCATCAGCAAAGCGAATATTGATCATGGAGCCAACCTCCCTACTCTTCTCTTTCTTCCTCATCTTTACCGGGGCGGCACTGGTTTCGACACTCGCTCTGTTTTTTCGACAGCCTCTGCTGGTGGCTTATATTTGCATAGGAGTAATCTTAGGTCCTTTCGGTCTAAGCTATATATCCGATCCTTCATTGCTCACCGACATCTCTGAATTTGGCATCATATTCTTACTCTTTCTTCTGGGCTTGGATATGCAGCCGAAGAAACTGCTCGCCACCTTACGCAAAACTTTTCTGGTTACACTCGCCAGCTCAATGCTGTTTGTACTTCTTGGCTACGGTACCGGTTTACTGTTCTCCTACAGCCCGACTGAGTCTCTGGTAATTGGTTTTTGTCTGATTTTTTCCAGCACCATTATCGGCATTAAATTACTGCCAACAACCGTTCTCCACCAAAAACACATGGGAGAATTGATGGTGGGCATATTATTGCTTCAGGATTTTATCGCCATCTTCTTACTGGCTTTTCTAGACAGCGGAAATTTGGAGCAGTCGGCTGCGCTCAGGGTTTTACTCGCATTTCCCTTGCTACTAATCTTTGCCTATTTCGTTACGCAACACATACTCATCAAACTAATCGGAAAATTCGACCATTTTAAGGAATACATTTTCTTGTTGGCTATTGGTTGGTGTCTAGGACTCGCGGCACTTGCATCAGAAATGGGATTGTCCGCTGAGATTGGGGCATTCGTTGCCGGGGTGGCGTTAGCAACCAGTCCTATAGCGCTCTATATTGCCGACAGATTGAAACCGCTTAGAGATTTTTTCCTGATCTTGTTTTTCTTCTCTCTTGGGGCCCAGTTCAATATTTCGCTATTCTCGGAAATTATCTGGCCAGCCATTGTGCTTGCCGCTCTGGTATTAACAATTAAACCTATCGTATTTCGATTTTTGTTACGAAGATTCAGCGAGAGAAACAGACTTGCCTGGGACGCCGGATTACGACTCGGGCAAATAAGTGAGTTCTCACTGCTTATCGCCTTTGTGGCGACACAATCAGGCGTCATTAGCGAAATAGCATCCCTTACTATCCAGGGGGCTGCAATCATCACCTTCCTGCTTTCATCTTATATTGTTGTGTTGTATTGCCCGACACCGATCGCAATCGATCCTAAACTGCGAAGAGACTGAATCAGGTCTTCAGGTGCAGTACAAAGCGACCTACTGCAAGACCTTTGAAAACTTGTGCCAAACTCGACTCCAGTTCATCAAAGCCGATATCGGTACTAATATCATCCAAATTTGATAACTTCCATTCATTCGCCAATTTTTTCCAAACGGCGGCCTTGGTAGACAGCGGCAATTTAACCGAATCAATTCCCAGCAGATTCACCCCGCGTAAAATGAAGGGCAATACAGAGGCGTGAAATACGGGCGACTGCACGAGGCCGCAAGCGGCTACACTGCCGCCGTAACACAATGATTTAACCACGTTAAACAGTGTATCGCCGCCGACAACGTCAATAGCCCCCGCCCATTCTTCGTCTAGAAGAGGTTTGCGGCTCTCATCGGCGAAAAGTGATCTGTCGACTATTTCTTTAGCCCCTATTGATAATAGCATGCCGTGCTGTTCTTCCTTCCCCGTGCTTGCTGTAACCTGATAACCAAGCTTGCTTAATAGGGCAACAGCGATAATGCCTACACCTCCTGTTGCGCCGGTAACTAAAATTTTTCCGCTACTGGGTTTTATGCCATTACGAATAAGTTTATCGATACACAGAGCTGCCGTGAAGCCTGCAGTCCCTAGTATCATACTGTCACGCAGGGCGAGGCCGGCGGGGCATTTTACAACCCATTCAGCCGGTACTCGAATTAACTGGCCGAAACCGCCGCTGGTATTCATACCCAAATCATAGCCAGTCACTATGACCTCATCTCCAACACTGACAGATTTACTTTCCGAAGACAGCACCACCCCGGCCGCATCCACTCC
>JABMOK010000096.1 GCA_013204155.1 Pseudohongiella sp. | reverse complement strand
TGCTGAATCGCCCCGGAAATTCCTACCGCGATATATAAATCCGGCGCGACTATCTTGCCGGTTTGACCGACCTGCATATCATTAGGAACGAAGCCAGCATCGACCGCCGCCCTCGAGGCTCCGATTGCGGCACCCAGTTTGTCGGCGATCTTCTCCAGCAGGACAAAATTTTCACCACTTTGCATCCCACGCCCACCCGAGATCACGATCGATGCCGCGGTAAGTTCAGGTCGCTCGGAAACAGAAAGCTGCTCACTGATGAAGCTTGCCTGATCCTGCTCGATGACAATGTCTGAAGATTCTATAAGCGCACTACCGCCCGTCGCGGCATCGGCAAAAGCCGTAGTTCTGACGGTAATGATTTTGATGACGTCAGCAGACTGTACGGTTGCCATCGCATTGCCCGCGTAAATCGGGCGCACGAAGGTATCCTCCGACTTCACTTCGACAATATCCGATATCTGCGCAACATCGAGCAACGCCGCTACTCTGGGCATAAGATTTTTACCCGTCGTCGTAGCCGCGGCCAGCACATGGGTATAGCCCTTGCTCAGCTCGACAATCAAAGGGGCAACAGCCTCAGGTAATTGATGCCTGTAAGCGTCTGCATCCGCAACGATAACTTTGCCGACGCCGGCGATTTCCGCGGCGGAATTCGCCGCCGCCTGACAATCTGCTCCGGCCACCAGGACAGTGACCTCATCATCAATAGCCTTGGCCGCCGTAACAGTATTGAGCGTGGCAACTTTAAGTGAACTATTGTCGTGTTCAGCGATTACTAATATTGACATCTCTTTCACCTATATGACTTTGGCTTCAGTCTTTAATTTGTTTACCAGCTCTGCGACGGATTCGACAATCACACCCGCCGTACGCTCAGCCGGTGGCGCAACATTCAAGGTCTTCAACTTCGAACTGATGTCTACGCCAAGTTCTTCGGCGCTGGTACTGTCGATGGGTTTCTTCTTCGCCTTCATAATATTTGGCAATGACGCGTAACGCGGCTCATTGAGTCGAAGATCTGTGGTTAAAACCGCGGGCAGATTTAACAATACAGTTTGCTCGCCACCATCAACCTCACGCTTAACTTCAAGCTTCCCATCCTTCAGTTCTGCCTTACAGGCGAATGTTCCCTGGGGAAAATTGCACAGTGCGGCGAGCATCTGGCCTACCTGGTTATTGTCGGTATCGATCGATTGCTTACCCAGAATAACCAGGTCAATCTGCTCTTTCTTGACTATCGCCTGCAGAATCTTCGCCACCCCTAAAGACTCAACAGGCGCATCGCTTAAAACCAGAATGCCGCGGTCTGCCCCCAGAGCCAGAGCTGTTCGAATTTGCTCCTGACAAGGCTGAGGCCCTATTGAAATCGCAATGACTTCATCGGCATGGCCCTGCTCTTTCATCTGAATGGCGGCTTCGACGGCAATTTCGCAGAATGGATTAATCGCCATCTTGGCGTTAGTTAAATCCACGCCACTACCATCGGCTTTTACCCTGACTTTTACGTTTGCGTCTACGACGCGTTTGATTGCAACAAGAATCTTCATGGATTCTCCGTAGTTGAACTCTAAAAGAATGATTCGAAGCGGTTAGTCTGGCCCGATGTCCCTATCTGCCAACTAAAAAAGGTGGCAATAATGCCGTTTTTGACAGTTCAGGTCAATCGTCGAGCGCGAGCAGAAGGCCTCAACTACCTTTCTTTTGCCTTCCCAGTTCGAACAATAGGCCATCGCTGTAAATGCAGGTCAGTATTTCCGCTTCACCGTCAGTACCGATTTCGGTTTGTTCTGCCAGGTCCACCAGTCGATAAAACACGGCGCGATTGATAAGCGCATTCAGGCCGTTGCGAATGTGAATGAGCGGATGGGGCTCAGCACTTTCAGCACTTACTTCGACACGGATCTGATGCTCCGGTCCCGCCACCACCGTCTCGCCGACGTTGGTGGTAAATCGCAGCTTCTGGGATTTACCGCTGCCTTCAACATCCATCTCACAGGCGACGAAGGGGCAGTCCTCTACCTCAATTCCAATTTTCTCTACCGGCGTAACGAGATAGTAGTTATCGCCCTCGCGCTTAAGCACCGAGGCAAACAATTGCACCATCGCCGCTCTTCGAATTGCTGTTCCTTCATGTATCCAGCTGCCATCGCGCCGTATGATCATGTCCATGTCACCACAGTACGGCGGGTCCCATAGATGCACCGGTGCTGGTCCTTTTCCTTCGATGCGACGAACCAGCTGCAAGGGATCGACACTATAGCTGTCAGTCGCCGGCTCTGCTGCCGCCGCTTTTTCATCCCTCTGGGGAGTACGCTTATCCGTCATCGAAAACCAACCCATAGACCGTGCCATGACGCATAATCTCACGCTAACCGAAGGCAAGCCAATAGCCGACTGTCTGTTCACTCTCATGCGGCGCAATTTGATGTTAGGCGCGGCATTTCCGGCTAGGGCTATAGATGAAGCCGGTGGTACACTTACAACCAGTCAAACAACCCTGCCAGGCCAATATTATCATAGCTAAATGCCTGAACTAATTCCCGAATCGGCCTTCGCCGACATCTTCATCAATGACACTCCGCTGCTGGACGTTCGCGCACCACTGGAATTCCAGCACGGCAGTTTCCCCAATGTCGTCAACATACCCCTGCTCGACGACGAACAGCGCGCGGCAGTTGGCAGCGCTTATAAACAGCAAGGAAAACAAGCCGCCATCGCATTGGGCAATAAATTGGTCAGCGGCGCAGAGAAAGCGTCAAGACTGAGTGCCTGGCAAGACTTCCTTGGCAACAATCCAGATTCCTTACTGTACTGTTATCGCGGTGGGCTTCGCTCCCAGATTGTGCAAGATTGGCTACAACAGTTAGCCATTCCAATTTGTCGTATCGAAGGTGGCTATAAAGCCATGCGCCGATATCTAATTAATGTCATCGAGGAACAGAGTCTGTCCTCCAAATTTTTAATCGTCGCGGGGAAAACCGGCAGCGGCAAAACCCATCTGATTAATAAAATATCTGCCAGTGTCGACCTGGAAGGCATCGCCAATCACCGCGGCTCGGCCTTCGGCCGACGAATTGATTCGCAGCCTGGGCAGATTGATTTCGAAAACAATCTTGCTATCGCGTTTCTAAGGCTTCTCAAGCAACAGCCCCGACAAATATTTTTGGAAGATGAGAGTCGCTCCATCGGCTCACTCTCCCTGCCC
>JABMOK010000095.1 GCA_013204155.1 Pseudohongiella sp. | reverse complement strand
CGTATCGCCGTTTACCCTGATCCTCGCTCCATCTTCGATAACTTGCGTGGCGATCTTGGTTGCAACAACGCCTGGAATTCCGTATTCACGACTGACAATGGCCGCATGACTGAGTATTCCGCCTCGATCGGTAACCAGGGCGCCAATAATGGGAAGCACCACATTAAATCCCGCCGAGGTATTCTTGGTCACAAGGATATCCCCCTCTTCCAGGCGATCAAAATCCTTGGTGCTTATTATTACTTTTGCCGTGCCTTCATAGATGCCAGGACTCACCGCGAGACCGACAATACTGTCGATTCCATCTTCCTTGGGCGCATCGAACACATTCCCCATTACTATGCCGAAAGCGCGCATCGAGGGTTGGATCTTTGCCGGCAACCACTCCAGAGGCGGCGGCTCCTGCGGTGGCGTTCCCAAAAATTCAGGAACCTCATCGATCTTCTTGTTCACTCGCCATTGCTGTCGCTCATTCAAGATAGCCTCATCCACAGTAGCATCCCCTCTCAGCAAGCCAAGCATTTCTTCATGGGTCGCATCCAGCAATAGCTCAGCCTTACTCAGTACTCCTTGCTCCATCAGGCGACGACCTGCCTCCAGGATGGCTGTGCGGGAAATTCCGGCTCCCCAGATGTCGTTATAGACTCCTCGCTCATCACGCATCCGATTGATTTCTCTGGCATCCGCCAGGCTAAGATCGAATTCTTCTCTGTCCTCCTCTGGAACCTGATCGCGAATTCGTTTTTCCAGCGCCTTATCGGATTCCATCGCCGGTTTTGGCGCCAGCGCATCAGCAATTCTAGCCATAATAATATTCGGCGACTCTTGCAGGGTCTTCTCTGAAATACAATAACCTCCTATCAGCATATGGCCCGTTATGGCCAGATAGCCCTCGAGAGCGGCGTTTACCTCAGGATTTTCTCGCAACATCTTCAGCGCATCCTCGGCAGACCGGGTATCGAAGTCGATATCAGCTATCCCGGCTTGAGTGATTGCAGCCGCCAAAGCGCTTAACTCTTGCTCGCCAATTCCCGTAGAAACTTTTGACGAGCCTTTCAATACAGGAACCACATCGACGGCAGTTAAGCCTGATGACCGAGTCGCCACTTCGAGAAAACGCCCAATGGGCAAAATCGATCCCACCGAATACTTGTGATGGCGATACACCATTTCCTTGGCATTGATAAAGCAAGCGTCCAGATGCGCCATCATCCCATCTCTATCTAACTTCGATAAATCAACAGACTGAAGCTGAGTATTGCGGCCAATTGAATCCAGCTTCAGTTGGTCCCAGTCCTTCAGGTCTTGCAACCAAAGCCGGGATTGAAAGGATTGATGTGCAGTCTTGATTCGTTTCCTGAGAACAGGATGGATTTTGCACATCAGCTGGAACATGAATTTGGGTGGCGGGCCAGAATCGGGTTTTCCTACAACGCCTACCTGTTGCACAAACATAAATCCATTTATAAACGCGGGTTGCAAGCGATCCATGAGCAATCCATATTTTTCACAGCATTCATGAAATCCTCTCGCCAATTCGGCGAAACACTCGGAAGAGTAAATCGTCATTGCAGCGGCACTATGAGTAGTGTCCAGGATCCAGGTACCAGGCCCAGGCGCCTCGAATTTTCGCTCTAATTGATTCTCTTGTTTATTTTTCATAATCTTCTCCTTTCTTATTTTTCAACCCCATTGGGCTTCCTGTGTTTAGTCGCGTTTGGTAGTAAAAATGCAGCCATTAAAACAATAATTAAAGCGCCCGCGTAAAACGGTATAATAGAAAGATGCTGCTGAATAGTAGTCGCACCACCGGATCGCAGCTGCAGCGAAAGCACCGAGATACCAATGGTGCCACCAAAATAGCGCATCGTACTCAGGCCGCCAGCCGCCATACCGGCATAGTCTTTTTCAATCGCCAACATACCAGCAGACTGGACAACAGGGCCCGCCATACCCAATGCAAATCCCATCAAGGCCATCGGCAACAGAATATCCGCCGGCAACAGCGCAGACTCCAGATCGGAATACAGATACAAGCCATAGAGATTCGCACAAGCCGCCAGCACAGCCGTATAGCGAATACCAATATAGCGTGCGGCGATACCGGACAGCGGACCGCCTATCATCATACACAGCGTCATGGCCGTGAGTGCACTGGCTATTTGAACCTCCGCCACGCCACGGATGTCGACAAAGAATATCGGCAATTGGAATAACAAGGCATACATGGTGAAATTGCTCAGCGAGGTGGTGAGGCCCGCCGCCAGATAGGCCGGTCGCTTGAAGAAGCGTGGATTAAAAACCGGATCCGCAACCCGCAACTGCAGCCAGATAAACAGACTCAATAGCAGCAGCCCAGGAACAAGAAATCGGGGGTCAACCGCATCGCCGAGAAAGCCTGCCTGCAGAGACCCGATAGCGAAGGCAAGCAACAGGGTGCTGCGCAGATCCAGGCGACCCTTGCGTTTCTCTGTCTGCTTTTTCGAGGTGAGAATAATTAAACCGAGAGCAATGAGAGCCCAGGGCACATTTATCAGAAAAATTGCCGGCCAGTCGAAAAATTGCGTCAAGGCACCGCCCAGAAGCGGCCCCACCGCCGCCGCGCCGCCCATGGTGGCGCCGAATATCCCATAGGCGAAGGGCAACATCGACTCCGGCAGTTGGGTTCTTAACATGGCCGAGGCATTCGGCACGATCATGGCACTGGCCGCCGCCATCATCATGCGCGCAATAAGTAGCACCTCGATACTACGCACCAGATAGCCCAGCAAGGAGCCGAACATGAACAGGGTCAGCCCGATATATAAGGCTTTCTGATAGCCAATAATATCGCCTAATTTACCGGCCGGGGCCTGACCTATGACCGAGATAAGCAGATAGCCACCGACCAGTAACTGGGTGGTAGTGCCAATGTCCATCCCCATAAACTGGGATATCTGTGGCATCGCCACCGCAATCGAAGTAGATCCAAGGGGAGCGAGGGCCGAGGCGAGTAAAACACCTGCCAACAGCAGAATCGTGCGTCTTTCAGGCAAGAAAATTTATCCAGTAGTAGTAGACTAAGTTAGCTCGAAGCCGAAGATTCTAATGCTTCCAGAGAACAAGTTATAGTGCTGAGGGGAAAATGGAGATAGCTTTTATTCTCCCTAACCACGCGCCAGATGTTCCACATAGGGTTCGCGACTAACTGATTTTAATCGCTCCGGGTCAGTTGCGGCCTTTCTCGCACGCAGTAAAACCCTCTCATGCAAGGGCTGCATAAACTGCCGCTAGCAATCTGGCAGAGCGGGCGTCGCCTACCAACCCTCCATGCATCTTGTTCATTACAAAACTCATAGATGCCCGCGCATCCTGGTCAATAATAACGACAGAACCGCCCCAACCTCCCCAATAGCAGACATTCTTGTTTGGGGATATGGGGGTAGCGACAGGATTCAAGCCAAAGCCAAGCCCGAAGCGCAGGGGTATACCCAGCGCCATATCGGTTGCAGAAATACGTTCCTGCATCACCGATTTAGCCGTTTTCTCTGAAAATAGCCTGGTTCCATTAACTTCACCCCCACATGCCAATGCGGCATGAATTTTTGCTACCGAGCGGGCATTCCCATGGCCGTTGGCGGCGGGAATCTCAGCCATGCGCCATGCCTTTGTGCGCGAATCCAGCGCCGAGAGGGGCATGCTTTTGAAGGTGCGTACTGCGATAGAATCTGGATCCCCTGGCGCATTTGCGCTGCTATTCCCAGGTGCTGGAAGCATATTGCCGATACGATGGAATTCGTTTTCGGGTACGCCAATAAAAAAATCAGCATCCAGTGGCGTCGCCACCTGCTGATGAAAAAACTGACCTATTGATTGGCCTGTAATTCGGCTTACCAGCTCTCCGATCAAATAACCCTGAGTCAGTGCGTGATAGGCAGTGCCGCTTCCTGGCTTCCACCAGGGAGCCTGCGCGCCAAGCAGGCTGGTTATTTTATTCCAATCATAGAGGTCATCTGATGTCATCTGTTCATCCATGCCAGACAAGCCGGCCGCATGATCCATGATGTGCCAGACAAGCACTTCTTCTTTGCCGTTCTGCGCGAACTCGGGCCAATAATCAACAACAGGCTTGTCGAAATCCAATAATCCCCTGTCAGCCAAAATGAGCGCACAAAGGAAAGACATGGTTTTAGTGGTGGAGTAAACATTTACGATGGAATCTTCCTGCCAGGGTAGGGTTTTTTCTTCATCCAGATAACCACCCCAAAGATCTACTACCATTTCCCCGTCGAGTGTCATCGCAAAGGAAGCGCCCAGGTCATCCCCGCTAGAGAGATTTTCTTCCAGCACATCTATAACCCGGGCAAATCGATTGTCACAATGCCCTTTTAATTCAGACGAATTAATTGCTGCATTCATAGTTGCATTGCACCTCTGCCATTTATTGAAAAATAGAGTTGGAAAACAGGAATGAAAAATAAGACACTCGAACTGAGAAAAGCTGGCACGGATTGAGAGACTCAAACGTTACAGCTATTCTGCTAGCATATAAACTATTTTTTAAGAACGAGCTCCAGTGCTACTTTCAGTTTCGCGTTGAGACGATATCATCGGGATTTCGTTACTTGCTGAGCTGGGTGTTCCAGCTGGAGAGGTCGCTGACGCAAGCTGTTTTTTATTTGCAAGAGGCGATAGAAAAGCCTCTCGCATGCATAAAAAAATACAGATTACTAATCGGCGTTTTTTTGTAGCCAGAACTGATACATGCCGGCAAAAGTATCAACATGCGCAAGTTCAAATTCGTGCCAGGCATCGAGGCTATAGACCGATTGAGGATCTGTATACTGCTGCATGAAATTCCCTAATATTTTTTTATCTCCAAACTCAAATCCAGCAAAGCTTAAACCCAGCACTTCAAGACTTTGCTTAATTTGGGGTAAGGTGAAGCGATGTTCCTGAACATGAAATAGAAGATCTCTCAATTCACTGGTACTGGAAAAATCACTCCATTTTGTAATTTCACCTATTTTAGCAAACATTTCTTCGTTTGAATCGAGAACTGCAGACCTGAATTTCAGCATCTCTCGCGTCGTCTGGGAAAGTCCCATTTCCGAGATTATTTCCCGGGCCGCCACGACCGATGCTCGCGCTAATTCGCTGTAAAGGCCAATCCTCATCAAGCCGCCAGGCTTTAAGCGATCCGTAAGAATTTTCCATCCCGCCATCGGATCGGCCATATGATGCAAAACGCCGACACTCTCGATCAGATCAAACTGCTTGTCCATAGAATCGAGCTTAAGAATATCTGCCTGCAAGTATTCGATATTCGTAATACCCAATTCCTGGGTTTTTCGAATCGCATAGCTCAAACTGCTAAGGCTTAGATCGATCGCAAGGACTTTACTGTTTAAGAATCTTGTGGCGGTGCCAAGTGAATGCTGTCCCGTGCCACAACCGGCGATCAGAATTTCAGGTTGAATTGCAAAGCTCCCCGCCTTGTCGCTCAGCTTAAGCTTGAGTGTATTTACGAATTCATGGATAGAGAGCGGCTTGGGAGACAGTGCAGTATTTACCCAGCGAGGATAGGGATTTTCTTCATACTGCGCCTGAACGGCTTTGGAAACTTGATCGTCACTCTCGCCAAATGTTCGAATTTTTGTTCGTATTGCAGCCTCCTCTCGCCCCTCATTAAGCTGTCGCTCAAAAAGCGCTTTAAGACTTTCCGGAACCAGCACCTGCTGAGCCCAGCCAAAACTGTGCAACGGACGATAACTCGCCAGACAGACAATTGCAAAAGGACTGGGCTGTTCGCCAGCACTGAGTTGCTGTTCAACATTCGTTTCTAAAGCCTGAACAGCCAATGCCTCCTCGTCTGTCTCAGCAAAGACATATTCATTGGTAAAGCAATGAAGCGCGAGCGAAAGTTGGAAACTGAGGACGCCCTGCCCGTCAACGACCTCGACAGCACTTAACAAAAGAGCACGGCGTAATGTTTTTAACAGCCTCTCAACGTCCAGATCGAATATCGGGGAAAGCTCCATAAGTCGAAGCAACAAAGGGATCTCAGATAAACTGTCGCAGACTTCCAGTGCTGTATTTTGCATATCATCACTGCTGACCACCTGCAGCGCTTTTCGGATTGAAGGATGCTGCTTCAAAAGATGCAATATTGGTTTGGCAGTTTGTGCGGGCCTTACAACTGTTTTTTGATGGAGTATACCCAGAAAAATATCTGCCCATCGTTGCTCATATTCCTTAAAAGAAATTCCCTGTAAAAGTCTGGAAAAACTCTGCCAGAATTCTTTTCTTTCAGGAGCAAGCGCTACAGCCTTTTGAGAATGAACAAGCGCCTCCTCATCCTTTCCAAGGTCATTCAGAGCAATACCGAGACCATTATGTGCTTCGGCATAATCAGGCTTGATCTGTAAGGCCTTGGTGTAACTGGCTACAGCCTCCTCAGGCTTGCCAAGCTGACTCAGGACAACGCCCAAATTATTATGCGCCTCCGCATGATCTGCCTGGATTTGCACGGCTTTAGCATAACTGACTACAGCCTCTTCAAGTTTACCGAGGTCTTTTAGGCCATTACCCAAATTATTGTGTGCTTCGGCAAAGCCGGGATTAATTTGCAGGGCTTTAGTGAAACTGATTACAGCCTCGTTTGTCTTTCCAAGGTCATTCAGCACAATACCCAGGTTATTATGTGTCCTGTCATTGTCCGGATCGATTTGCAGCGCCTTAGTATAATTGGCCAGAGCCTGCTCGAAGCGTCCCAAACCAACGTTCGTCGCCCCAAGTATATTTGGAATTAACAGCATATGCGGAAACTGTTTCTCCAGAGCTTCACCATAGTCCAGGGCTTGTTGTAACTGCCCTTGGTTATATAGCGCAATCAGAGCATTGGTTTGTTTTGGGGGAGGCTCAATATTCTTAAGTGCTTTCAACCCCGCAATCGCCTGTTGGTTCTGCGGATATTTCTGCAGAATACTTTCGTATTTCTGCGCGGCAAGGTCCGTCTCACCCTTACTGGCGTGGCTCTTGGCTTTGCGCAGGATTTGGTCAACGGAAGGAGACATTTCAGGCTAATCTCTTTAGATTTACAGGCATTACCCGACGCAGTAAACCTTTATATGGTGCGGACGGGGAGACTTGAACTCCCACACCTTTCGATACTAGAACCTAAATCTAGCGCGTCTACCAATTCCGCCACGTCCGCAATACCCGGGAGATAATTTACCTCCGAGGGGGCGCGTATTATACCTAAACCAGCGCTGTTGCCAAGATCAATAGGGACCGCTGTTACTGGCTTAAAAACTAGCGGTATACTTGGGCTCTGGTTTTTACCCTTCAAGCAGTTAACGGCTAACACAAGCTTTACTCAGGATCTCACTATGTCTCATCTGGAAGTCAGCAAAAACAACGGTATCGCCACCCTGACCATGAACCGCCCCGAGGCTCGCAATGCGCTGAGTATGGAGATGCGCTCCCAGCTTTGTGATGCCCTGCATGATGTTGAGTTGGATTCCTCGGTGCGCTGTGTGGTGCTGAAGGGCGCCGGAGATCACTTCATGGCCGGTGGGGACGTGAAGGGAATGGGCGAATCGATCAAGAAATCGCCAGATGAAATTCGCAAAGAATTTATCCTGCGTATTCATGACCTGCACCCAATTATGTTTGCTATGCGCAGAATGCCGAAACCTGTTATTGCCAGCTGCCGAGGGGCGGCGGCGGGCGCGGGAGTCAGCGTAGCACTGGCCTGCGACCTGGTGATCGCCGCCGAAGATGCATTTTTTACCCTGGCCTACTGCAAGATTGGCACTAGCCCGGATGGCTCTTCCTCGTTTCACCTTCCACGCGCCGTAGGGATCAAGAAAGCCATGGAAATCGCACTATTGGGTGACCGCTTCGATGCTCAGGCGGCGAAAGACATGGGCATGATCAATTTTGTCGTGGCGAGTGATCAACTGGATGCGGAGACCGAGAAGTTAGCCAGACGCCTGGCAAGCGGGCCTACCCATGTGTACGGCAACACCAAGGCTTTGTTTTACCGCTCTTTGGAGAGCGAATTCGAGTCTCAGCTACAGGCGGAAGCGGAATACTTCTCCGATTGTGCGTCCAGAGCCGACTTTAGAGAGGGGGTTACTGCCTTTATCGAAAAGCGAGACCCTGTCTTCACCGGCAAATAAAAAAACAAGGGGCTCACTTGAAAGGAGATTAGAGATTTCCATCGGGTCCCGCGAGCGCGCGCTGCAGGGTGTCGACAATTTCCTGCAAGCGGAACAGACTGTCATTGATCTGCAATCTATGAGCATTCACCGACTCCATTGAGTCTTCTATATACTCCAGCCGGCCAACCAGACCCAATACCGTGCTGTCACCACTATTCAGCGCCTGGCGGATAGAGGACAGGTCTCCTCGCATCGCTTCCAGTTCTTCCACGCCGGCATTCAGGCTGGCTACTGACTGGCCTAGCCGTTCTAAATCCGTATTCAATCCGTTAATCCGTGTATTGGCTGCGATTAAGGCTTCATTGCTACCGGCAATTTGCTGGCTGTTGCTGGCGATTGATTCATCCTGCCCGCCATTGACCAAGCCCAGTTTCGCTATGGCTGACTGAATGTCTTCAAGCGCGGTGTTAATGGCGCGGCGCGCGGCCCAGAGCTTGTCTATCTCGGAGAAATTGAAATCCATTCTGTCGATTATATTGAGCGTCGATTCATCGGTACTCTCGCCCGCCAAAGCCAACCGTCGCTCCAGATCCCCAATGCGCAACTCAGTTTGCCTCAGGTTAGTCTGATAGCGGCCAAGCATAGTGTAGGCGCCCCAGCCCGCCGCCAACATGACCAGCACGATCAGGCTAAGCAGTGTCCGTACCTGCCAAGTACTGACTTTCACCTTCTCCACATGGTAGCTGGGACGTACAATATCCTGCCCCTGGGCTTTTTTATTGCTCAGATGGGAGTCCACATCATCACGGTCAGGAACCATCGGCGGAATATTCTTCAAATCGTCGTTGTCTCTCATAGCGCGCTATTATCCTGTAAATTCCGGGCACACGCCATCTCTTCGCTCAGATGGCGAAGTATTCAAGCCGGTGTTAAGATAATCGAAGTCTACCTGACAGGAATGCTCTACAGTGTTCCCAGGTATAATAATAAATAAATCAACAAGCATTGGAGACCCTGCTATGGAATTGGAAAACCTCATCAACTATCTGTTTCGCTGGATGCACTTTTTTGCCGGGGTAACCTGGATCGGTATCCTCTATTACTTTAACTTCATACAGGGCGAGTTCTTTAAAGAAACCGATGCCGGCGCGAAATCCTCGGCAATCTCGAAACTGGTTCCCCGAGCCCTTTGGTGGTTTCGCTACGGCGCCCTGTTTACCTTCGTCTCTGGCGTTGCCTTAGCTGGCTTCCTGGGCGGCGCGGTGAACTCTTATATTATGATCGGCATGGTGATGGGGACCTTGATGTTCCTTAATGTCTGGCTAATCATTTGGCCCGCGCAGAAAATTGTAATCGCATCCACCGATGCAGTGCTGGCAGGTGGCGAAGCCAATCCGGCGGCGGCAGGCGCTCTGGCAAAAGCTGGCTTAGCCTCACGCACTAACACCCTGCTCTCCCTGCCGATGTTATTCTTCATGGGCGCATCGGGTCATTTAACCGGTCTGGGACGTCTGCCTATGTCCGCCGAAGGTGGCGTTAGTGAGATTGCCATGATCCTGAGCCTGGTTATTATTCTCGCCATCGAATTAAACGGGATCAAAGGCAAACAAGGCCCGATGGCCAGTGTTGTCGGAGTCATTCACTGCGGTATCGGTTTGGCAGCCGCATTACTGGTAATCATGGAATTTATATAAGGTTTCAGCTCGCTCATTTGGCCACTTGCCTGGCGGTTGTCTTCGATAACAGCCAGGCAGCTAAATGAATCCCTTGCCTGACTCACTCGAGTCACGCCTGTAGCATATCGCCCCCTTTGCCTAGCGCAATTTACCACGAACAATCCGATACAAAGGCAATCCTGCCGGCCCTGTCTTTTTAGTCAATCAAAGTCCAATTTGATAACTGGCTCGCAAAACCGATCATCAGCCACTCACATTGAACTCCACTCACCTCATTTTGTTTATTTCAAACGAGCTAATGTTGTAATATAACCACGTTGTGCAAGCATGCACGGACAGACACAATTAAATCAGCTTCTCTAAGCCTGAGCGTATTTTTTAATTGCAGCCACGAGCATTTACCCGGTTGAAAATCAATATTACCAAAGTAGAAATAATTGAAAAAAGGGGGATGGATCTCTCTTTCGTCATCGTTACTGGTCTTCTCAGTAAAGAAAAGATGCTAAGCACCCTGACGAGTTTTTACAGTAATCATCCTACCTCATCGGTTCTATGTGATTTGTCAAACGCCACCTGGTGTAATATGCCGGACGAACATATTTTCAATACAATGGCTAGAGCCCATAAGCATGCCAAGGTTAGAAAAGGCTGCAAAACAGCTGTTGTAGTCAGAAACAATCATAATTTTGAGACGACAGAAAAGTTCGTAGCGGCCGCTTCGGCAGTAGGATATGGGCCCGAAATTCAAATCTTTAGAGAAATTTCAACGGCCAGCGCCTGGCTCGAAATCCCCCAATTACAGAAAATAGCCTAAAGTACACAGCTCAGCTCTGTAAAAAAATCCCATTAGTCGGAAGGTAATCAACTAATGGGATTGCATCGGCTAGAGTAGAGCGTCAGTAATTAGAATCTCCAGATTACTCGTCCGTAGACGCTTGTACCAAGACCCGGCAACCGTTCGCGCATGGGTATATCGGAGTTGAAGGCTCGGTTATAACCCCCCAGATGGTCCTCATGCTTTTTATCGAAGACATTGTCTATGCCCAGGCCAATTTCCAGATCATCGGAAAGGTTTATCTCGGATGAAATGTTTACCACAGAATATCCGCTGGTCTCTAATTCAAAGTTAGTGGCCGAAACCTTATCTTGCTTCGCGTAACTCATATTTTCCACACTAAGCATCCAGTTATTACCCAGGTAATCCAAAGCCAGGATAAAATTATCTGGTGTTATACGGTAGAGGTCATCGTTGACGTCTTTGCGTTCGCCGCGTACGGCGCTTGCTATGGCGCGCAGTATTAAGCGATCGCCCAGTGCGAAATTGGATTCCACATCCATGCCAAAAAATTTGGCTTCGACGTTAGTAAATTGCAGTGGACCAGGAGCCCCCATGCCCATATTCACCATCATCTGGGATAAAGAATTTACCGTGGCATTGCTTGCAGGCATGCCTTGAATGAAATCGCTTACATCCTTATAAAATATCCGAGGATAAATGTTTACGCCGTTAGATTCCCAGTCGAATCCCAGTTCTATTTCATGGGCTACCTCTGGATCGAGTGACGCATTGCCGACATAGGTCTTGCCATCGGCCAAACCACCTGTTGATTCTAGTGGTATCCACAAATAACGCTCCTGATAGGAGGGGGAGCGGGATTTCCTTGCGGCACCCACATACCAGGTAAGGTTGCTATTGGTTTTGATGCTAAGCCTGCTAAACCAATCGATATTATTGTCTTTCTGCTCCAGATTTTGACTATTAAACTGCTTGGCTAGCATGGCCGCCATGTTGTTTAGCATGGCGGGCATGCCTGTCGCTACATTCGTTGGGTTGAGGTTGGCGGATACCAAATCGGAATCCATATTAACTCTGTTATAGCGAGCCCCCGCCTCTAAACCGATGCTATCGCTGAGCGTCATTTCTCTCTCGAGGTAGACTCCCAATATGCTTTTATCTGCGCCATTAAAATTTGAGATAAAAAATGGCCCGGCATTAGGATTTGTAACCCTGGAGTCATGATCGGCAAAGTGTCCGTCGATACCATAACGCCAATAACCGTTGTCAACATCCTGTTCCAGCTTTAAGGAGAACCCAGAGTTGTCACTGCTGGCATTGTTCTCGCGGTAACGCATGGCTCCCGCTGTGACGGCATTGTCCTGGGGTGGGCGACGCAAGTGGAAATTGCTCATTCCGTGTGAAATTTCATTCATTGAGAATTTAGCGGTTAACGTAAGATCATCACCGAACCATTGATATTTGGCATTAATGAGGTCGCTGTCAACAGACTGAATATCCATTGGCAGAGCAGCGGTACCCGCATCACCGGTATTGTTGCGAGTGAAATCTATGCTGAATTCATGATCGCCTCGGCGATAGCTGTAGCCAAGGTCGAAGCGATCCCGCTGGTACTCGGAAGGAGTGATTGAGCCGTCGGCAAAGTCGCTATCATCGGCTTGCTCTGTCATCACAAAGCCGCGAAACAGATGATTGTCATTAGCAAGAGAGAAGAAGCCGCTGCTTACTGAACCCTGATTCACCGATTGTCCACCGAGGTAGGCTCGACCATCAAAGGAAAAATCATCTGAGCGACCAAATTCACCGGCATAAGTCACCGCATCAATTTGCCCACCTATGGTTTCTTGTCCTGCACTAACGGGTGCGATACCGCGAGATATTGTCAGGGATTCCAATAAGGCAACCGGGGCATAGTGCAGCGGCGCATCCATGGCGTTAGGGCCACCAGAGCTTATCTTGGAGCCGTTGATAGCGATATTGACACGATTGCCGTACATGCCGCGATATTGTGCTATGCCAGTTAACTCACCGTTTTTATTAATATTAGCGCCAGGCATCTTCTTTAATAGCTGCGCCGTATCAGCCGGGGCCACCAAGGTGTCTTCGGTTCGAACCGTATGGGTGTCCTTGACACCAATCACCACTATTTCTTCAATCCGCTGTGCCAATGCTTGGCTGCTAGCCAGCGCAAGAAGGGGTAATAAGCAAGCTGAAACTTTTTTCATAATCCAATACCCGTTTTCCTAATGTAATAATTTAAATAAGAAAAAATTGTATGGGTATTATACGTGCAAAAACGAGAACGCATCTGTGGCATATTGTCGCGTTAGTTTTTTACGCGGATAAAAAATAGTAACTTTTTAGCTAAAAAAACGCGGATTTTCTACTAATGTTGATCTACCGCAACATTTCAATTATGGATATTTGTTATCCGATAAAGCGTCAGGTTTTTATCACGACTAACAGATCAAGAGATTGCTGTTTTTCTAATTTAAATCGCCGCCCGAGTCATCTTTTTTCCCACTTACTTGATGGCCCAATAACACCTCTAATGAGATGGGAAAATTCACTGCACTCCTACAATCTGATACCCCTACTCATACCTCTCAACATCCTGCGATTCAATGGATACCTATGGGACTAAATGTGACCGTAAAATAAAAAAGGCTCGTAAACATTGAGCTTACGAGCCTTTTAATACTAGCCAGGATTAGTTTGGCGAGCTTACATCATGCCGCCCATTCCACCCATGCCACCCATATCAGGCATACCACCACCAGCACCACTCTCAGCCGGAAGCTCAGTAATCATGCACTCGGTAGTAATCATCAAGCCAGCAACCGAACCCGCTGCCTGAATCGCCGTTCTGGTGACTTTGGCAGGGTCAAGTATACCCATCTTGATCATGTCACCGTACTCACCGGTAGCTGCGTTGAAACCGAAATTCCCTTTACCTGCTCTGACCTTATCCAGCACAACCGAAGCTTCCTCGCCTGCGTTGGCTACGATCTGACGTAAAGGAGTAGTAACCGCCTTCAACAACAAGGCGATACCTACATTCTGATCTTCGTTATCGCCTTTCAGCCCTTCGACTTTTTGCAGCGCCCGGATGAGTGCAACACCACCACCAGGTACAACGCCTTCTTCTACCGCCGCACGAGTCGAATGCAATGCGTCTTCGACGCGCGCCTTCTTCTCTTTCATTTCCATTTCGGTGCTGGCACCCACTTTAATTACCGCCACACCGCCTGCCAACTTCGCAACACGCTCTTGCAATTTTTCCTTGTCGTAGTCAGAAGAAGTATCTTCGATCTGCGCGCGAATCTGCGCTACTCGACCCTGGATCTTCTTGCTATTGCCAGCACCATCGATAATCGTGGTGTTTTCCTTGCTGATCTGAACCCGCTTGGCAGAACCAAGATCATCGATAGTTGCGCCTTCGAGATTCAGGCCAACTTCTTCAGAGATAACCGTACCACCGGTTAAAATAGCAATATCTTCCAGCATGGCTTTTCTGCGATCACCAAAACCTGGTGCCTTTACCGCCGAAACCTTCACGATTCCGCGCATATTATTCACTACCAGTGTCGCCAGAGCCTCACCTTCTACATCTTCGGCGATAACCAACAGTGGACGACCGGATTTGGCGACGCTTTCCAGCAAGCCCAGCATGTCGCGGATATTGGAAATTTTCTTATCAACCAAAAGCACCAGAGGATTCTCCAGATCAGCGCTCATGGTCTCCTG
>JABMOK010000094.1 GCA_013204155.1 Pseudohongiella sp. | reverse complement strand
GCGTGGACTTGCCGCATCCCGACGGACCCATGATGGAAGTGAACTCACCCCGCTCTACCTGCAAGTTAACTTCATCGAGGGCGGTTGTTTCGACTTCTTCTGTGCGAAACATCTTCATCATGTTTTCAATTCTTATGATCATGCTTGTTTTCCTTTTGTGATCGAGCGGATTACACCCTGTGTTACCAGCTTATCCTGTTAGGCAGAGGTAAACCCGGGAAAATCAGGAAGGCCGAAACCGGCCCTCCCATCTACGCCCTGGTTTGCTTTAGTTTCTTCAAGACCAAGCAGCGACAACAGTGTCGAATACTCCCCGTCCATAGTCCACGGCGTAGGGTTACTTAGATTGCAATACGCATACCAGTTTAGTTAATCCATAAATATCAAGTGGTTAGGGAATTTCCCAGCCCGTATCTAATCAAACTGTTTCAGATTGAAACAACCTGGTTGTTTCGAATCAAAACGTTTCAGCGCTTCGCCGCTTCGATGCGTCACTTTTAGTGATAAACGTCCATGATCACGTCCATAGACAAACGGCAACGACGGCAAAACATTGTTGGCGCCAAAATTGCTCCGTTGGTAACCCTATATGGTCGGAATTAATCCAATATTAGGTTATCCATAATAGTATCAATGAGATAGAAATAGTAAGCGCTTCTTCGCGCCGAAGAATTCATGTCAGCTTGTTCCATTATGAAACAATCATTAGTAGCATGAGACAGACCTTACTTCAGTACAGGATTTCAGCATGACCATAGCAGGAAGAACTGGCAGCTCGAATGAACAGGCACCGGGCAAGATACTCATCGTGGATGACGACAGCGATGTGTTATTAACCGCTGAACTGGTACTGAAAGACGGTCGCAAACGCATACACACCCTCGCCAATCCTAACGACTTACCCAAACTGCTTGAGGAAGGGCAATTTGATGTGGTGCTGCTCGACATGAACTTTACTCGAGGTCTGACCACCGGTGAAGAAGGCTTTTATTGGCTGCGCAAGATCAAACAACTCTCTGAGGACACGCAGGTTATTATGGCCACCGCCTACGGCGAGATCGACCTCGCCGTAGAAGCTATAAAACAAGGTGCGTCTGACTTCCTGGTCAAGCCCTGGAATAACGAGAAACTCATCAGCACGGTAAACACCTGTTTGCAGCTGAGCCAGTCACGGCAAAAAATTCGCCAGTTACAAAATACGCAACAGGTTCTGAATGAAAAACTGGAATCCGAGTTTAACGAAATAGTCGGCGAGTCTGCGGCCATGAAGAAACTATTCGACCTCATCGACAAAATAGCGGCCACCGATGCCAGTGTTTTGATATTGGGAGAGAATGGTACTGGTAAAGAATTAATCGCCCGCGCCATACATAGAAAGTCTCAGCGGCAACAGCTTCCCATGATCAGTGTTGATCTAGGCGCCATCACCGAAAGCCTTTTTGAATCTGAAATGTTTGGGCACAAGAAAGGCGCTTTCACCGATGCCAGAGAAAATCGGGTCGGTCGATTCGAAACGGCAAGCGGCGGCACGCTATTTCTGGATGAGATCGGCAATCTAAGCCTGCCACTGCAAGCCAAACTCTTGGGGGTGCTTGAATCGCGAACGGTAACCAGAGTGGGTTCCGACATTACCGTCCCCGTTGATATACGACTTATCTGCGCTACCAATATGTCTGCAGCCGATGTGTCGAACGAAGACAAGTTTCGCAAAGACTTGTTGTATCGAATCAATACGGTTGAGCTTGTTCTGCCACCACTCAGAGAACGCACGTCCGATATTCCGCTATTGGCTGAACACTACATAAAAATCTTTGCCGCTAAATACAACAAACCGGAAATAAAACTGGGTGCTAGCGATATAGCGAAATTACAGCGCTATAAGTGGCCGGGGAATATTCGCGAATTACAACACTCTTTAGAGAGAGCGGTAATCGTTGCGGAAAATCAGTCGGTTAATATTCAGGACATGTTAGTGGGTCGCGCATTGGAGAGTAAGCCAGCCACCGAGCTCAATATCTCTAAACTGGAAAAACAAGCCATTATACAGGCGCTGAGCACCCACCAAGGTAATCTCACTCAGGTCGCAAAGGCTCTAGGACTGGGCAGGACAACACTGTACCGCAAGATGGAAAAATATGAGCTCTCTGATAAATAATTTGAAGGGCCAGCATGTAAAACTGGTTATACAGATTGCCCTGTTACTGGGAGCAACTTTCCTCTTCGCCTTCAGCATCCTGCAAACCAACTGGATCGGAACGCCCGTAATCAGTTTCACACTGATTGTGTTAATCACGACGAATATCATTCGTATCAGCGAGAAGAGCAATCGCGACTTCGCGCAGTTTCTTAGCAATGTTTCTCATAATGATTTTTCAACCTCCACCGCAACTTCATCCCAAGGCGCGGGATCCAGAAGTTTTATCGAAGCACAGAAGATACTGCTCGGAAAATACCGCAAACTGAAGCGCGACCGCAGCGCGCAGAACCGCTATCTGCATGCGGTGGTCGAGCATTTGGATACCGCGCTTATTTGTTTCGACAGCGAAGGAAAAATTGAATTTGCAAATGAAGCTACCAGCAAATTGCTTAACAAAAGGTATATTTCTAGTGTAAACATAATCGGCAAGCTGAACAAAGAACTGGGCAACACTCTGAGAACTATACGTGCCGGCGATCATGTCGTGCTTAAAACCGTGCTGGGAAACGAACTACAGAGTCTGATACTTACTGCCACAGAATTCATTCTACTGGAGAAGAAATACAAGCTTGTTTCCTTACAAAACATAAAAAATGCCCTCGACGAAAGAGAGATAGAAAGCTGGCAGAAATTAATCAAGGTGCTTACCCATGAAATCATGAACTCCATGACTCCTATTGTTTCGCTTAGTCATTACGTAAAGAAAGTGGTGAGTGATAAGACCTTACTTGCCGAGTTGGCCGATGACGAATCGGAACAACATCTTGACTTGCAGCACAGCATCGAGGCCATTTCCTCTCGAAGTGAGGGGTTGATGGAGTTCGTGAATTCCTATCGCAGTTTCAGCAACCTCCCGCAGCCGAATTTCGCCAGCGTTAAGATCGAACCACTCTTTCAGCGAATCGAGTCTTTGCTCAAAGAGATAGTGGAATCCAGCGGCATCACTTTCGTTACCCAAATAGAGCCCCGTAACATGACATTAACGGCGGATGTAAAGTTGCTCGAACAAGTTCTCATAAATCTGATAAGCAATGCGATTGATTCACTGGAGGATAGCGAAGATCCGAAAATCCAATTACTCTGCAGCAAAAGCAGGAGTGGAAAAATCCTGATTCAAGTTAAGGATAATGGTTGTGGCATCAGCAAGGATGTTATGGAAAATATCTTTACCCCTTTTTTCACTACCAAAGAAAAAGGGAGTGGAATCGGATTAAGTCTCTCTCGTCAACTAGCGAGATTAAACAAAGGAACTTTGACAGTTAGCAGCTTAGAGGACGTAGGAAGCCAATTTACGCTTTCATTTTAGAAGCTGCTGATCGCTATCAACCCGGAAACATTGACTTAGATATAGCTTGTTAGCGCCCTAATCGTTACTCATAGCGAACTTTGTCGGCGGGGTTCGAAGTAGCGACAGCGTACGCGTGTATAAGAGTTATAAGAATAGAAAGTACTAAAATTCCACTTGTGATTCCCATATAGAATTTAGCCCCAAAGGCTACCTGTGACGAATAGCTTGAGTAGTACCAATTCAAAAATAAATATGCTATTGGCCAAGACAATAAGCAAGAACCCAAAATCGGTTTAATAAAATCCCAGGTGAGCATTGCTATCAGCGAATTTGACGAAGCTCCAAGTATTTTTCTTATCCCTACTTCTTTCGACTTCAATTGAGTTGAATAGTACACCAATGAATAGAGCCCCATTGCTGCGATAAATACTGTTATTAGTGCCGAAAACACTGAAGCCGCTCCAATTTCACTGGTTTGCTCGAATACCATATTATCGAAGGTTCTCGCCAAGAAACTACGGTCAATTGATGAATTCGGTCTGTGCTTTTCCCATACAGCATCAATATGCGCTAGTGCGGCATCGGTCCGATTTTGATCGACTCTAACACTCAATACCCCTAAAGGGTCTTTCGACGCCCTTAAGATTCCAACAGATCGCGCCGAACTCTCCAGGCCACCTGCCAATTTAAAATCATTCACAACACCTATCACTCGGTAATTCGCTCCCGACCCCCGCTGCACTATTTCATCTAGTGCTTCAATTGCAGACGCGAACCCAAAACTATTGGCTGCCGACTCTGTAATGACCGCTGCATATATTCGATCTGGGTCTTCCCTTTCCCAGGTTGGAGAGAAATCAGTAGGAAAATCGATCGAAAAATCTCGCCCGGCAATCAGTCTCAATTCATAGACACCTATAAAGTTTTCATCAACTATTGGGCTACTTATCAGTACATTTTCATCCGTCCCCCAGCCCGGGCGGCTCCACGGATTCCTGTCTCCTGTTCCTGGGGGTACATCTCGAGACCTGCTAACGGCGATTACATCCGGAGATTGTAATAACTCTTCTACCAGTGCCGTGTCATCATAGTTTGCGGGGATAAAGCGATAGTTGACCAAATTCGTCAGCACCAACAGGTTTTCACGCTTGAATCCGGGCTCTGACTCTCGAAGGTGGTTTATCTGCGACGTAACGCCGACCGCAATGATCAACAACACGGATGCTATTGAAAATTGGAAGACAGTTATGATCGTCCTTAGCAAACGACCAATTTTGGAGGTACTGGATATTTCAGTAATTATCTGAGTTGGCTGATAGCGCGATATTACCCATGCAGGTGCTAACCCCGAGATGAGTCCAGTAGTAATTACGAACATCAGTAACCATATCGCCCGGTCATATCTGAAAATGGAGGCAAAGGTAAAGGCTGTATTTGTAAGGTTTGTGTAAACTGGAATAAATAATTCCAGTAGAAACAGGGAGCCTAGAAGGGCAATAAATGTCAGCAACATCGATTCGATGATGAGTTGCGATATAATTTGTTCTCGCATCGCCCCCACAGTCTTCCGTATACCAATCTCTTTTGCCCGTTGGTGAATCTGTGCGATCGACAAATTGGCAAAATTGGAACATGAAGTTAAAACTATAACCAATGCAAATAACATCAAGCCGTTCAGGATATCGGCGGTACGTCCACTTAGTGTTCGGACCCCCCATGGGGACAGATGAATATCCGCTAGCGGCTGTAAAGTCACGGTAGCTTTATATTCTTCCAACGTCCCTCGAATTTGTTCTGGGGCATGCCGTTGGTGAAACTGTAGCAAATCATTTTTAATATATTCAACATCTGCCCCTTCGGACAATGCAAGATAAGCCAAATTACCCGTATTATTGAACCACTGAGTTTCATTCATAAACTGAGGCCCATAAATTTGCTCCCCGGTTTGTTTAGATACCATTATTTCGATGTCCAGATGTGTATTGACGGGCAAATCTCTAATTACACCCGTGACAATTAACTCCGCCCGATTATCAAAGCGCAATATCTCTCCCATAGGGTCAATATCGCCAAAATATTTGCTCGCTGTGGATTCGCTGAGAACGACCGTATTCGGATTGCTCAATGCCGTAGCCGAGTCTCCCTCGATAAACTCCAGAGAGAAAAGAGTAATGATTTCCGGCTCAACCCAGTACATATCATTCCGTAAGCTTTCATTCTCGTATGAGAATAGAACGTTTCTCTGATTTCTCATTCTCGCTAGTTGTTCAATTTGAGGATAGTCTTGCAGAATGAAGGGAACGTGGGGATCGGCTGTAGAAATACTCTCGGATCTTACTCCCGAAGGCAAGGTTGTGCTTGAGACAATTCGATAGATATTCTGCCAATTAGGAATATGCTTGTCGTAGCTTTGAGCATATTGAACGTGCATTATGACTAACATGCCACAGCTAATGCCAAGCATCAGGCTAAAGATCTTGGTGATCGCTAATACTGGCTGTGTGAAAATCTGATTCAGGGCTGATTTGAAATAGTTTGAAAACATAGCTGCGCTTCTTTAAATTACAATTTCAATAAGAGAGTTCGTAAAATTTACGTTACCAAGCAAAAAGCAAAATTTGTGCCTAGTTACGAACCGGCTATTTTCAACAAGCTTGAAAAGAGAGCCGAATTTCAAATTAGCAACCAATGGAGTCACGCCTCTCATGCCAGTTAACGCAAGTAAATAGGCGCAATATTGGCAGTTAGCAGCTTGGGGGGCGCAACGATGCAGTTCAGGTTTTCATTCTAGCAAATTCTTTTAGGCTACCTATATTCCCCCTCAATCCTTAAAATGACATGGACATCCGATTCAATTACTGTTTCATATTGAAACGTCCCACTGCTCCATAATAACACAGACATCGCAAGCTCTACTCGCGACAAATACACCAAGCGGCACTAACAAGTTAGCCGCCCAAACCGAAAAATCCCACATCTAAACTACATCTAAATCGCCACCAGCCTCCCCTAAGTCACACTGCCTACATGATTGAAGCATTCTCCTAATAACATGGAGAACGGTATTGACAAGTTAATCACTCAAATCACGAAAAACTTCGATTTGAAAGATCTACATTACCGCTGCCTTTTCCCAAGTCGCAAAAGTTCATAGCCTAAAATGCCGATAGTTTTAAACCGATACCAAATTGTGCCCAAGACCGAACAAATTGTAAACGGCATCATGAGTAGTTAAGGATCGCCGCTTAGTCAGCCCGCAATGCCTCAACCGGATTCACAGTCGCGACACTATATGCTCGCTGAAAGGTGGTCACCATGGCTACGACAAAGGTTAGTAGCCCGGCGAACAAAAATAGCGAAAAGTTCATTTCGACCCGGTAAGAAAAATTACCCAACCAATCCTGCATTACCCACCAGGCCACTGGCCAGGCAATCAAATTGGCTAGAACCACCAGCTTGGAAAAGTTCCAGGATAGCATTGCTGCAATTTCAGCTACGGTAGCCCCTAGTACTTTACGGATACTTATTTCCTTAATACGACGTTCGGTTGCAAAAGAGGCCAATGCAAACAGACCTAGAGCAGCAATAACGATGGCTGTTACTGACAAACCAATAAATAATCTAAAAGTACGGTTTTCACCCAGGTAGAGTGCCGAATAATCGTCTTCGAGGAATGTGCGCTGGATGGGATAACCGGGAACGTTTTGTTGCCATATTCTGTCAATCGCTGCCAATGCACCTCCAGGGTTTTCAGAATTGATTTTGATCGCCATCGTGCCTCTTGATCCTGCAAGAATATAGGACACTGCCTCAATCTGCGTACGTATGGAGCGGTAATGCATGTCACTGGCTATGCCCAGAATAGTACCGTTAAATTGAATACCTGGAATTCTGCCCGTTATCGGCTGTCCGACCGCATCGGCAGGATTGCTCCACCCCATAGCCCGTGCAGCTGTCTGATTCAGAATGACCCCGGCGTAAAAGGGCTGGTCAGATGCATTGCGCTGCAAACGGTCTGAGCGAATATCCGGGTCGAATTCCCTGCCCGCCACTATATCAATGCCGAGAGTGTCAAAATAATCGGTTCCTGCGTTTACCCTACGGGTGGAATACACCACGTCAGACCCTTCTCCAACTCTATAAAGATTCGCTCCACCATCCAAACTCTGCGTAGGTACTGTAGAGCCCATCGTCACGGAAACAATATCCGGTTCTGCTTGCAATTGATCTAACATCGTCGAATATGCCGAGCGGGCTTCTCGAGTATTCACACTTACCAGCACCACGTCATCAAGAACAAAGCCCAGTGGCTTTGAAAAGGCGAATTGAATCTGTGAGTTCACGATAGCGGCCGCAATTATAAGACCGATAGAAATGCTGAACTGCAAAATAACCAGACCAGAACTGAGTTTTGATGAGCTGATGCTTTCTAACAACTCTCCCTTCATAGCCTTAACCGGTGCTACTCCCGCAATAATCGCAGCCGGGTAAAAACCCGCCAATAGACCTAACAGTATAGGCAGGAGTAATAATGCAATAAGTTTGCTTGGCTGAAGCAATGAAAATGCGGCTAACGGCAAGGCGAGCATGGAAGCTAACACCGGTGCGACGGCTTGGTAAATTGTAACCGCAAGGAACATGGCAAGAAACGACATTAGAACCGTCTCAAAAAGAAGCTGTTTGCCGATGCCAATTCGGGTTGCACCTATGGCCCGGCGTATTCCGATTTCTCTTGCGCGCCTCGAACCTTGCACAATCTGCAAGTTTACAAAATTAAATGTGGCGATAATAAGTGTAAGTATTGCGGCTGCGCTAAAGACAAAAATATCAGAGCGCTGTCGAAAGGGCTTTACCAGCCCCAGAGCCTCATCCATAGCGGACAATTCATTCTGCAAACTGGTATTGAAGTGGATTTCTTGAAAGGGCTGATAGATGACCTGCCTATCATAAGTTGGATCGACTACCTCAACCAAAAACTCTTCGGTTTTTGTCCCCAACTCACTAACATTCACACCTTCGGCGAGTTTTACGTATTGATACACATTATCAGCTCTAAACTGCTCCAGAATCGTATCGCTACCGAGTATTTTTGGGAAATTCGCGAGGTTAATAAAATGATTGGCGATCAGGTGACTGTTGGAAGGGTTATTCTCGACCACCGCTGAAACTATGTAATCAAACTGGTTGTTAACAGTAAATGATTGCCCGATAGGGTCTGCATCCCCGAATAAGCTTTGCGCCGATGCCTGCGTTAGGACAGCCGTATTAATATCCTGAATTGCCAGGCTCGGATTCCCAGCCCGCACGCCGTAATTAAACATATCAAAATAATTGTCTTCCACCATGCTAATCTCTTCGTAGTGGGAGTTGCCATCTACGGTTAGCAAGACTTCTCTCATCACAAATCTGCTCCCAGACTCAACCTCGGGAAGAGCATCAATAATTCGCGGCCCCATAGGGTTTTGAAAGGTTGCGAAACGAACACCTGCGCCTATATCAACCCAATTCAAACGATATAAGCGATCACTATCTGGATGCATAGAGTCAAAACCACGCTCATGATTAACAAATGCCAAAACCAATAAGCTGACCGCCATACCTGCTGCTAACCCAAAAATGCTAATCGATGAGTAGAGTTTGCGATTATTTATGCTTCGAAGCGCGATTTTTAAATAGTGCAAAAACATATAATTGATCTCTCCGCGAAAACTATTGCGTGACAATGTTGTCGGTCATTACGAAGTATGCGCCCTTACGCAAACTATCTTTAGTAATTGTAATGGCAGCAATTATCAGGCCAAACGGTAATAGAAGGATTTTATCTCCAGAACAGACACTTAGCCGAAGACAAAGCAGAAGATGTTCTGAAATGGAACATCAGCTTGTACCAAAATGGCACAACGGAGAAACGTAAACATACCTTTATTCAACAGTCATTTCAAAGTTAGCCGGGTGAACGGTATTGACAAGTTAATCACTCAAATCGGAAAAACTACCATTAATCCCACTTATATCGCCACTGCATTTTCCCAAGACGAAAAAGCGCGCTGTCTAAAATATCGATAATTCTCCGCTGATACTAGGCGCCGCACCAGGTTGTAAACTGCTGCATGTACATTCAAGAATCGTTGCGCCTGATGCATCGATTTGAACTTACGCATACGCTGGTTCAACTTCCTATTGGGGAGCTGAACCCGCCCAATTCTTGCCCCTTAGGCCCGATCGCCACCCCAGCTCATATCCTCCAAACCCCGTATTTACTGGCCTGTAGAGCATTGCCAAACTCATACGTTTTGCTCATACGTTTCGGCGGATTGGCCGAACCCGTTTTGAATATTAATTCCTTTACTTACAACAGCTTATAGATTTAAGATTCGTAAAAAGTCGGCGGTAACGTATCCCCCCTAGCCCACCAATTTCCAAATAAAAACTATTTAGATCAACTAGTTGCGAGAGCGAAAAGTTAAAAAAAGTGCTCATACGTTTTTTAGCCATATAACGTATTAAATGGTGGAACCCGTTTGATATGCCTACATTGATATTGCTTGCTATGATTATAGGAACAAAGTGTCTAGAAAAACCGCGGAAGTTCAGGCTCTCTAATCCTTTCAAAGCTATCATGGTAGCGCCACCACGATAATCGTGAGACACTCGGCAAATTGGCTACAGGCTGCCGCACCAACTAGCTAGAGGGATATATGAGAAAACCCAGTCTGCTAATTTTAATTATCCTATTTTCCAGCACTCCATTACTCGCAAAGGCGGATGTAGCCGACATTCAGATTACGATTCTAAATCCCGTTGGATTTATCCGTCCAGGTGGCAGTGAAAATATCATCGTAGAAATCTACAATCCAGATACTTCAGGAATCACTATTACCGACGCCTCGGGGAAAGGCTACAGCCCCCCACAACAGCCTGAAGGGGGCCTTCCAACGCCCGCTCTGGGCAACAGAATTTCTTATGGCGGCCCGTCTGATTTATGCCCGCGAGCCGGAATCTGTCTTGTCAGTGGACAGCTGCCTATAAAGCCTGGCGAATCCGCCCAGATTGCCTATACATTAATTCAGGTGCCTCAGAGCGAAGAACTGGGTAGAGAATTAAGATTTGACAATCCACGCCTGGGAATTCGCACACCTGACAGTCGACAATCAGTTGAATACTACCTGCATACTGACATTGTCCGAATAGTTTCGGCTGAAGGGCGAGGCGATGCGGCAATTTTGGAGAACCTGGAAATTGCAAATACAGGTGGCGGTGTGCTGGACGTTAATGCTTCTGTAGTTTTCGATCACCCAGCAGAACTAGTCGCCGGAGAGAGCTTTACCATTGAAATGACTCTTACAAATGAGGGCTTTAACGCACTATTTTTTATGCCTCGATTTTCTGCCTCTCCTTTTGAGGTAATAGATGGAAATCATAAATCTTCATTTCAGTTCATCGGCTGCGAGAGACAATGCTACAAAGCTGGAGCTTTACCCGGTAGATTAGAACCCGGAGAAACCGCAACCTGGGAAATGGGTACGTACTACTACAAGAATGAATTATTGTTTGATGGTGATTTCATTTTGGATCGGCTCCAGATTGCTTTAAGTGATCACCTTCAGCGGAGAGGCTTTTTCATTCCTGAAACTAAGCCAATCGAAATATCGATTATCTCGCCGACCAATGGAGAGTCAATCAATGCGGCGATGCAAATACCAAGCCGCTCACCATTGGAGCTACGCGAACTGGACGATACAGGTGAATTTGTCGTGGTATTTGATCCGAACACAGGAAATGAGTGGCTGAAATTAACCGCAGCTGAGCATTTCACACTGCAAGAAATACAAGAAGAAACTGTTACTGGCGGATTGTTTCAGGGATTTGAGCTCGCCGATTCAGGAGATGTGGAAACGCTGATACTAAACTATATACATGCCTCGGGGATACATATGGTTGAACAAACCATGTATAGCATGCTGGACACTGAAACCGACTCAGCGATGCTGGAATTTGTAGATTTAATAGGCGAAATTCCGTCGGTGAACTCGGGGGCTCGAACTATCGGGATAGTCAAGGATCAAGTAGCTGGGACGAATCCACTGAGCGATACCAACGTGGTAGTAGAAATCATTCCTCGCGGCAATCAAATGCTAGTAAGTTCTCTTAATGGGATTTCAAAGCGGACGATGAGTATGTCCATGCCAAGACCTATCTATTCTTATGTGGGGTACTGGATGGTTCGAGCCCCCTAATCAGCAACGGGAGTGCTCTGATATTCTCTCTGGATTATGTAATTGGATAACATTGATAAGTTAACTTGAACTCCTCTAATTTTGGATGTGGATAAGCCCATCCTGTGACGAAGACTCAATGACCTAGAGCTACCTGTTTGATCGGAATTTACTATTTTTTTATGAAAGGGGCTAATCATTAAAAATAAATTTTTGTTGGCTACATTAATTGGGATTTTACCGATAGGCACTGTTTTTTCTGACAGCAATCCATCTTTCGTAGACGGAATACTAACAATTCCTGAGATAGATTCAGCAGAAAAAGCAGGCGAGTTTCAAGAGGTGATATTGCAATTCACGGATCAGGGTGAATTGGTGTTGCAGGATTACAAAAATGGCGTGCAAGTACAAGTAATTGAAAATGTTGAGCTCATTAAAACTGAATCTTTTCCTGTTCAAGTTTTATTGAGGGTGACTGGCTATATCAGTGTTTGTCTCGAGCTAGGGCAGATTAGCACCCGAGTTTTAAACAACAAATTTGAAGTTATTTTGTACTATCTTAATAATGCTAGGCTACTTACCCCTGGCGGATTTGGGTGTGTTGCAGCAGTAAATTTTTTTACTGAAATTATTCCGTTACCGGTTTATGCGCTGGCAGCAGGGGAGTATGAGTATGACGTGAATGGTGATTTTACGGGTATATTCAGTCTGCTGGAGGACAATGAACTTTAGAGAATACATATGCTCCGAACTCTGACCTTGGTACTGACAAATTATTACTTACTGCGAGTTACTTTGTCAGTACCGATAATCGCTCACGATACGATTTTCCTAAGTAATTCCAAAATTCGAGACTCAATATGTGGTCAGTTTTCAGCGCCAATTATTCTTTAAGCTGCCAGTTCAACTCCCTTTGTGGAAGCTGAACCCACTCGATTTCGAGCATTCCCGCCGAACAGCAGGATCTGCATACCTACCCCAAATCCCCGTATTTACTGACCTGCAGAGCCATACGTATCTCATACGTTTTGCTCATACGTT
>JABMOK010000093.1 GCA_013204155.1 Pseudohongiella sp. | reverse complement strand
TTAAAGAAAGTTGCTTAACTGGGTTGCAAAGAAAAGCTGGACCACGTCAGTGGCAGAAATTTGGGGTTAAGCTTAAGTTCATTTTCAATGGCTTATTCTAGTGGCTAATGATTAAGCACATGATATTACGGGGGTTTGATAAGTGTAGGGTGAATCTGAGTGGGCGCTCTCCACTTGAAAAGTGAGTCGATGTAGTTTATGTTTACGCGGCTTCCAATAGGACAACGTTCTCCCGGCGCAAATACTGGATACAATACCTGCTCTCGATCGATAGTTAAGGTTAATAGGTAGTTAAGGTTAATAGGTAGTTAAGGTTAATAGGCAGTTAGGGTTAATAAGTAGTTAGGGTTAATGTTAATAGATACACAGGCTGAATAGTTCGACTAGTTTAATTAGAGATAGTGCAGGGTTGGAAATGATGTTTTTTCACTGCGGAGGAATAAAGAGATGAAAAATTCGATGAAAATGGTAATAAGCAGCGTAATTTTGCTGCTGGGATTAGTCGGCTGCCAGACAGGTTTCGCTCAGGATAAGACCGTTAAAGACGGTGTATTCACTGCGGCTCAGGTCGATTCCGGCGCGCGAGTCTACGATAGCAGCTGTAAGACCTGCCACGATATGCGCTTTTATCGAGATACTCTGAAATCCTGGAATAACCAGCCCCTGCTTTTCTTATGGGAAACGGTGATGGGCACTATGCCTGCTGACAACCCTGGTTCGCTAATGTTGGAAGAGTATACCGATGTGATCGCCTATATCCTTTCAGAGAACGGATTTCCAGCCGGCGAGGCGAAGCTGGACCCGGACAACGGCATGGAAAGTATTCATATATTGACGCCCTGAACAGGTCGTTGAAGCAAAAAAGCCGAACCCAGTTCGGCTTTTTTGTGGGCGGGATAAATCAGCATCTCATTCTGAGGAGCAATCGCGTGACAGCAGTGTGATTTTATTTTTGTCACGATTTTCAAGAGTCAGATCATATTTGTCTGCAATAGCCTTCCAGAGATTTACATATTCACATTGAAATTCCTCGCGGGGAAGATAACGATCTGGTCCCCGTTCGGATTTGCGTTTGATTTCCCTTTTCTCAATAAGCAGCAGATTCATTGGATCGTTGGCAAATTGGAGTTTCTTTTCCGGCGGCCAGCGATCTCCGCCATGTGTATGGGCATACATGAGGGGTATTATGTGATCAAGATCGATCTGCGCAGCGACGTTAAATGACTTGCCGGTGTATTGGTCCAACCATTCGCCGGTTCTGACAACACAGTTTCGAGGATTGGTGTACTTGATCTCCGCACGGCTGGTGAGAACCAGCATCTCCTGTCGCGTTGATTGGCAGTCGTTATCGTAATCTTCCTCGAATGACCAGTCATCGGTATTAAAAAACTTCTCTCTATCACGGTAATTGGTAAAAAAGCTGTCCCGGCTGCTGCGATTAATATTGAAGGTATCAGGCATCTCGCAACCGCTAAGATGACAGTGATAGGAGTTTCCATAGTAGTGCCCCCCATTTTGGTCGGTATTTCCGGCATGAGCAAAACTCAGGACCGGGAAAGACAACAGACCCGCAAGCATCAGAATAGTTAGTAATCGATTATTTCTCATGCTCCCTCCCACAGGCCTGACGAGGTAATAAATGCTAGCAAGGTCAGAACTCTGTGAGCTAGGCCACTAGCAGCGAAAGATCGAGGGCTACGCAGTTTTTGGTGAGCGCGCCAATAGAGATATAGTCTACGCCAGTTTCAGCAATATTGACCAGCATCTCCTCATCGATACCGCCGGAGGCCTCCAATTTAGAACGACCGTCATTGATCGTAACGGCTTTGCCGATATCGGAAAATTCGAAATTATCGAGCATTATTATGTCAGCACCCGCGGCGATGGCTTTTTCGAGTTCTGCAAGATTACGAACTTCAATTTCAACTGTCTTGTCAGGGTGTAGAGCATGAGCGGTAGCTATTGCGGACTCAATGCTGCCGCAGGCGGCGATATGATTTTCCTTGATTAGAAACGCATCGAACAGACCCATGCGATGGTTATGGCAGCCACCGGTTCTCACGGCATATTTCTGTGCCGAGCGAAGCCCGGGCAGGGTCTTGCGGGTATCGAGCAAATGAACCTTGGTGTGGTTTACCATTGAGGCGAAGTAGTGGCTGCGACTTGCGGTGGCCGACAGGGTCTGTAAGAAATTCAGCGCGGTGCGCTCGGCGGTTAATATACTCCTGGCGGCTCCTTCCAAAGTAACAATAATTTGACCGTCCTCGATTGTCTCCCCTTCTGCAGTTTTCCAGTCCAGCTGCACAGAGCTATCGAGTTGATTGAATATTTCATCAACCCATGGCCGGCCGCACAGTATGCCGTGATCACGACTAAGGATTTTGGCTGCAATTGTTTTGCTTGCGGGAATTAACTCGGCGGTAATATCACCATCACCGATATCTTCTGCCAGAGCGAAGCTTACGATGGTTGGAATATCTGCGGGTAATGTCAGTAAATTCATTGGCATCAGGATTCTGGAGTTTGACGAAGGGTGAGAGTAGAACCTTGCTGGCTAAATTCAATTCTATTTAAGGCGCTCATGCCGAGTAAGATAGTATCGCCACTCATGCTGGGAGTGATGCTGGCATTAATATTATTGAGGGTAATATTGCCAAAGATCAGCTCAGTGATTTGTGTAGAGTAAACTGTAATTACACCATTGGCCGTTGAAGCCTGTGAGGCTAATCCTCGATTCAGACCTGCTTTGTTAGCAATAGCCGTTGGAATTGCAACGTCAGTCGCGCCGGTATCTAATAGAAAGGTGACAGGCAAGCCATTTATTTCCCCCCCCGAGACGTAGTGACCCTGGCGATTTCTTTGCAATACAACTTCTCGAATTCCAGAGCCTGTCTCTGAAGAAACGGGGTCTTGATTCGGGTTTGCTTGTTTATCCAGCCAGCCGTCAAACAGGAAAGTAAGTCCAATCAACCCTAGAGAGAAGCTTGCAATAAGCATTCCCTGACCAATACTCTTTCCGGGAGGGTGCTGATTTGGGGGAGTTGAGGCAGTCATTACGCAAATTATGTCTCATACGGATGGGAATAGAAAGTTGTGATAGAAGGTAAAGTTTTTGAAATTGCTAGAGATCATAACTTATTGAATTATCTATCTATTTATCTGTGATACTATTGCTCACAGACAGATGGCTTCTTTTCTTTAAAGTGACTCGCGGTAATGAAATTCTCGATCGCTAACAATCTTCTCTCCGGGGCTCGCCTGCTTGAATCGCCGAATCAGAGTGAGAGACCTGCCGATACCGAAATCGATTTGCTGGTCATTCATAATATCAGCCTGCCTCCCGGAGAATATGGTAATCGCTGTATAGATCAGCTGTTCTGCAATCAGCTCGATGCAGAATCCCATCCGTTCTTTAAAGAGATTGCAGATCTGAAAGTTTCATCACACTTGCTAATCGACAGGCAAGGTGGCGTGACACAATATGTCCCCTTCGATAGGAAGGCTTGGCATGCTGGCGAGTCTGTTTACAGTGGCAGGAGCAATTGCAACGATTTTTCTATTGGCATTGAGCTTGAGGGATCTGATTTCGAGGCTTTCGCTGAGGCCCAGTATGATTCACTCATTCTGATTACTAATTTGCTTCTTGAGGTTTATCCGTGCTTGAATTTGGACAGAATAGTAGGGCACAGTGATATTGCAGCGGGCCGGAAGACCGACCCAGGTCCATTCTTCAACTGGGCTAAAGTTAAATCTGCACTTAAGCAGGCAGGCAATCGAAGAGCCAAGGTAAATATCTAGTATAGATAAGTAGAGTATTTGGAAACGCGATGAAATTTTTAGTTATATTGATTTGTTTGACAATCAACTATGTATGGTTAAAGGACTTTGACCGCTTCGATGATTCCTGGTTTTTCCGCTTTCGTAGCCGAATTGAAGGCCTGGCTGCCAAAGCAGTAAGCAAGGGTTCAAGGGCCTGGTTGTTAGAAATAGTGGCTATTTACGCGATCCCCGTTTTCTGTCTCACCGCCCTGTTATTTGTAAGCGGAGACAGGTTGTTCGGGCTGCTCACAATGATGGTGCATGTCCTGATATTGCTTGTCGCTTTTGACAGGACTCAGCCAGGGAGATTGGCGAGTGAATTTTTAGAAAAATGGAAAGCAGGTGACATGGAAGATTGTATATTGTACCTGCAGCAGGAGCTGCCGACTTCCGTAATGCCCAATCTTGCCGGCAAAGCAGTCTTGAGCAAGTATTTTAGCAAGCAGTTAGTTTATCGCTGTTTCGAAAAAATGTTCGTCATGTTTTTCTGGTACATGATTACTGGACCAATAGGTATATTAATTTGCTATGTGAGCTATCAGCTTCGAGATAGCCATAAAGAAGAGCAGTTGGAAACTCAGGTAAATCTGGTAGCGATGATTATTGAAATTCTGGAATGGATTCCGATTCGCTTATTGGCGATAGCTTTTTGCCTGGCGGGGAATTTCGAAAAATGCTTCGAAAATGTTAAGCGCTCGTTCTGGAATTTTCGTGGCGAGATGGAAAATCCGGAGTTGCTTTACGGTTACGCAGCCTGTGCGCTTTCCGGCATGGACACTGCCGATAAGACAGAGGCAGAGGGCGACTACTCCCCTGAAGTGGCAGAAATCGAAGCCTTATTGGGTCTGCTGGAGCGCAGTCAGGCAATCTGGTTGAGTGTATTGGCTTTGATTACGATATTAGGAATACGCTTGGGGTGAAGTTTCAAATTAGTTTATTCCGTCGGGTCACGCTCGATAGACGGCCAATAAGCTTCAGCGCCTAGTGGATGAAATTGCCGAGTTTGTAGTCTTTTGTGCTTTTTGCTCAAATTGATACAGATTCAGCCGGGGGGACGGTCGCTAGAATTATTCTAACCCTCTAATAAATAACAATATAATGTTCTTTGATTGGTGCCGGGCTAAAATATCTAAAATGTAGTAATACTACAAAAATGCCGAATCCCGACATGGAAAACAGGGCATATTTAGAGTAGAATGCGGGCCGCTTTGTAATTAATTTACATAAAATGGAAGCCGCCAGGGATCCTGGTCGTGCGTGGAACGAAATAATAATGACTCAGCAAAACGACGCGAATCCCGAAGAAACTAAAGAATGGCTTGACGCCCTGTATTCAATTATTGAAGAAGAAGGCTCTGACCGTGCTCACTACCTGATAGGGCGTCTCTCGGAGCAGGCTACAAGAGCCGGTAACTATTCCCCAAATTCAGCTGTAAACACCTCGTATCGCAACACCATATCTCCTTTAAGTGAAGACAGAATGCCCGGCGATATGTTCATGGAAAGGCAGATCAGGGGAATAATCCGCTGGAATGCATTGGCGATGGTGATGCGTGCCAATCTGCGTGATCCGAATATTGGTGGACACATATCAACATTTTCATCGGCCGCGACTCTTTATGATGTGGGATTCAATTATTTCTTCAATGGACCTAACGAAGAGAATGAGGGTGACTTAATCTATTTTCAGGGTCATTCCTCACCCGGTATTTATGCACGTTCTTATGTGGAAGGACGAATCGATGAACAGCAGTTGGACAGATTTCGACAAGAAGTGAATGGCGATGGCCTGTCCTCCTACCCGCACCCCTGGCTGATGCCTGACTACTGGCAATTTCCGACAGTATCCATGGGGTTGGGCCCGCTACAGGCTATCTATCAAGCCCATGTGCTGAAATACCTGACCAGTCGCGGTGCGCTGGATAATTCCAAACGCAAGATATGGGCTTTTCTCGGTGATGGAGAAATGGATGAGCCTGAATCTCTGGGGGCAATATCCAAGGCCGGCCGTGAAAAGCTGGATAATCTCATCTTTGTCATTAACTGCAATTTGCAAAGACTGGATGGGCCTGTTCGAGGCAATGGTAAAATCATTCAGGAATTGGAAGGGGTTTTTCGCGGCGCTGGCTGGAATGTGATTAAGGTGATTTGGGGCCGGCATTGGGATCAGCTATTGCAAGCGGATAAAGATGGAATTCTGCAGGCAAGAATGGATGAAGTGGTTGATGGTGAATATCAAAATTATGTAAGCCGAGGCGGAGCCTATACGCGCGAGAATTTCTTCGGTAAAAGCCCGGAGCTACTAAAAATGGTCGAGCATTTGTCGGATGATGACATTATGGCTTTGAACCGTGGCGGGCATGATCCTTACAAGGTGTATGCCGCTTATGCCAAGGCGGTTAAAGGCAACGGTAAGCCGACGGTAATTCTTGCCAAAACTGTGAAAGGTTATGCCTTTGGCGGTGCGGCAGAAGCGCAGAATGCCGCCCATTCGGTCAAGAAGCTGGACATTGAAGCGCTGAAGAAATTCCGCGATCGGTTTGGTATACCGATCAAGGACGAGAAGCTGGTTGATGTGCCTTACTACCGACCAGCAGAGAATAGTCTGGAACTAAAATACATGCGCAAGATGCGTGAGCCGCTCGGGAAACCTGTTCCCCAGCGCAGAGCAGATACTATTCCATTGAAGGTGCCGGCACTAAGCGCCTTCGAAAATCAGACCAAGGGCAGCGGTGACAGAGAGCAATCGACTACCATGGCGTTTGTTCGCTTATTGTCGGGGCTTTGCAAGGACAAGGAAATAGGTCAGCGTATCGTGCCAATCGTGCCAGATGAGGCGAGAACTTTTGGCATGGAGGGCATGTTTCGCCAGATGGGAATCTACTCCTCAGTCGGGCAACTTTATGACCCGGCCGATTCGAACCAGGTGATGTTTTATCGCGAAGACAAAGAAGGTCAGATGCTGGAAGAAGGCATCAGCGAGGCCGGTGCTTTTTCTGCATGGCTGGCCGCAGCGACTTCCTACAGTGTGAGTAATTATCCCCTGATTCCGTTTTATATCTATTATTCGATGTTTGGTTTTCAACGCGTAGGCGATCTTTGCTGGGCGGCGGGAGATTCTCAGGCGAGAGGATTTTTAATTGGAGCAACCGCCGGACGTACCACGCTGAATGGGGAGGGTTTACAGCATCAAGACGGGCACAGCCATATTCTGGCGTCCACAATTCCGAACTGCGTGACCTATGACCCCTGCTATGCCTACGAATTGGCTGTTATTGTGCAAGATGGCTTGCGACGCATGTATAAGGAGATGGAGTCTGTTTTCTATTACATCACCACCATGAATGAAAATTACCAACAGCCAGAGCTTCCCAAGGGAAGTGAAGAAGGTATTATCAAGGGCATATATCTGTTGGAAGATGGTGGCAGTAAGACCTATAAGGTAGCCAAGGCCAAGACGGCAGCTGGTGATCTTCGACTGCGCCTGTTAGGCAGTGGGACTATACTTCGGGAAGTGAGAAAGGCCGCCGAGATATTGCGCAATGACTTCGGATTTGCCGTTGATGTCTGGAGTGTAACCAGCTTCAATGAACTGAGAAGAGAAGCCTTGGCTGTCTCCAGAGAAAATATGCTGCATCCCGAGGGAAAGGCGAAAGTACCCTTTATCACGCAGCAACTTGCCGGGCAGAAGGGGCCCGTCATTGCCACAACGGATCATATGAAATCCTATTCTGATCAAGTGAGGGAATATATCCCCGATACCTATCGGGTGCTGGGAACAGACGGCTTTGGTCGCAGTGACAGCCGGGAGATGCTGCGTCATTTTTTCGAAGTTGACAGCAAGTTTGTAGTGCTGGCGGCTCTGACCGAGATGAAGGACCTGGGTCTGATCAAGGGCAAGGTGATCGTGGATTATATGCAGAAGACAGGGATTGATCAGGATAAGAAAAATCCGCTGGCTCAATAAAATACGCGAAAAGTAAAAGATAATGATCAATAAGAATTTTTCAGGAGTTGGCTCTGGTGTCAATTGAAAACATAAAAGTTCCCGATCTGGGTGATGCCAGTGAGGTAGAAGTAATAGAGCTGCTGGTATCTGTAGGTCAGTCGGTTGCAGAAAATGATTCACTTCTGGTTTTGGAAAGTGATAAAGCCGCGATGGAAATTCCGGCACCTATGGCCGGAGTAGTAAAAAGCATATCGGTAAATTTGGGTGATCTGGTCAGCAGCGGAAGTGAAATATTGTCCCTGGAGGTTGCTGGGGACGGGGACACAAAAGCAGAAGAAGCAGAAGAATCTTCGCAACACTCCAAGTCGGCGCTAGCGCCTGAAACCGATGGCAAAGGTGTCGCTGCGGCGGGAACTGCAGAACCCCTCGCCGATCCCGATTCTTCTTCTGGCCAAGTCGAAAAATCAGCCACTACCTTAGCCACTACCTCAGCCACTACCTCAGCCACTACCTCAGCCACTATCGAAGTGCCTGATCTTGGAACTGACGATGAAATAGAGGTGATTGAAGTACACGTCAAAGCGGGTGATGAGGTCGCCATCAATGATTCATTGATTACCCTTGAATCGGATAAAGCGGCGATGGATGTGCCTGCGCCACAGGCGGGGATTATTGAATCGGTACTGGTCGCAGTAGGGGACAAAGTAAAAACTGGAACGCCCTTTGTACAATTGTTGAGTAGTGGGCCGCTTGAAGTTTCCGGGTCTGAATCGGAATCGGAATCGGAATCGAAAGTGGTAACAAATGTTGTTGAACCGGCTCCGAAGCAAGTCGCGGCGCAAGCCGATAGCCCTGGGGCACAAACTAAAGCCGAGAGTGAGGATAACAACGCCGCCGTCATCGAACAGCGATCCGGGGTTTATGCCGGACCTGCTGTGCGCAAGCTGGCCAGAGAACTGGGAGTGAACTTGCAGCTTGTGCTTGCAAGTGGAGCTAAATCCCGAATCATAAAAGAAGATATACACGCTTACGTTAAGAATCGAATAAATGCGCCAATGGCGGAGTCGGCAGCAGGGGCAAGCATTCCCGATATTGATTTCAGCCAGTTTGGTGAGATAGAACAGCTTTCAAGAAGTAAGCTGCATAAGCTTACTGCCGTGAACATGCATCGTAACTGGTCAACGATACCCCATGTCGCCCAGTTCAACGAAGCGGATATCACTGACCTGGAAGACTTTAGAGAAGAACTTAAGCCGGAAGCAGCCCGTAAGGGCATCAAGTTAACGTTTATGCCATTTCTACTCAAGGCATGTGCCAAGGCCTTGTTAGAACACCCGCAATTTAATGTTTCGCTGCATTCATCGGGCGAGTATGTGATTCAGAAGAAGTATGTACATATTGGTATTGCTGTGGCGACTGAAGCGGGTCTGGTCGTGCCGGTAATCAGAAATGTGGATCAGAAAACCATCTGGCAACTGGCAGAGGAAGTGATTGAGCTTTCCGAGAAGGCGCGGGAGAGAAAACTCAAGCGGGAAGACATGCAGGGCGCCTGTTTTACAATATCCAGCCTCGGCGCGATTGGTGGTACCGGGTTTATTCCGATTATCAATGCGCCTGAAGTAGCAATTCTTGGTGTTTCCAAGACAGATATAAAGCCGGTGTATAGAGACGGAGGATTTGTGCCGAGGAAAATGCTGCCATTCACTCTTTCCTATGACCACCGCGCTGTAAACGGTGTCGATGGTGGTCAGTTCGCTACCTATTTGGCGAAGTTGTTAACTGACGTCAGACATTTGTCTTTGTAAAGTGCCAGTGCCGTATCGGTGCAGGCTATAAAGGATAAAAGAGCGTGCGTCCTTCGCCCGATAAGGATTTTATCGGGCAATTATAGGCGGCGGACAAGTTCTCTTCATTCAGTATTTCGTCCCTTTCTCCAATCAAAAACTCACCTTCATCTTTAAGTAAGATGATTCGGTCGCAGAAACGCGCGGCCAGATTAATGTCGTGTGTTGCCATTAACAAGCAGGCGGATTGTTCGCTTATCTTTTGCTCAAGAATGGAGAGAAGCTTGACCTGAAAGGCGACATCGAGATGGTTGCTGGGTTCATCGAGCAGAAATATTTGTGGTGTTTGTGCAACCAGCATGGCTAAAGAGAGGCGTTGTAATTCACCGCCGGAAAGCGTATCAATTTCACGATCACTCAGCGCATCCAGATCGAAGGCGGCTAGTGCTTTGTGCGCTATCGCCACATCGGCAGGGTTGTCTCGTAGTAGTGACTGAACATGCGGATGTCTACCAAGCATAACCGTTTCAAATACGGTGGCGGGAAGAGTGCTCAAGCCTTGTTGAAACAGAATGCCAATTTTAGCGGCCAATTCCATCCGCGGTAGCTTGGCTAACTCCTTCCCATCGATAAGAATATGTCCGGAAGTGATTGGGCGCAGGCCCAGTAGGCTATGCAGCAGAGTGGTTTTTCCGGCTCCATTTTTACCTAATAGTCCCCAGCGCTCATTCTCTTGTATGCATAAGTTGAGGTTTCGGCACACCAGCTTCTCGCCAATCTGCAATTCCAGCGCCTGTATTTCGAGAGTTGCCATTCTATTTTCTAATTGTTGTTCTAAGAATAATTATAAAAGCGGGCACGCCAATTATGGCGGTGACCACTCCCACTGGCAATTGCTGAGGTGCGATTATAGTTCGTGCCAGGCTGTCGGCAATAACCAGAAAGCTACCACCCAGCAATATCGAGCAAGGTATTAGCAGACGGTGATCTCTTGCTCCCATAAGTCTTAGCATATGTGGAACTATCAAACCTACAAATCCTACCGATCCTGCTATGGTAACGGCAGTGGCGGTAAATACAGAGGCGGAAAAGTACAATATCAATCTTAGCGCCCTGACATCGATCCCCAGACTAGCCGCAACCAGCTCGCCGCGGATAAGTACATTGAGAGATCTGCTCAACATAAGCCCGCCAGCGAGGCCTAGTACTAACAAGCCGAAATGAGCAAGGCCAACTCTGCTTTGACTCAGATCCCCCATCAACCAAAAAAGCATGCTCTGTACATTGTTGGTAGAACTGGTGGTGAGCAGGATATTAATTACCGCTCCCCAGCCGGCGGAAACAACAACTCCGGTTAGCAATAATCGGGTTACCGACCAGTTACCAAATTTATTGGCGATACCAAAAACCAGCAATATTGATAATAAGGCACCAAAAAAAGCCGCATTAGATAACCATAATCCACTTAATCCAAGCAGGATAGCCGATAGGGCTCCTACAGCGGCACCGCCAGAAATGCCTAGAATGTAAGGGTCGGCCAAGGGGTTGCGCAGCAAGACTTGCATTATCACCCCTGACAGCGCCAATAAACCGCCGGTGGTAAAGGCGGCGATCGTCCGGGGTATGCGGATCTCCTGTAATACCTGTGTTTGCAGATTGTTTTCGGCGTGGAATAAATTATTCAATAACTGGGAGACAGAGATATCAACACTGCCACTGAGAAGTGAAAGCAGAATGCTGATTATAGCCAGAATACTCAGCAAGGCGAACAAAAGGAATTGCTTGTTGGAAATCAAAAAAAAATCCCTTGGACGATGATTCGCGATTGGATTCATACACTGGTTTGTACTTCAGTCGTATGCAGAAACGGCGGTTCGGGTCGATGTTATCATTGAATAGACTTTTTTCACTATTAAGTTAAACACCGCGAGGTGTTAGACTGCCCTTGCATAGAATCTAATTGCAGAGTTAATGGTCACGCTGAGGACCATTAAAGGTAAATGTTACGCAGGAGAAATTGGAAAATGCCCTCGTTTGATATTGTTTCAGAAGTAGATATGCACGAACTGAATAACGCCCTCGATCAGGCTAATCGAGAAGTAGGCACCCGTTTCGACTTTAAAGGAGTAGAGGCGGTTTTTTCATTGAGTAGTGATTCGAATATCACAGTTAGTGCCGAATCGGATTTTCAGATTCAACAGATGATGGAAATCCTGAGGTCGAAATTGGTTAAACGCAGCATCGATATAAAGAGCCTTAAAGAAGGAGATATTCAGCTGGTGGGGAAGAAGGCGAGTATGGAGGTCAATGTACAGCAGGGAATTGAAGCAGATCTGGCGCGCAAGATCGTGAAGACGGTGAAAGAGGCAAAGATGAAAGTTCAGACCGCTATTCAAGGCGAGAAGTTAAGAGTGACGGGCAAGAAGCGCGATGACCTGCAGCAGGTTATGGCATTGCTCAAAGATGCCAATCTTGGGGTTCCCCTGCAATACGATAATTACCGTGACTAATACAGTAAATTATTCTCAGTCATTTAAGAGACAGCACACTACATGCAGGACAATGTTAAGGAACAACCCAGTCTACTAAAAAGTATTTTTAGCCCGAAAATGCTTACCTGTGTTTTTACCGGACTCGCTTCCGGGTTTCCCTATTACGTATTATTCCAGTTAGTGCCTGCCTGGTTACGAACCGAAGGGGTGAATCTAGCGACTATCGGTTTGTTTTCACTGATCTCGCTGCCGTTTAATTGGAAGTTTATCTGGTCGCCATTAATGGACCGATATATGCCGCCTTTTCGTGGCAGGCGTACAGGCTGGATGCTGCTGACCCAAATATGTCTGCTGTTCTCTATAGGGGTATTGGGATTTCTACAGCCTGCGAATTCAATCTGGCTTGCCGCCTCTGTCTGCGTCATTGTGGCTTTTTTTAGTGCCAGCCAAGATGTTGTGATCGACGCTTACCGAAGAGAATTACTGGAAGAAAATGAGCTGGGCCTGGGAAACTCTATTCACGTACAGGCCTATCGGATATCAGGATTAGTGCCCGGCGCATTGGGACTTATTCTGGCGGACAGCTTCGATTGGGATGTGGTGTTTGTGGTCATTGCCTGTTTCATGTTGATTAGTATAACGGCTACATTTTTCTTTGCAGAGATTCAAGATTCAGTCGCGCCAAAAACACTGAGAGAGGCGGTGGTACTGCCATTTACCGAATTCGTACAACGCAATAGCTGGCGAGGGACGGCGTATATCCTGATTTTCATGTTCTTTTATAAACTCGGTGACAATATGGCGGTGGCCTTGCAAACACCATTTCTAATCGACCTGGGTTTTAGTTTGACGACTATTGGTTTGGTAGCAAAAAATGCGGGCCTTTGGGGGGCGCTGGCCGGTGGCATTCTAGGCGGTATCTGGATGCTAAAGCTGGGAATCAATCGGGCTTTATGGATTTTCGGATTTGTCCAGGTAATCACCATTTTCGGTTTTTCCGTGTTGTCTGAGGCCGGTGATAACACCTGGGTTTTGGCCATCGTCCTTTCGATGGAGTATGTAGGTGTGGGCTTGGGAACCGCCGCTTTCATAGCCTTTATTGCCCGCTCTACAAGTCCTGCCTTTGCCGCAACACAATTGGCACTTTTATCCGCGATCAGTGTTCTGCCGCGAACTGTTGCTGGCGCGAGCTCTGGATTTATCGTTGAGGCAATAGGGTACACCTCATTCTTTTACTTGTGCATGTTGTTGGCGGTGCCAGGAATGCTGTTGTTGTTCAAGGTCGCGCCGTGGGGAGGCAATCTTAAAAAAGACGCCGAACCGTTTGATGACAATAGTGGCGAGGGTGATACCGCCATAAAGTCGCTTCGCTAAATGAATTACGCTGACAGCCATTGATACATTTTTAGTGAAAATCTGCCATTAATAAACACCATCCCTTCCGCTTCCAGTTTTGCTTTCTGCGACTGATATTCCCGGCTATCCCGGCTAAAAGATAGTTTGCCCTGGGCGTTCACTACGCGATGCCAGGGTAATTGTGTGTCCTTCGGTAAATTCTTCATGACATAGCCCACATATCTGGCGTAGCCGGGCAATTCGGCTAATTTTGCCACCTGGCCATAACTGGCTACCTTCCCCCTTGGTATCAGATACACGATCTGCCAAATCCTTTCCTTGTGGTTTGATGTCAAATTATCCATAGCCAAGATCCGTGCCTGCTGACAGAGTAATAATTTGCGGCTCTATCGTGATAAAGTGTCCCTATTATAAATTCAAAGGAGTTCTTTGTGCGTTTTGTTCTGGTTTTTTTCATCCTGGTACCCCTGACCGAAATGTTGCTGCTGTTTGAAGTCGCCGATCGCGTCGGTGGCTTGCTGACCCTGAGTCTGGTGGTTGCAACCGCGGTCATTGGGGTGCAGATTTTGAAGCGTCAGGGATTGGCGACGCTTACCCGCGCCAATCAGCGGATTCAATCCGGAGAGTTACCCGCCCAGGAAATTGTCGAGGGCATGATGTTGGCTGGCGCCGGGGCCTTACTGCTTACCCCGGGTTTTATTACCGACACCATCGGCTTCGTGTTTCTTGCCGGTCCGCTACGGCGACCCATTGCACGTCGGATAATACGCTCAGGCGTGGTCAAAAGCATGGGGGCGGCACAGGGGGGCAGTCATTTCAGTTTCTGGTCCAGCAGTGCTGGCCGTGGCCGCTCCAGGGCAGAAAACAGCAATATCATTGAAGGGGATTACTCCAAAGAGGCCGATTTTCTTGCGCAGAATCGGCCGTCAAACGAGGCTTCAGAGTCGGATAATAAAGACAGATTCGACTGAAAAGGGCGTTAAAACCAGTTATCTGGCTCGGGGGCCGAAAAAAGCGAAAAAAATTTGTGGTAAATCCCATTAAGCCATTGAAATACCCCTGACTATCCCCATTTAGGAGACATCAACTAATTTGCTCAGGCCAGCACTATACGGAGCCTGCGCTACAAATTGGTAAGGTAGAGGGTGATCGCAACAACCAACGGGGTTGAAGGATCGCTTTTGTTTGAGTTCTGTAAATTCAATCATTTGATTTGGGAGTGGTTAGCAATGAAGATTCGGCCTTTACAAGATCGCGTCGTGGTACGACGCTCAGAAGAAGAAACAACCAGCGCAGGAGGCATTGTGCTACCAGGTTCGGCCGCAGAGAAACCAGCACAGGGTGTAGTTGTCGCAGTGGGTCCCGGTAAGCGTCTGGAAAATGGGGAAAAGCAGCCGGTAGACTTAAAAATTGGCGATAAGGTGGTTTTTGGAAAGTATTCCAGCAATACAGTGAAAATTGGTGATGAAGAATTGCTGATTTTAAATGAGAGTGAAATCTTTGGTGTTATCGAAAAATAACTTGATACACACAGTTTCGACTCCAATAATCAACTATACAAGACAGGAATTTTGAAAAATGGCTAAAGACGTATTATTCGGCGACGCAGCACGCCAAAAATTGTTAAGGGGCGTAAACGTCCTTGCTGACGCAGTAAAAGTAACGCTGGGACCCAAGGGGCGTAATGTCGTTCTGGATAAATCCTATGGGGCTCCTACAGTCACTAAAGACGGCGTGTCCGTTGCAAAAGAGATTGAACTGGAAGACAAGTTCGAGAATATGGGCGCGCAGATGGTTAAGGAAGTTGCTTCGCAAACTTCCGATGTCGCCGGTGACGGCACAACTACTGCTACGGTACTTGCTCAGGCAATTTTAAACGAAGGTTTAAAATCAGTTGCCGCCGGCATGAATCCCATGGATCTCAAGCGTGGCGTGGACAAGGCTGTAGCCGCAATGGTTGTTGAAATCAGAAAAATGGCGAAGCCCTGTACTGATACAAAAGCCATCGCTCAGGTGGGCACAATTTCTGCCAATTCGGATGAGCAAGTAGGCCAGATCATTGCTGACGCCATGGATAAGGTTGGCAAAGAAGGCGTGATTACCGTTGAAGACGGTTCCGGTCTGGAAAATGAGCTGGATGTGGTTGAGGGTATGCAGTTTGACCGCGGTTATCTTTCGGCTTACTTCATCAACAATCAGGAGACCATGAGCGCTGATCTGGAGAATCCTCTGGTGCTTTTGGTTGATAAGAAAATTTCCAATATCCGCGACATG
>JABMOK010000092.1 GCA_013204155.1 Pseudohongiella sp. | reverse complement strand
GGTTAGGCCACCATGGCCAACTTCTGTTTGGGGGTTATACTAGCTAGCGTCATATTCGACTGTTCGTGATTATAGGTCCATAGCCAGCCGGTCATGATCAGGGTAATTAGACGCCAGCCTTTCGCGCAGTGCGGTGCGGTTTTGGGTGTTCCGACCGGCCGGCCACCTGTTTTAAATCCGTGAGCCATCCAGATGCCTCCAAAATAGATAGGCTGATTTTAGCATTTATCGTTCGTTGCGATAACCTGACAGTGTGAGGAATTTCATCTTGGTTATGGTTCTAATTTTGAGGGAAATGTCGCCCAGTTTCTGCGATCACTTCCTTAAGTATAAATAGTTTTCTTTATCAGCAAATTCGCTTTTTTTTTAACTCGCCGAGTTGTTCCGGATTGCAGGGCGATTAATAAATTCTGCTAAATAGGTAGAGCCTGTTTAGCGTTTGCTGACAGGTTTTTTTTGTTTAAAGAGCATCAGGAGTGGGACTTGTTCCCCGCCAACCTGCCTACCCAGGCAAGGTGGTTCGAGAATGTGGCCGTAAGGCAACCAATTGGGTTCTCTCATTCCTGTGCTCCAATCTTGAGGAGACAGGACATGAGTATTTCGCGTAGACAATTTTTACTATCAACTGCTGGTGCTGTTGGCGGTTTTATCCTTCCATCTTTCTATCATTGGGCACTCGAGTTCTTAGATCAATTTGGAGAACCCTTGCTGGAAGCCCCTAAACTCATTGTCGATGAATTGATCATTTGCTCTGAAAGAGAAGGTGAGCTAAATCTTGGCGACCCATGGGAGCAACCTCCGGAAATGTCATGGCGCGAATTGCTAACCCGCTATAAGCCAGAAACACTGGATAACGTTGAGGACGACTGGGAGATAACTGAATCACAGCTTGATGATCAAGCTGACTGGGATTGGGTCATTTATTTCTGGTGCCGGTCTGACAGCCCCAACGCGCGAGCTTATCGTCTTCTAGACAGCCTCGACCTAGGACCCGTTCTCACCGGACAAAAGGCAGTCGGGGGACTAGTTTTTACAGACGGGCCTTGCCCAGGTAATGATTATCTCGGGGTGGCGGTTGAGGACGAGATTTCAGCTAGTCTCTTGCAAAAGCGATTAAGCGACCTAAACACTGGAATAAAGGTCAAATATACTTAAGGTTATGGAGGGAGTGAAGTTTAGCTAATCCTTCGCAAGCTCCAGAGCGTGATGCGCAATAACGTCAACGCCAATTTCGGTCAGCGATTGAGCCTGGTCGAGCAGCTAGACGACGCCGGAGGTTACTTCTTGCTGCCGCGACTTGCGGGTCAAGCGTTAAACAATGTGGCGCCACGCGGCTTGCAAGACGTGACTGCAACAGGTGTTGGCGCCTCAAGTATCACCAATCCTGCGAACTTAGCTGCTATCCCGTTTATGTCGCCGCGAGTAATGGGCGAAGCTGCAAATGCCGCAGGTGTTGCTGCGAGGAAGATTCAGCCAGCGGTCGATCTCGTGAGTGGGCCGTTAAATTCAGCGCAGCAAGCTTTGGCGCTGTTCAGGTCTGAGATCCAGGGCGCCGCGATGGGTAGCAGGCAGGTCGGTCAGGCTGCTAGAGTAGCCGAAGAGGATCAACTGTCGTGAGAGCAGCGCGCACTGCTTAGCCTATAATCGTCGCTGAAATTGGGCTGGGCGGCACGAGCAGTGCCGGTTCGACCCGACTCTTTTTGGATCTTGCGGAGGCTATTTATTACGACTAGTTTACGCTTTCGAGTCTGTATCCCTTTGTTTCTGGAGCTATCAACGCCTTGTACCGGCACCATGTGGTGTTCGAATTGATGCTCCTCAAGCCGAATATGGTGCTGCCGGGCAAAGGGTGCCGGCGTGCCCCCGCGGCCGAAGTGGCTCAGGCGACGCTCAAGGTGTTACGCCGAACAGTGCCTGCTGCGCTGCCGAGTATTCATTTCTTGTCTGGCGGACAGACGCCTGAAGAAGCCACAGAGAATTTGAATGCGATTAACCAACTAGGTCACAATTCATCCTGGCGGTTGAGCCTATCCTATGGCCGCGCCCTGCAACAACCAGCCCTCAATGCCTGGCTGGGACAGGCGGAAAACCAAATGGCGGCTCAGCAGGCATTGCTGAAGCGCGCGCGGCTTAACCATCGGGCTATGCTGGGTGAGTATCACGGCGGGTTGGAATAATCATGGTGTGGCGTCCGCCCAGTTGGGAGTGCGCCGAGCGCCCACGGTTTAGCCAGGGGCCTCTTCGATATTGATCAGGTGTAAGCCTTTGGCGTAGGCCCTGGGGCTGAGTTTCTGTTCTTGATGGTGCTGCAGGTAACGATCGATATCAGCCAGTGTGATACGTCCTGCTGCCAGATCAATTAGGGCACCCATCATGTAGCGAACCATATATTTGAGGAAACCATCACCCACGACTTTCAAATAAAACAGATTGTCTACCAGCGGTGAAAAATTGCCGCGCTCAATGTCGCAATAGAAAACATTCCTGAAACTGGTGGCAATCCCCTTGTCGCGACTGCTGAAGCTGTAAAAGTCGTGCTGGCCGACGAACAACTGACACGCGCTTTTGAGTAGGGCGAGCACCTCGGGATCAGCGCAATCAAACGGCAAATTGACGGCAATGTCACTAATGGCAACATTCTCAACCGCGGTCGCGGAAAAGTAATAGTGGTACTCCTTGCTGATCCCGGTTTGAGTGGGTTGATACGCTTTCGTGGATGGCACGCAATCCAGAATGCGAATGTCTGGCGGCAGTGCCGTGTTGAGTCCCAGCAACAGGTGCGCGGGCTTGATCGGTATTGGCAGAATCAGTTTGGCAATTTGGCCTTGCGCGTGAACGCCAGCATCAGTACGACTGGCGCCAGAAATCGTGCAGGGTTGGTGGTCCGCGATTTTTTTCAAGACTTTGAGCAGGGTGCCCTCTACCGTCGGCTTGGCTTCCAAAGAGGTATCTATAGCCTGGGCTTGCCAGCCAAAATAGCGAGTCCCCTTGTAAGCAATCGTGACGCGATAGTAGTGCATGTCTGTGAGCGTTCCTGTAAATCGAAGGCAGTTTACTGAGTTTCTAGGGTGAGCTGGGGTAAATCGGGAACAGTTTACTGATTTAAGGCGGCAAGTGTGCCGTGACTTTTCGGGCGCTCGCCACCCACCAGGAATACCTCTATCATCGTGCCTCGCGCCAACCCATCATGGCATTCATCAACATAGCTCTATGCACTTAATAGGGTCGGCAGGCAAAACAGTGATGACAGACTTCGTGCAGCTCGACCCCAATGACGGTGTGGTTG
>JABMOK010000011.1 GCA_013204155.1 Pseudohongiella sp. | reverse complement strand
GCATTAAACCGGAAGGCAAGGAAATCGTCTTCTTTAGTAACGATGAGGGCACGGAAACGATTCGCGATACCGAGATAGAAACAAGTTTTGCTCGCAGCCTGCCACTGGAAGATGCTATGCGTGACGAAAACTTGTTGGCGTTGCAAATGAATGGCGAAGCCCTGCCTCAATTTCACGGCCGGCCTCTGCGCTTGTTGGTTCCGGGCTTTTATGGCGTGGCCAATGTGAAATGGCTAACCCAGATTCATGTACAAGACAGCCGCTATATGGGGCGTTTTATGGGTCGCGATTATGTCACACTGAAAAAAGCCACGATTGGCAATCAGGAACGCTGGGTAGAAAATTCGGTCACCCGAATTAATTTGAAGTCTTCCATCGTCAGAGTGACCCGGATGGGCAACCGACATAAGATATCCGGTTTTGTGCTAAGTGACGGCACTGCACTTCGAAACGTCGAGGTCAAAATCGACAACGGTGCCTGGCAAGAAGCTAAAATAGATCCCCAATCCAGCAAATACTCCTGGAAGTTGTTTAGCCTGGACTGGAACAATGCCAGCCCCGGAGAACACACGCTGGTATCACGGGTAACGGATGTTAATGGTAACGTGCAGCTAACCGCAGATCAGATGCCAGAAAAAGCTACTCGATGGGAAAACTATGCCCAGTTTCCTCGCACGGTGAGAGTAACTGGCTGAGGCAGGCATAGCGCAAAAGAAACCAGCAGAGAGCAAAACTATTGACTACTAAAATTCGCTCCTCATTCAGGAGGCGAAAATTAGCGCTTAATAGTTTCGCTCTGAGCGCCTCCCCTCCTGCTCTATTTCCCCTTACATTTATAGGGTCTTTGCAGAATAAAGTTCGCAACTAAATCTACAACTACATTGGCACTATTCTGTGCGAATAAATGCTAACATTCTTGATTCGCGTAATTTCACCAGGCTGCCACCATGAAGATACTGATGATCTATCCTCAGATTGATGCCCCTCTTGGCACCAACCACGGCATTGCCTCGCTGGCGGGTGTGCTGCATGCGAATGGTCATGAACTGGACCTGATGCACGTTTCAGAAAAATACAAACCAGTGCCAAGCAGCGAGGAAATCATCGACTATATTGAGCAAACCAAGCCGGGCCTGGTTGGTTTCTCGGTAATGTCTCAGCAATACGAGTGGGTGGTACAGAAGAGTAAGGATATTCGGTCGGCACTGCCGGAAATGGTACAGACTATCGGCGGCGTGCACTGCACCATGGTGCCGGATGAAGTACATAAATCCAAACTGTTCGAGTATGTTTGCGTCGGCGAAGGCGACTGGGCCTTGTTGGAACTTATGAATGCGCTGGAAAAAGGGGAAGTGCCTCAGACCCTGGCAAATTTTCGCTCCTGGTTAGCTGGCATGCCAGTTTCAAATCCCGTCGCGCCATTTCCCGATCTTGCCAAGCTGCCTCCGCTGGACTACAACGTATTCGACATGAAGGCCGTGATGAAGGAAACCCGAGGCTGGATGGGTATCCTTACTTCCCGAGGTTGTCCCTATAAGTGTACCTACTGTTTTAATATCGAAATTGTTGATCAGTACATCGAAGATGGCGCCGCGAAGAATGTAAAGGACTTTCTGCGTCACTTTCCGATCGAAGTGATGATGGAAGATCTGAAAAAGTTGCTGCGTGAAAATCCAGAAATCAACACCTTTATTTTTGACGATGACCTCTTTACCCTCAATACACCGTATGTCATCGAGTTTTGTGAGGCCTACAAAAAACACAAAGTAGGTATTCCCTTCGTAGTAAATGGTCACGTTAATTGCTTCGAGGAAACGGCGGCCAAGGCGCTGAGTGATGCCGGCTGTATTATCGTTAAGTTTGGTCTGGAGAGTGGTTCACCTCGAGTACGCCGGGAAGTCCTCAAGCGTTATATGAAAAATGAGCAAATTGAACGTTCTTTTCACGCATCTCATGCTTACAATTTGCATAGCTCTGCCTTCATCATGTTTGGCCTTCCCTATGAGTCACGTGATGAAATCATGGAAACCATAAAACTATGCGCCAAGGTTAAGATGGGCCGATTCCGCTGGGCGCTATTCTTTCCCTTCAAGGGGACGGCTGGCTACGAAATCGCCAAACCACTTATCGACGAGGCCAAGATGGCTGGCAAGGGAAATTATTTTGACGGATCCTGCCTCAATTTCGGCGAAGATCATGATCTGTTTCTGGATAAACTTTCCAAACTCTGTAACTGGTATGTGAATGCGGAAACCGACTGGGAGAGCGCTGCAATTTATCAGGGTCTGGTGGAGAAAGTAGAGGCCATGGACAAGGAAACCTGGTTGCGCGAGTGCGACGATCTGGTGGCTTATGATAGAGATCTTTCTGAGCAGCTTATGGCCGAAGACAAGATTCATTACACCCTGCGTTACTCCAACGTAATGGGTGTTCGTTCTGATTACATTAAGCAGGAAAGAGAACAGCTTGCCGCTGGCGAGATAAGCGAAGCTGTCGCCTACACTCTGGATCAGAGTTAAAAACCTCCTGACGCAAATTAAAACAAGAACAAGCGCCGAGTTGACATCATGCTAGCTTCCCTCCATGCCATCGACAGCCTGGTTGTACGTTGTCCTAACTGGGTTGGTGATATCGTCATGGCCACTCCAGTTTTTGAGTGCCTGCGGAATAATTTCCCCGACGCCACCATCACCGCCTGCGTAAGACCCTATGCCAGGGGAATACTGGAAGACAGTCCCTGGTTCGATCATATAGTGGATTGCCAGGACAAGAATTTTTTCGGCATGAAAAAGATCCGCGCCGCACTGAAGCCGCTAAACCCTCAAGCCGGATTGCTGCTGACTAATACTACCCATTCGTTTATTACATTCAAGCTTGCCGGCATCCCTGATATCTATGGCTATCGACGCAATCTTCGCAAATATTTTCTGACAGGCGGCCCCGAACCAAAAAGAGAAAAAAAGACAGGTAAGAAAATTAAAGCTCTGCCTATGCAAGACTATTATCTTGAGCTCTGTCGTTACCTGCAATTGGAATTGCCAGAGAAGCCGAAAGCCAAGCTGTACATTTCCGAGCAACTCGCCGCGAAAGGCCGGGCGAGACTCGATAGCTACGGAATTCAAGCCCAGGATATGGTAATAGGGCTCAATCCCGGCGCCAGTTTTGGCTCTTCGAAGTGCTGGCCTGGCGAACACTTCGCTCGCCTTGCAGAACTCTTGCAGGCGCAGTATCGTTGCAAACTATTATTACTGGTTGGCCCCGGCGAAGAGGCGATTGCCAATGCAATAGTCAGCCAGAGCAAGGCCGAGATAGTCGATACTTCTGCCGACAAGATTGATCTCGCGGAATTGAAACCTTTGATACAGCGCTGCGACTTATTGATCACCAATGACACCGGTCCCCGACACTATGCGGTAGCTTTTGATGTCCCGAACATTGTCTTAATGGGACCGACTAATCCCTTGTACACCGCAACGAGTCTGCAGCACACCACCGTCTTGCAAAGAGACCTGCCCTGCGTCCCCTGCCATAAGAAAACTTGTCCCCTCGGTCATCATCGATGTATGACTGAAATCACCCCGGAGATGGTTTTGCATGAAACCAATTTGATTTTAGGCGAGGGTGAATTTTGAGACCGGCCTTCTATCAGGAAAAATGGGAATTACTAAGAGCCTCCCCAGAGCCCGATGCTTTAGAGTCGCTTGCTCAGCGTATCGCTTCCACCTTTGTGGATCGCTATTTTTATAGCGATGAATACAATAGCCGTTACATCGATTTGCTGTGTGACATGGCGACCTACTATTCGGAACCTGAACTTAACCAGATCGCCGCGCGAGCACTGTTCGGCATCGTCATAGAACAGCTATGCGACGACTTCGAGGAATTGCAGACTGAAACTTATAACCGCCTGATTAGTCAGGTGGTGGGTTTTTTACGCAAGCTACCCGAGGGCGCTGAACTGGATGCTCAGTTAAACAGTTTTCAGTTACAGTCCGAGGAACAACTTTATCGACGCATCGAAGAGATTCGATTAAGTCCCGACAAACAGCTGCCTTCGCGTCTAAAACCAAAGAAGGTACTCATACTTTCTCGCATCACCATCGGCGCCGACGTGGCCATTACCAGCGTGATTTGCCAACGAGTAGCCAGACTATTTCCCGCGGCGACAATATGCGTAATCGGCAATGCAAAACTCGGGCAGGTGTTTTCGCAACACTCTGGCATAGAAATTCATGAACTGAACTATGCCCGCCGCGGCGGGTTGATGGAACGATTCCTGGTGTGGCTGGAGTTATTAAAAGAAGTACGCAGAGAATTGTCGGGACTGTCCAACAATGAGTATTTGGTATTGGATCCGGATTCTCGCTTGACGCAACTGGGTGTGCTCCCCCTGGTGCCCAATGAAAATTACCGGTTCTTCAATAGTCGCGGCAAACAAGCATACCCAGCCAAGGCTTCGATATCGGAACTCACCAACTTATGGCTGGACAATATTCTGGGCCAGGGTGAATTCTGCTTTCCAAAAATATGGCCCGACGCTGCCAGCCTCGCCAAGGCAACACGATGGCGAGAAGCCTCGGGCTCGAAAAAGCTGATCGCGCTCAACTTCGGTGTCGGCGGCAATACACGTAAACGCGTCCCCGACCAATTCGAGGTCGAACTGGTATTACGCCTGTTAGCGGAGCCGGGGGTTCGGGTGATTCTCGACCTGGGTTTCGGCGACGAGGAACGCTTGCGCAGCGAAGCGATTCTTACGGCGGCGAAACAACAGGGGTATACCACTCAAGAGGTCGCTTTTGCTGCGCTGGGCGACCTTGGGGAAGATTGTCAGCTGCTGGGTATCGCGTGTTCGGTTGCGGAAATCGCCGCCTTAATCGCCTGCAGTGATGAATTCATTGGCTATGATTCCGCCTGCCAACACATTGCGGCGGCCGAAGGCGTACCAACCTACACAATATTCGCCGGCACTAATAACGTGCGCTTCATCCGACGTTGGCGTGCCTGCGGCCCTAATATCAGCGAGATCGTTTACGTCGATACTCTTTCCAAACACCAGGCCATCGATAATTCCGAAATCATCGCCAGACTCATGGACCTGCGTTAACCTGAACCACCGCCAAGGGGAGGAAGTGACAATGGGATTGATTAAAAGCGCTGCGGAACTCGCCTTCGGCTCAGACAGTCCTCGCTCAATCTGGCCAAACGGAAGGATAGAAACATGGCCTGATTGTGCGCAAAGCGACTCACCGACTCGACTCCGCTCAATCAAGTGAACACGGCTGGTCTTTACATTTCTATAAATACTCCCATTTTCAATCCACAATCTTGACGCCATTACTGAAGTTAGGCGCCGGGAAATTTAATCCAAGAGATGCCGCTAGTCCAGTGTCCGTGTTTTTCCTCGTATTTAGCACTCTATCTAAAAATTATCAGAATCATTTTATTCAGTTAACTGAAATTTTATGAGGATACCTAAGACTCGGAGCCCGAGGTTTTCTTCGAAGCTTCCTCCAGGCCACCAAAGGCGTTAAAAAACGCTTTAAAGAATCCTGACAGCTCCAGTGTCATTACCGCAAATTCCTGATCGAATTTCTGCGCCGCACTTTCCACCTCTTCATTCGCTGTCTCTTCTTTCATGCCCTCGAAACGCAGGCGCTTAACCGTGAGGTCGTCACCGACTATACAGCTCAACAAGCTCTTCCAGGTGACTCCTAAGTTTTTCACCTGCTTGCCCGCTTCCAGATGACTCTGGATTTCATCGCTATAAAGATCTTGCCCTTTGCAGCGAACAACATTACTGCCATCGCTTGGATTATACAGTTCACAATCCTCATCAATGACAAAATTGTCGCTGCCATGCTGTTCTTTCAACCAGCGCGTCATAACATCGCCAGGCGCTCGCCTGGTGTCGGGCAGCGCCACCGGCAAACTGCCAATGCTCTCACGTAAAAGGCTGAGTAGCGCTTCCGCTTTAGGTGCGCTGGCCGTGTTAATTACAATCAGATTTTCCTTCGGGGCGATGTAGGCAAAGGTTTGCTGATTTCGGGTAAAAGCCCGTGGTAACAAACTAATATAGACATCGTCTTTTATCTGCCGTCTCTCCTTGCGATAAACTTTTCGCCCCTGTCGCTCCTCCAGTTCAGCCACTTTCTCTTCGGTGGCGTCATTAATAACGGAGGCCGGAAGTATTCTCTCCTGCTTTTGCGCGCAAACCATGATGTAGTCGCCCAGTGCATGGATCAGCATTTCCCCTTCTTTACCGAGGGGGCTTACCCAGCCAAATTTTGCTTTGTCATGACTACTGCAGGGATGAAACAGTTGCTCGGCCAATTTCGTTTCCAGTTCTTCGGCAGTGTTTTCAAACGGCTTGGTAAGGCAATACAGTCGAGCATTTTTGAACCACATAAATCAGTATCCAGTCATCAGGCTTACGTACAAAAAGGGCTGCCGATTATGCGCTATGCGGGAGGGGTAATCCAGAGTTTACCGGAGGGAATGACGGTGGAGTTAGTGCAGCGATGTTGCGAATTTGTGCAAGCCCTTTGTTCCTGTATAGTGGTTTCTGAAATTCCACCAAGAGAGTTGAAAACCCATGACCGATGCCACTATTAGCACTCAAACCGCCGCCATTCCACGCAAGGAACTGACACTTAGAGTCTGGGTACTCGGCCTGCTCTTGGCCGTGGTAATGGGCGCTGCCAATGTCTATGTCGGGCTTAGGGCCGGCATGACGGTCTCCGCCTCGATACCGGCGGCTGTTATGGCAATGTTGCTGTTCAAACTGCTGTTTAAGGACTCGACTATTCTGGAGGCGAATCAGGTGCAAACCTGCGCCTCCGCCGGGGAATCTCTGGCGGCTGGAATCATCTTCACCATGCCCGCCATGATCTTGATTGGCTTCTGGGATTCGTTTGATTTCTGGTCGGTAACGATCATCGCCCTGACCGGTGGCCTGCTCGGGATTCTGTTCATGATCCCCATGCGCAAGGTGTTTATTCTAAACAACGACGAGTTGGCCTTCCCCGAAGGGGTAGCCTGTGCGGCCGTGTTGAAATCCGGTGAGGGTGAGAGCAAGGGCGAGGGTCGCAAGCTTATGCTGGGAGGCTTATTAGGTGCCGTTGTTGCCCTGTCGGCAAAACTGTTTGGCATTATCGCCGGCACACTGGAAGCGGCCACAGTGGTTGGTTCGCGAATCTTCTATTTTGGCGGCGACCTCTCCCCAATGTTAATCGCCATTGGATTTATTGTGCGCCTCAACGTGGCGGCATTGATCTTTATCGGCGGCACAATATCCTGGCTGATTGCGATTCCGCTGCTTGGCGGGGCTGAGCAGTATCCGCTGGCACTGGACGGGGCCTATGAAATCTGGAGCACACAGATCCGCTATATTGGGGTTGGCGCCATGGTGCTAGGCGGCTTCGCCTCGCTTATTTCAGTCAGGCATGGGCTTATTGCGGCGATTAAGGAACTGCGCAGCAATCTGACCAGCGGCAAATTACTGGAACACGATCTGCAACGTGACATCCCGACCTGGGCAATCATCAGCCTGGGGATTGGCTGCATCATCGTGCTCGCCTTCGTCAACTATCGCTTCACTGGCGGCTTAGGCATTACCGCGCTCTCCACCATCGTGATGGTGGTAATGGGTTTCTTTTTCACTGGCGTGGCCAGCTACATCGTAGGCCTGGTGGGTAATTCCAACAGCCCGGTCTCGGGCATGACAATCACCGCCGTATTGGTGGCCGGGGGAATGCTGTGGCTGTTTAACTATTCTGGCATGGAAGCGATGGTAGCCACTCTCGGCATCGCTGCCATCGTCTGCTGCGTCGCCGCCACCAGTGGCGATGTATGCAATGACCTGAAGACCGGCTCCCTGGTAGGTGCGGCGCCCTTCAGACAACAGATCATGCAGATAGCCGGCGTCTTCGTGGCGGCCTTCGTCATGTCGCCAGTAATGACTCTGCTGCATAACAATATAGAAGGCGGCATCGGTGGCCGGGAATTGTCCGCTCCCCAGGCGAGTCTGTTTGCCTCACTGGCAAGGGGTTTTTCCGGGGAAGGAAGCTTGCCGTGGAATATGATTGCCATCGGCGTGCTGGTCGGAGCCCTTATCCTGCTGGTCGATTGGTACTTAAAAAAGCAGGGCAGCAAGTTCAGAGCCCACTTAATGCCAATCGCCGTAGGCATGTATCTGCCTTTCGGCCTGGCAACTCCGATTCTGATCGGCGGCCTGCTCGCTCACTTCTACTCGAAGGGAACCCCTGAGGCCGAACACGATCGGGTCCTGCATTCGGGGGTGCTTTTTTCCTCTGGAGTAATAGCCGGAGAAGCCCTGATGTCGGTAGGGCTTGCCTGTCTTACCGCGCTCGGCGTTCAATCTTTGGACCTGGGGCTATCGCCTGGCCTGGTGACAATTCTTTCACTATTCGCCGCTGTCGGGGTGGTGCTGTGCTTTGTGAAATATACGCGACCTGAGACTTTGTAGAGGCCGGCTGCACCGGCGATCATTCGAACTATCGTTAATGAGCTAGCCGAATAATCCAGGACCCGGCGCACCGAGTCTATTGAAGAGTAGCTAAATGAATAGTTGGCAAATTGGCGAGGTAAAAGTTAGCTGTATTGTAGAGACCGATTTACCGGTTCCCTACCACGAAAAATATCCTTTCATGGCTGCAGCGACTCCCTCCGCCCTGAAGGAAATTCCCTGGCTGTATCCGAACTTCGTTACGGATGAGGGGGTGCTCAAACTTTCCATCCATGCGCTGTTAGTCGAAGCCCCCGGATTGCGTTTGCTGGTAGATACCTGCATCGGCAATGACAAGCCGCGCAAACTTATCAACAACGAAAGCTTGCACACCGATTTCTTGCAAGACCTAACAACGGCGGGATGCCCGCGGGAGTCGATCGATATCGTGGTGTGCACGCATTTACACGTCGATCATGTGGGCTGGAATAGGATGAGAGAAGGCGATCGATGGATTCCCACCTTTCCTAATGCACGCTATTTGATAGGACGAGAGGAATTTGAATATTGGTCAGCGGATAGCAGCGATAACCAACGACCTATTATGCAGGATTCTGTGACGCCGATATTTGATTGCGGTTTAGCCGACCTGGTTGAAACCAATTATATTATTTCGCCGAATATTCGCCTGTTCCCAACCCTGGGTCATACCCCGGGGCACGTCAGCGTGATGATCGAATCCGAAGGTAAAAAGGCCATGATCACTGGCGACTTCATGCATCACCCCTGCCAGATCGCCAGACCGGATTGGGCAGTTAGCTTCGATGAAGACCAGAGTGCCGCCAGAACTTGCCGCAAACAAATTATAGAAGAAGTGGCAGATTCGGAGGTGCTGATAATTGGCACCCATTTCGCCTCGCCTACTGCTGGAAAAATTATTCGAGATGGCAACTATTACAAACTGCTTAGTTAGTTGGCTTGCCCTTTTTCGCGCTATCAATAAAAACAAGTGCAATGCAATGAAAAGCCGCCTCGGCTTCTAGTGATTAGTCTTTCTCGCCGCCCAGAGATAGGCCGGTAGAGCACAAGACAGGCAATCAAATTTTCAATTCGGGCCACCGTTTCCGCCCCAGGGAACAAGTGAATGATCGGGCTATTACAAACTACAACTTGTGGTATCCTGCTGCTCATGCGGCCTGATTTGAGAAAGTCTTTACAGCTAAAGAGGCCAGCCAATACAGGAGCCCACGATGATAAAAACAATTCCATCGCTTAGAAAACTGTTGCAACTAACACTCTGCGCCGCGATCACCGGCAGTTTCAGCATGATCTCATTTATGCATGGCGCCATGGCCCAGGAGCAAAGCTGGGTCGACCTTGCAGTGCATAATTTCGGTGGCCCGATCAATACCCTGTGGGCCGAGGGCGAGCTCTCCTTCGCCGCCGATGGCACCATGGTGTACTGCAGCGCCCGAGAGGATATGGCCGTCGCCCCGGGTGATCCGAAAGATCTCTATATTGCTACCTTTAATGCCGAAACTGGCAGCTGGAATACCCCGGTGAATATGGGTATTCCCGTCAATGCCGCACCCGCCAGAGATGTCGATCCCCTGCGTGCTGGCGATGATCGTGAGCCCTGGATTACCGCCGATGGCAATACTATTTATTTCAAATCCGATCGGCTGGCGACAACGAGCCCGCGCAACGCCAATGACTTGTTCGTAACTCACAAGCAGAACGGACAGTGGAGCTTACCCGAGCTGGTTGGTTTCCCGATTAGCACGGCGGCCGGCAATGAGCACTGCCCGGCCATTCTGCAAGACGGCGAGACACTTTGTTTCGCCTCAATGCGCGAAGGCGGCTACGGCGGTTCCGATATTTATTGTTCCAGTCCCGATGGCAATGGCGGCTGGCAGGAGCCGGTGAATCAGGGACCCAATATCAATACCGCGGCAGAAGAGTTTCACTTTACGCAGGATAAAACCGGCATGGTGTATTTCACTTCTTCGCGCCCCGGCGGTTACGGTGGAATGGATCTGTGGGGGGCAATGAATGAGGGCCCCAATAGCTGGGGAGCGGCGAGAAATTTAGGACCGCAGGTTAACACCGCCGGCGCTGATATGTGCCCAGCCTTACCACCAGGTGAAGATACTTTTTCCTGGTTCTCCAGCCGATCCGACAATAGCTTTGGCAATATTGATATTTTCTGGACTAACAAACTAAACGTGGCAGCGCCCTAAACGCTGCCCGACAAACTCCTCTTCGCGCTAATTTTGAGGGCAATAAAATGAGACACCTTTTATTCAGCAAAATTCATACAACGATCGTTTCCACGATCATCGCTTCAAGTCTTGCTTCCTGCGCCATTTCTCCGGAGACCCAGGCCAAGATGGACGAGTACACACGTACGATTCCGACTTGTTCCAGTGATTCCGATTGCGCCGTGAAATGGGCTGCCGCACGCGCATGGGTCGTTGTGAATTCAGATTTCATTATTCAGGGTGATAGTGATACCCGCCTATTTGCCAGCAACACGCTGCCAAGCCAAAGTGGCATCGGCGCCATTGTGGATCGCGTAGCCACTGGCGCCGGCAACTATCAGATAGTCGTGGATCTGGAATGTTTTAGCGTCTATAGCTGCCCTGGCCTGTGGGATAGCAAGATTGATTTTAACCGCACGGTAACTAACGCTCGATAATAGAGTCTTGAGACTGTTGCTTAGCGCATCGCTCACGTCTGTTTAGTTGGCCGTACCCGGCGTCACTTCGAAGCCTGGATTAAACTCAATCAGTGACGCTGCGCGCTCGGTTGCGGTGCTAATCGTGAGAAGGCAATCAATACAGGAACAAGTCGGCGGCATGAGCAAGCATTAATATTTGTCTTCATCGTTGTCTCTTCCGCCGTTTAAAAGGCGCCGATTGCGTTCTTACCTATCCTGGGATTAATTAATTACAAGTGCGAACGCTCCAGCGTAATATCCGCATTGCGCAAGAACGATTGCGACTGCCGTTCGGCGATGGCGGCTTCCTGAGTCTTGCCCTGAGCCTCCAGCGCCTGAGAGAGCCCAAATGTGGCCCAGCCATTTAGCTGATTCCATTCCAGATCTTTGCGATACACCGCCTCGGCTTCTGCCGCACGCCCTGCATCCAGCAATACCGCACCCAGATAGAGACGGATTGACTGGGACCAGTCCGGCGGCTCGGTGTAGTTAAGATTATCCTGCAATTCAATCGCCATATTGTAGTGTGCGATGGCCGCATCCAGATTTCCCTTCGCCTCCTCGATCTCGCCCTGCAGCGCATGGGCTGCCAGATTCAATACGTGAGAGGCTGGCGTTGGGCTGACACCATTGTCGTTAACACCATCGGCCGCCATCTGGGTGCGAATATTGGCCAACTCGCTCTCCGCAGGCCCCATATGTCCTTTTGCTACATGGGCACTCCCCATCACATAACTCCACATGCCTTTCAGGTAAGGCGTAGTCGCCTGACTGTTGGCTGCATTGTCGGCATGAATCTTGTCCCATTTGCCAAATACCTTGTCGACTACCCAAGCATGAGCCATTGTTTTCAAGCCTCGATTACTCGCCGGCGTCATATTCACCGCATTGCGATTGCCCGCCTCGGAGGCCGCGGCGTAATTCGCCTGCAGTATGTTGGCATAACGCACAAAGTCCAGCGCGTGAGGCGCGTGGGATCTGTGGGACAGCGCATAGGTACCAATATTCGGGAAATTGGTGTCGCCCCAGATATCCGCGAACTGCAGATCCACTATCTGCGAGCGCTCATTGATGTCGATGGCCTTCTCATACTCACCCACGCGCAGGTAGATGTGCCCAGGCATATGCACCATGTGGCCAGAGATAGGTAGCGTGGATTCCAGTTTTTGTGCCGCCGGCATGGCCAGTTCTGGCTGTGAGGAGGCTTCCATTAGATGAATATACAGATGATTAGCGCCCGGATGATCATGGTCTGAAACCATGGCCGCCTCCAGCGCGGCCTGTGCCTCGGCGGTTCCCGGCTTGGCGGAACCATCAAGCTCCCAGTAATCCCAGCGCGTGGTATTCATATAAGCCTCGGCGAACATGCCGCCGACGTCTGGATCATCCGGATACTTGGCATGCAGACCGCGCATGGCGTCCAGGTAAGCGAAGTCCCGTTCCCGGTTATCCGGAATGGCATCCTTGTTATACAGCACAAACAAACCATTGATCAGGTCACGCTCGACGGCATTGCCATTATTAATTCGAGCCAGTGCCTCGCGTATGGCGGCGAGTCCGGCACCCTGAGGATCGTCGGGAAGATTGGCATAGCGGCTATTGGGGTTCGGCCCCGCGGCATGGGCCAGGCCGAAATAAGGCATCGGGCTATCCGGATCGAGACGCGAGGCTTCCTGATAGGACGCGATGGATTCCGGAAAATAGAAGCCCCAGGCCATCCGCAGACCCTGATCATAAAAAGCCTGGGCCGCCGCCGAATCCGTAGAGATGGAACGACCGTAGGTGCCTCCGCCCGGGACTATGATCGCCAGAGCCCCATCCGGGCTCTGCGCGAATGAATGGGTTTGCAGAGCCAGCAGGGTGACTGCTGCCGCCAGTATTGTAATTAATTTGCGCATATTGTATTCCTGTCTAATTTGCTGAAATCTATTATAACTTCTTGTTTTATTTCGCTAATTATTAATTTTCCAGACGACTGTATTATGTGCCAGCCGCACGTCATAGAATGGGCAATCGAAATTGAAAGCCGCTCTGAAGTATACCCCATCGTCGAGTTTTTGGAGCCTCTGCGGCTGGTTTTCAGCCTTTAACTGCGCTGTATCAAATTGCCAGCAAATTGATTTGGCGATAAGCAAAGCAAGCAGGAGACAAGCAATATGAACAAGCTCGTTCTGGACGTCTTCACCGACTACATCTGACCCTGGTGTTATCTCAGTACCGTGAGTATTGAAAAACTGAAAGCCAACTACCCGGTAGACATTCGCTGGATTCACTTTCCCCTGCACCCGGAAACCCCGGCCGAAGGCAAGTCTCTGGCCGAACTATTCGCTGGACGCGACATCCAACCAATGCACCTTCGAATGCAGGGACTGATGGCCGAAGCCGGCCTGGCCTATGGCGATCGCAGCCATACCTACAATAGTCGCCTGGCCCAGGAATTAGGCAAATGGGCTGACACCCAGCAAGGCGGAGAGGCCATTCACGATGCCCTGTACAAGGCCTATTTCGCCGATGCGGTGAATATCAGCGATGTCGAGGCGTTAGTGAGAATAGCCGCGTCCGTTGGACTGGATCCAGACGCGGCGAGAAGGGTCATCGAGAACCGCGAATTTGAACAGCAGGTGGATGCGGACTGGCAACGATCCCGGGAATACGGAGTTTCTGGCGTGCCAACTTTTTATGCAAACGAGTTGGTAGTTGTTGGCTGCCAGCCCTATGAAACGCTGGAAAAATTTGTCCAGCATTTACTCGAGCAGGATACGTCCGGTAACAAGGATTCAAATAGCCATGACGAATAGAACCGCGCTGATAACTTGCGTCGATAAATATATGGGCGAAGCAATCAAACAAAAATTCGAGAGTTTGAATATCGATGTCATCACTGGCGCCTCGCCCATGACCAGCGAAGCAGAGGTGAACGAACTGGTAAGCAACGCCGGGGCAATAGATATCCTGGTGGCGAACCTGGCCGAACCCCCCATGACCGGCCCGGTACAAAACATTGAGAACAGGGATTGGAATAAATTATTTGATTCACTGGTACATCCACTGATGTATCTAGTGCGTGCGGTTACACCACAAATGCTGGAGCGAAAGTCAGGAAAAATTATCGCGGTGACCAGCGCGGCGCCGCTCAAAGGCATTGCTAACAACGCTGCCTATTGTGCCGCACGCGGAGCACAGAACGGCTTTATCAAAGCCGTTGGCCTGGAATTAGCCCGCAGTAATATTCAAGTGAATGCCATCGCACAAAACTACATTAACAATAACACTTACTATCCCGATGATATTTTACAGAATGAGAAATTTCTGCAGCACATCAAGAGGAATGTACCCACTAACAAAGTCGGCGCAGCAAGTGAGACAGCGGAACTGGCGGCCTATCTGGCCAGCGAGCACTGCCAACATATGATAGGGCAACTTATTCCCCTGGCGGGCGGTTGGGTCTAAAAGATGATTGCAATCGGACGAACTAAATTTTTCACGCCGCCTGTAAATCCATACGGGCTCATGCGGCGCTATTAGTTTGCTTAAGCATCTGTTACTAATCTGAGGCTCTGACTTACCCCGTCTTCCGCTCTAGCTATCGGCTCTAGTTATCTGCTCTAGTTATCAGCAGGACCGGCGACCACGCCCTGGTCATGCAGCTGCGCAATTTCTGCGCTGCTCAAACCCAGGCTGTCCGCCAAAATTTCATCGGTGTGTTGTCCGAGTAATGGCGCCGGCCTTACCGCTTCCCGTTCTACCCCGGTAAAATCAAGCGGGCTGGCCGGCATCAAGTAGCTGCCAATACCCGGCTGATGCACCTTGCTAAACAAAGGATTGTCTTCGGAACAGTCGATATCATTCTCTAGTAGTTGCTGAATTGTTTGATAAGGCCCCCAGCAGACACCGGCCTCATCCAGAGCTTTGTATACAGTGCTCGAATCAAATTGCAGAAACCAGGGCGCGAATAATTGTCTGAGCTGTTCCCTCGCCTCAAAGCGATCACCTTCCCGGGTAAAATCCAGATTCAGGCTCTGCTGCAATTGCGAAACTTGTTGCTCGGCCCCGGTAAGCTTCAGAATTGCCCGCCACTGATTAGGACTGACACCGACAATCATCACCCGCTCACCGTCCTTGCACAGGAAGTCATGACCGAAGGTACCAAAAATATGATTACCCATTGGCTGCCGCCCCTGTCCGTTGACTTCAGCTTCAGCGAGATAACCTAAGTGGCCCATTGTTGCCAGGGCTACATCTGCCAAACTTAGCTTGATAAATTGTCCTTCGCCACTGATACGCCGATGTCGTTCGGCGGCCAATAGACCCAAGGCGATATGTTGCCCGGCTATTACATCCCAGGCAGGAAATGGATTGTTAACCGGCGCATCGGCCGTCCCGATTAAAAATGGCAAACCTACTTTACTGTTAACTGTGTAATCCAGCGCACTACCGCCATGACGATCGCCGGTCAAATTCAAATAGATCAGATCTTCCCGTCGCGCCCTTAGCTTTTCTTCGGCAAGCCAGCCACGGGCAGGAAAATTGGTAACAAACAGTCCTGCATTTTCGCCAGGCGCGGTGATTAGTTGAGCAAGCAATTCTTGTCCTTCGGGTTTTCTAAAATCGACCGCGATGGAGCGCTTGCCCTTATTCAGGCTATGCCAATACAGACTCTTGCCTTGGCTAGTGACAGGCCAACGACGATAGTCGATACCACCACCGATCTGATCGAAACGAATAACATCGGCGCCTAATTGCGCGAGGGTCATGCCGCCGGAGGGAGCGGCAATAAAAGCGCTACCTTCGACTATACGTAATCCATCTAATAAATGTTGCACCCGCTACTCCAGTCTCGATCTGCAGCGATTTCGAATAGAACTATTTCGGATAGAACTATCTCGACTAGAACTATCTCGACTAGAACTACCTCGAATAGAACTACCTCGAATTAGCCTAATTATTCAACCAATAAGTAACCGTTGTTGATCACCATTTTGTCTTGCTCTAATGACTTGCATCGAAAAGCCACTTCTTTACCATTACGCCAAATCTCGGTTCGAATAGTATCGCCAGGATACACCGGCGCCGAAAATCGCAAACGCATCCGCTTGAATTTTTCTGGCTGGTAATCACAACAGGTCTTTAGCAAAGCATGGGTAAGCACCCCGAGGGTGCATAAGCCGTGCAAGATAGGCGCCTTGAAGCCGGCATTGCGCGCAACAGTTGGCGAGGCATGCAGGGGATTAAAATCGCCGCTTAATCTGTAAAGCAAGGCTTGTTGGGGCAGAGTGGGCAGGTCGCACACTTCATCGGGCTCGGTATTGGGAATTACATCGGTCTTCGGCGTCGGTTTGCGGTCGCCGCCAAATCCCCCGTCGCCGCGCGCCAGGATTGTGGTAATCAGGGTGCATAGTTCTTCGCCGGTCTCAACATCTCGGACTACTCTTTCGGTAACCACCAAGGCGCCGATCCGTTCTCCCTTGTCCGCCACTTCAGTTACCCGGGTCGTCGCCTCAACCGTGCCAGAAGTTGGAATCGGTCTGTGCATGATGATCTCCTGACCCGCATGCAATACCTGCAGCCAGTCCAGCCCCGTGTCACCTTCGTTTACCCAGAACCCAGGATGCGCCATCATAACCGCCTGACTCGGCAATACCTTCAAATCTTCTTCGTAAACGAAGCGCAAACATTCTTCGTCCAACGGATCGATGCCCATCCCAACACCCAGCGCATACAACATGCAGTCTTTGTCGGTATAGCTTTGACGAACGATCGGAAATTCCCGGTTTAGTAATTTCTTTGCGTCGAATGACATTGGTTTTCCCTAAGTTTTTTAAAACCTGCTATTTTCGACCGGTGTTCTTTCTTCGGCCCACTCCCTAATCTAATTCTAACTATCCTGACCGCGCACAAATTCAGGTCGGAGTAGAGTTAGTTTCACTTGAAACCGTCCGAGGCAGGACGCCGAGGCCGAGCCTACAGGGATGTATTCACGGCGACGATTAAGAACACAGTTACATGAAATATCGAACACTCCATATTTCTTGCACTTATCCCCTCTTTAGGCTTTTGCGATCAATTCTCGCGCTATAACTTTTAATGCCAGCGTTTCTTCGGCTCCTTCGAATATCGAAAGCACACGCGCATCGACAAACAGACGACTCACCACGGATTCCTCCGCGTATCCCATCCCGCCATGAATCTGCAGTGCCTCCCGAGTTATCCACTCAGCAGAACGGCAACTAAACAGTTTAACCAGACTCGCTTCCATCTGACCAGCACCCTGATCCATTAGTTCTGCAACTGCATAACTGAATTGTCGTGCGGCGCTCAAGGTTGCCAACATACGCGTAAGCTTTACTTGCGTGAGCTGATAGTCGGCGACGGCTTTACCAAAAACCTGTCGCTGTCTGGAATAACTCAGCGCTTGTTCGAAGGCGGCCTGCATAACACCAGTCGCCCGGGCAGCGGTCTGTAGGCGACCACCAGAAAACCCGGCCATAGTGTAATAGAAACCCCTGCCTTCTCCGTCTTTTTCACCGACAAGATTTTCGGCAGGAACGAAGTAGTCTTCAAAAAACAAATCGTAGGAGTGCATGCCTCGATAGCCAATAGTGGCGATCGCATTGCCGGTGAGAGAGCCGCCTTGTTCTTGAGATTGCTCTTGAGATTGTTCTTGAGATTGAGGATGCTGTTGATGTTTGAATTTGTGACCGGAGTAGGCCGGCTTCTCCAGCATAAACAGGCTTAAGCCTTTATGGCCGATTGACTGATCGGGATTGGTTCTCGCGAGCACCACAAGCAATTCTGATTTCCCGGCAAAGGTACACCAGGTCTTGCTGCCATTCAGCAACCAACCCCCTGGTGTTTCTGTCGCCTTAAGCGAAACTGCGGCCACATCGGATCCGGTATTCGGCTCGGTGATTGATATGGCACAGAGCATCTCTCCTGTCGCCAATTTTGGCAGCCATCTCTGTTGCTGCGCTTCCGTGCCACCGCAGAGCAATGCGCGAGCGGCAATCTCCGGTCGGGTAATCAGGCTTCCAGCCGCCCCCAGAGAGCCTCTGGAAAGTTCTTCGGTTACCACTATCATGCTTAGACTGTCGGCATGATCATCTGGCTGCAGCCCACCGAAACGCTCGGGGATACAAGTACCAAAGCAACCAAGTTCGGCAGCGGGCTTTATTATGGCATCCGGAACATCCTGATCCTGGCGATGAATTTTTTCCGCCAATGGCATAACCACATCGTTGGAAAACCGAAAGAAGGTTTCTCTGACCAATTCCTTGTCTTCATCGAGAGTGGACGGAAGCCGATTGATGTCACACTCCGTAATCTCATTCCCTACCGCCGCCAGGAATTCGGCCTTTAAAAACTTATCGAGCAGTTCTTTAAACGAGGCCCGCTGATAGAAATCCAGCAGCGTATTCCGATCGAAGTTCAATTCAGTCGATCGAACGATAAGTCGTTGCAGAACAGATTGCAGTGTATCGGCACAGAAACCAAGCGCAATCTTCTGCGCCACTTCGCCAGGGGAAAGCTTACTCGCGTACTTGTTAAATTCTCGCGAAGCTGATATCTCAGCCACACTGATAGCAAGATCGTAGCTGGCGAGTTGCCATTGATCTAACAACTCAGCGTCCAGTTTATTATCCCGCAGGCAGCTCCGTTTTATGTATCCAAAGCCTGAATCCAATACTGCCTGCACGGAATCCAACTCGACAGTGGCGGCTAGCAATAATTCATCGAGGGAATCCATGGCTTTGAATTTAGTAATAGTTTTCACCCGTATTTTAAATCGTAACAAGCAATAATTGAGATACCGAAAATATCCTGATGGGGAAACCCTCCTGGGCTATGATCCATCGCCTTGCTGGCTATTTCCTAGCGCTGGTGATGGCCTTTGGCGCACGACAGAGTCTAGTCGAAATGGAAAGTAAATGCGATTGAGAACAGGAACCTATCAAAGCTGGAAATACGCCGCTAATAGTCGTGCTGTAACCGAGAGAAGCAGGAAACTAACTATTCGTCGCGCGATCATCCCGGCTCACGACACTATCCCGGATATGACTTGTTAATCAGCGAATTCAGCACATGGTCTTCCCACTCGCCATTAATTAACAGGTACTCTTTGGCATACCCCTCTTTCTCAAATCCCAGGCTCTTCAACAGCCCAGCTGACCTTTGATTCGCCGGCATATGATTCGCCATAATGCGATGCAACTTCAATTCCTGAAACGCAAACTCGATGACGTGCGTAACGATCTGCTTCATCTTGCCTTCGCCTTCGAATCGCTGCGCTATCGAATAGCCCATATGGCAAGATTGAAATACTCCACGAACAATATTACTTAACGAACAACCACCGACCACGAAGGATTCCGTTTCGTCGATACCAATAAAGTGCGCCGACATGCCTTTATCGAACTCAAGTTCCCGCTCGTCCAACCGGGTCTTCCAGCAATCAATCGAGTGATGGCCCGCAGGCACAAGGGGGTTCCATCTCTGAAAATGGCACTCATTCATCGCGAAATAACTGGCGAGTATTACTTCATGTCCTGGTCTGGCGCGGATGACTTGCATATTTTTAGTGTGTTACCGGCTCATTCTAATTGCTCGCACTAATATACAGACAGCCTCGACTATAGAGCAACTTTCTACACAGCAACAAAGAAATTTCTCCCTGCATCGGCCAGCTACCGGGATTAGAGCACGAAGCATCAAGTCGAAATCCTGTTTCCATTCATGCCTTACCGGGATATCCCATAGAAAACTGCGAGAACAATCACAGTTTAGTCTATCCGGACTTTGTACAATGCGCGCCCCCTGGCTAATCTATTTTGGCGGTTGGCTTCCTACTACATGGGCTTGATGACCGGGCTTGATTACCGGGCTTGATAACATGGAAATGGGCTTGTTTTACTTGAGCTTTATCCGCCCCTGTAGGACACTCAAACTTTATTTTGCGGCTTCAAAACCGGCAAGCCCAGAAAGTGCTCGCGGCAGGATATCAAGGGCCGAATAGTTATTTCATCATAGCGTAAGTAGGGTGATTCGATTGACAGTAGACAGCAGGACAAATTCACCCGACAAAATTCCCGCGGCCGAAATGAGCAACTGGCTGCAGATTGATACAAAAGAATTTCGCCACGAGCAGATTCGAATGCTGTTTGGCCAACTGCCTGTCATCTTACTGGCTGACGCCGTCACCGGCTCCTTTCTTTTCCTGATTCTTCTGGTGACGGCCTACAATCCGTGGTCCTTACTCTGGCTCGGAATATTGCTCGCCAGTACCGCAATCAGAGCGCTAATGATCCGGAGATATCGCTCGCCAAAGGCGGGGACGCAGGATTTCGAGGCAAGTTGGAGATTTTTGCTACTCGGCGCCGGCTTTTCCGGGCTTGTGTGGGGTTTATCTTGCCTGATCTTACCGCAGGATCCTTCTTTTCTTCATGCTGCTTTAATTAGCTTCTGGCTGGCAGGCTTGATGGCTGGTGCAGCAATCACTATGTCGGTATTGAAAGAAGTATTTTTCATTTTTATAATTCCGGCTATGGGCATTTTTATTGTCTATGTATTTCTAAAAATTACGGATAACCAACTCATCCTGATTGGCGCGACTCTGATCTATGTCGCATTCATCATTCCGATCGCGATGAGAATCAGCGGCGATTTCAAGCGCGCCATCACTCTCAAGCTGGAAAATAACAATCTTCAAAGAAAGCTAACAGCAGACTCCAAACGCCTGGAAGAAAAAGAAGAAGAATTGATGATTCAGCGTCGGCGTCAAGCGACCTTACAATCACAGAAGGCACACGTCGATGAAAAGCTAAAAATAGCAGACCATGATCGTTTGGTGTTACTTGATGCGGTACAAGAAGGAATTTTTGGTATCAGTAACGTTGGAGCAATAACTTTTATTAACAAGTCTGCTCTTAATCTTTTGCAGTATGAGGAAGACGAAGTCATTGGGAAAGGCGTAACACAGCTTATTTGTCCAGTGCATAACAATCCCGACAGTATCACTCAAGCTAACAAAACCATTCTTACCTCATACCTGGCTGGCAAACCAAGTGAACTGGTAGATAGTGCATTCTTTGGAAAAAACGGACATATGATACCGGTGCGATTCTCCAGCGAGCCACTTAAAAAGGAAGGCAGAATAATTGGCGCCGTTGTGAGTTTTGCAGATACCTCCAAGCAAAAAGAAATGGAAAATATGTTGATGCAATCGCAAAAAATGGACGCCCTTGGGCGACTTACCGGAGGGGTATCTCACGACTTTAATAATTTGTTAACCGTCATTATGGGCAACCTGCAATTCCTCCAACGCCAGTTGAGTGGAAATGAAAAAGCAGACACCTTGCTCGGAAAAATCATGAATGCCGCGAAAAGTGGTGCCGAATTGAACAACCGCCTGCTCAGTTTTTCGAGAGAGCAAGAATTGGAAAACAGCGCTGTTAATATTACCGAGGTGCTTACAGAAATGCATGAGTTGCTCGATCGGGTTCTGGGAGAAGAGATTGAACTGCTGCTGGACATGCCTGATGAGAAATGCATTGCTATAACCGATAAGGCTCAGCTGGAAAATGGAATTCTTAATCTTTGCATTAATGCCAAAGACGCCATGCCCAGGGGTGGAAGACTCTCTATAGCCGCAAGAACTACCCGCTTTGCAGAATCTCATTTAGGCCATGACGAAAGCCGTGAAGAGCATGACTATGTCGAACTTACTGTAACCGACAACGGCACCGGCATTCCCGCTGATGTACAAAAGAAAATATTTGAGCCGTTCTTCACGACCAAGGAAAAAACCCAGGGCACTGGTTTGGGCCTGAGTACGGTTTACGGTTTCCTTAAACAATCTGGTGGCAATATTACGGTAGAAAGCCGGGAGGGGGAGGGAACTACATTCCGCATTTATATACCTCTAACCGGAGAAATAAGCACTTCAACTAAAATTTCTCAAGATCTAAAGCCAGCGCCAAGAAATTATGAGGGCACGATTTTAGTTGTGGAAGATGATGACAACGTAAGAGATGTTGCCTGTCACATGTTGGAAAACGTTGGGTTTTCCGTGATTTCTGCCGGTGACGGTTCCTCGGCCCTGGAGAAATTCAAAGCTAACGCTGACATCGATCTTGTGTTCTCGGATGTAGTCATGCCTGGGGGCATGACCGGCATCGAATTGGCGGAAAAGATCTTCGAGATTGCTCCCGATAAGCCGGTTCTGCTGGCAACTGGTTATGCCGAAAAAGAATTAATGGACCGAATTACCGAGCACCAACACATTGTCTGTGTATCTAAGCCCTATGACACTAACGAACTACCTAATCTGATCAGTTCGATGATAAATGAGAAGTCATCTCTGTAGAGCCAGTAAAATCCCTAGCGCCGATCTACTATCGCCTCATCCACCAGCTGAGTAAAATTTTCTCTAAAGCCACCTCCGTTCGAAGGCGATATCTGCGCCATAATTACAATAATTGTTTTTTGCCGGGGATCGATAAAAAAGCGAGTGCCCGCCGAACCATCCCACCAGATCGTGCCCTTGGAAACTGGAAAGTTATAGGCGGCCGGATCCATTACTAAATTAAAACCACCTAATGTCCAGCCAGAACCGAGCCAGTATCCATTAGCGCCTATCGGCATAGCCTCTGCCGGCACAGCATTTCGGTACATCAATTTCGCCGTGTCGGATTGCAATATTTTCTCACCATTGAAGCGACCCCCATTCAATACCATCTGGCTGAATTTCATATAATCCATCACAGACGACAACAAGCCCACGCCTCCCTCAATTAACTTCGGCCGACTAGTCCAGGAAACTGTTTCAATCTGATAGGGCATCAGGCGGCCCTCGCTTGGCCGATACAGTGTCGCCAACCTTCGAGCATCCGCTGCTTCCGCCCAAAACATGGTGCTATCCATATCCAAGGGATCAAACAAATTTTTCCGCAAATATTCCTCAAACGATTCGCCAGACCAAACTTCGATTAGTTTGCCAAGAATGGTTGCATGAATACCATAGCGAAACGCTGTGCCTGGGTCCTGAAAAAGCGGGATACGTGCTGCATTGTCTACCATTTCATCCAGACTAATATTCTTGTCACGCACATTGTTCTCTCGATACAAAGCAGAACTTCGACTGCCCAAACCTGAGGTATGCGTTAGCAAGTGCGCAACCGTGATGTCGCCTGTCCTGGCTTTGGTTTGAGACAAATCAGTGCTGGAAGAATCGATCAAAACTCTCTGATCTTCGAACTGCGGAAGATAAAGCTTGATTGGATCATCAAATTTAAATTTCCCTTGTTCATATAACTTAAGCACTGCGGCACTGGTAATCTGTCTACTCATTGAATATAGCCGAAACAGGCTGTCATCCTGCATTGGCTTGCCCTGCTCCCTGTCCATCTGGCCCAGAGATTCGAAGTACACCAATTTTCCATCGCGCGCCACGGCGGCAACAACCCCGGCAATATCGCCGTCATCGATGTGCTGCTGAAGACGTTCCGTCGCGCGCGCTAGCACCGACGCCGACATACCGACGCTATCGGGCTCGGCAAGACTCAGCTCTTGCGCTGTCACGATATTTGACAGACTGGTGGTTAATAGCAAACCCGACAAAAGGGCTGACAGCTTTTTATGCATCGTTACTTTTCTCCACGCCAACATGCTCACACTAGTTTATTGAATTTGTCATTTCACTGATCCAGCGCTCGACTCGGCTTTCCAATAATGGCAAAGGTAATGCCCCGGCGCCCAGCACTACATCGTGAAACGCTCTAATGTCGAACTCATCGTCCAATGCCAATTCCGCTGCGGCGCGAAGTTGTTGGAATTTCATCATACCTATCTTATAGGCCGTGGCCTGACCGGGGCTGGTGAAATAGCGCTGTATTTCCGAGCGAATGGCTGCTTGGGGTATCGCTGAATTTTCCAGAAAATATTGCACGGCTTGTTCTTCTGTCCATTGCTTAGCATGAATACCTGTGTCCACCACTAATCGAATTGCGCGCCACATTTCACCCCCGAGGCGGCCAAAGTCGGAATAGGGATCTGCAAAGGCTCCCATGTCTTTGGCGAGCCATTCGGCATACAAACCCCAGCCTTCGACATAGGAGGTGGTGAAATACTGGGTTCGAAAAACCGGCACTCCGCTCAATTCCTGCTGAATAGCAATTTGCATGTGATGACCCGGTATGCCTTCGTGGTAGAGAACATCTTCCACTTGATAGATTGGCAAGGTGCCCATGTCTGACATATGCGAATAGAACACACCCGGCCGTGAGCCGTCCGGAGTCCCTGCTGCATAATGTTGCGCGGCTCCTGCCTGTTCCCGGAATGCCTCCACCCGTCGAATTTCAAGCCCGGCCTTGGGTAGTCGACCAAAATACTCTGGCAATTTTGCCGTAATGCCATCGAGGTATTCGTTATTGAGTTCGAGATAGGCCTGACGATCTTCATCGGTATTTTCAAAATAAAACTGCGGGTCTTCTCTTATGAACACAAAGAAGTCCTGCAACGAACCTTCGAAACCCACACTGTCCTTGATACTCTCCATTTCACCACGGATACGCGCCACTTCGGACAAGCCAATGGCGTGAATTTCATCGGCGGTTAAATCTACCGTCGTCATTAATGCCAGTTGATGATTGTAATAATTCTCACCGTCAGGAAGCGCCCATACTCCACGGGGTAATTCTGTTGCCTCGGGTTTATCTGCTTCGAGCCAGGCCAGAACTTCCTGATAAGCCTGCTGCACTTCAGTGGACAATATTTGTTGCGCTTCGGCGGTGAAGTTTTGAGCTTGCCTTGCATCGATGAGATTACTCTCGAGTAGTGTTTTTATCTTGTCCTGGATATCGGTCCACAGCGGTGAATTTGGCGAGCTGTCATTGTTGTTAAAAGGAACCCCTGCGGTCACTCTTCCAATTTCTGCAATGGCAAAATCATAGGCAAATCCCGGCTGCCGAATCCCTGCTTGTGAAGCGGAGTTCGCCCACTGAAGAAGCTCTGCAAACACGCGGTCAATCTCAGCGAGTCGACTCAGATAGGCTTGCATATCTTCTGCTGACTCTACCTTGTGATAATTAATTAGAAAATTTGGAATAGCCGCATGCGGACCACCACGACCGAAGATATAACCGTGCTTCCTATAGGGCACGGCTTGCTCGTCGCGCCGTAGTGAGTACGCCCACATGTCGTAGGATAACTTGCCATCTTCAGTCAGCCGCTCATAGTCGAAATCCGATTGCATACTGGCGACACTCGACCGCAGCCATGCCAATTGCCTGTCCATGCCCGCTTCCGAATAGTCGTCGAGGCGATCGTAGTCGGTCTTGTCTCCCAGCTGGGTTTTGAATTCGGGACTAAAGTTCAGCTGTTCGGCGAATTGCTCATCGAGCCAGCTGTTCAGACGAGCTGTTTCGGCGGCAATCACCGATTGTTCTGAGGCAGCTAAATTATTTCCCAGTTCAGTGGGTGGGCTTTGTTCTGAGCATGCCACAAGCAAAACCACAAATGCCGATACTATCAAACGCATAATCATTCTCTCCGGGTAGGTGTGTTAACCGCGATGCGAGAGACTCGCAGAACAACACAGCCGCTGACGCTAATACTTCTGCCGGGGCTTGTCCAGCAGCTGTTGCCAGGGGTAAGCACTATCAGCCAGCGCAAAAAAATAAGGGTTTAACAATTCTGATTTCTGGTTATACCGCAGCGGCCTAAACTCGATATCGACAATCTCTCCACCCGCCGCCGACAGCACCGCGTGGGCGGCGGCGGTGTCCCACTCACAGGTAGGCGCAAGGCGCGGATAAATATCCGCCTTGCCTTCAGCCAACAGGCAAATCTTCAGGGAGCTACCCATGCTAACCACCTCAGTCTCACCCAACTCTGTTTCTATAATCTGGATTATTCCATCGAGTAGTTCACCCCGATGACTTCTGCTAACCACCACGCGAACGAGATTGTCTAAGGGTTTTAGTCGACTACTGTGTATAGCGACTATGCTTTCCCCATCCTGCTTCCAGGCTCCAGAGCCCAATTTGCCGAGATAGCTAATGCCGCTAACTGGCACGTGCACGACTCCCATGCTGGCCCGGCCTTGCTCTATAAGCGCAATATTGACCGTGAATTCACCATTGCGCTTAATAAATTCTTTGGTGCCATCCAGCGGGTCTACCAGCCAATAACGTTGCCATGAACGGCGAATCTGGAAATCAATCATCTCCGATTCTTCTGACAAGACGGGTATGTCAGGTGTAAGATTCTTTAGCCGATCCTCGATCAGGCGATGTGCTCGTCGGTCTGCATCAGTCAGCGGTGAATTATCTGCTTTGTCAGTAACCGCGATTGCCTGATCGGAATTGTAGACGGAAAGAATTTCACGGCCGGCGCTGACGACTATATCTCTCAGCGCATCGAGTTGTTGATCCTTCCACATGCAGCTAGTCCATTGAATTCTATTAACAAGAAGTTTGTTTTTTTATTTATACTTGACTGCAAACAAAGTGTATTTACTGGCATGTTGCATTAGCTGTTCTTCCTTGCCAAGCCTTATTTTCTGGAGATACCAATGCCACCGTGGTCTGACATCGACACCATCATGTTTGATATGGATGGCACCCTGCTGGACCTGCATTACGACACCTATTTTTGGCAGGTGCTGGTACCGAGTATCTATAGCCAGACCCACGGGGTAACGGAGGATGCCGCCAGAGAAATTATACACTGCAAGTATGCCGAGGTTAGGGGAACTCTGGACTGGTATTGCCTGGACTACTGGCAACGCGAACTAAAGCTCGATGTGGCTGATCTTAAAGCGACTATCAAACACAAAATCAAGATCCGCCCCAATGTAGTGAAAATTCTCCAGGCACTTAAGTTAAGCAATAAACGACTACTGCTGATAACCAATGCTCACCCATCAAGCTTGAAAATCAAGCTGGAGCAAACCGGAATCGCCGATTATTTCCACCAATGCATTAGCTCTCATAGCCTGCGACTGGCTAAAGAGAATCATGGCTTCTGGGAAAATCTGCAGCAACTGGAATCTTATGAGCCAGAACGCACGGTGCTATTCGATGACTCTCTTGCCGTACTACGACAGGCGAAACGAGAAGGCATTCGACATCTGTATGCCATCAAACAACCAGACAGTCAGCAGGCTTCTCTCACCGCGGCGGAATTTCCCCAGATAGAAGATTTTGCTCACATCATGCCTGGCCGAACTTCTTCGAATACTTAAAGAACGGCGTAATTAATTGATGAACAAATCCAATGCAGAAGACAAATCGCCGGGCCTGAATCGCTTGCGTCTGGACAAATGGTTATGGGCGGCACGATTTTACAAGACCCGAGCGATTGCCAAGCAAGCTATCGAGGGCGGAAAAGTTCAATGTGATGGAAGCCGAAGCAAACCCAGCAAGGAAATAGAAGCCGGGATGGAAATTAAGCTACGGCAAGGATTCGATGACAAGATTGTGATTGTAAAAGCCCTCTGTGAAAAGCGTCGTGGGGCCCCGGAAGCCGAATTGTTGTACCAGGAAACCGAGGAAAGTATCAAACATCGACAAAGCATGGCCGATCAGCGCAAAGCCCAGCCCAGCCATTGGCCCCCAAGCAGCAAACCCAATAAGAAAGACCGGCGATTGATTCATCGCTTCAAACAGAGCTGATCGCCAAACAGACCCGTATTATTGGCTTGATGGCTGAGATACCCCCACAAAATTTCAATGATCGCGTTAGATTTCATTCGGGTTTTATCTAGTCTGCACGCGAAGCCGAGTTCCGCCGCGCTGAAAAAATCGCCGCGCGCCCAGTGTCCGAGGACCAGGAGGACAGGACTAGGGGACACTAATAAGATAGTAACTTAAGGGACTAGGCTTCCGTTAAGTTACTATCTTATTAGTGTCCCCTAGTCTCCCCTAGTCTTAACTTTCCGTTAAGTTACTATCTTATTAGTGTCCCCTAGTCCCCTGTCCCCTAGTCCTCTATGTCAAATTTGGCGCCCTTCTTAAAATTAGCAGGACTATCTTGTTGAGTTAACTGAATATTTTGTCCGGATATTTCGGGCTCGAGGGCCCACTTCTCAAGGCGAATCCGTAGTTAGCGCTGCCTGTAGATATTTGGCATAATGCCGCTCACCTTTAACAGCCCGTCGACCGATACAGGCTGCCGGGCCGAGGCAAGTACCTTTGAAACAGGAAAGATCTTGAGTAAGCAATTTAACGAGAGCCTACAACGCTATCAGCTAGCTGAATTCAATTCCGAGTGGGGGATTGTGCGGCGGGGAATAGAGAAAGAAAGTCTGCGCATTACTCCCGAGGGTTATATTTCTTCCCTCAGTCATCCTGCCGTTCTGGGTTCGACGCTTACCAATCCCTTTATCACCACCGATTTCTCCGAAGCCTTGCTGGAATTCATTACACCGGCCTATGGGAATATTAGTGAATGTCTACAGATGCTGGAAGACACTCACCGTTTCACTCTGCAGAATTTAGAAAATGATGAAATGCTGTGGGTGGCGAGCATGCCTTGTCCAATGGGCGCCGAAGCCGAAATTCCGATAGCCCAGTACGGCAGCTCAAATAAGGGAAAACTAAAAACTCTGTACCGCCATGGCCTGAGTCATCGCTACGGCAGCTTGATGCAAGCGATTGCCGGTTTGCATTACAATTTTTCCATGCCCGAATCATTCTGGTCGCCTTACCAAAAGCATTGCGCTCATCAAGGCTCCCTGCAAGACTTCAGAACGCAAAAATACCTGCACCTGATTCGAAACTTTCATCGCTATTCGTGGTTACTCGTCTATTTGTTTGGTGCTTCTCCGGCGGCCTGCAAATGTTTTGTGCAAGGTCGAGAACACCACCTGCAAGAACTCGATGAGCATACTCTGTATCTACCCTACGCGACTTGTTTACGAATGGGCAATCTTGGCTATAAGAGCGAGGCGCAAAAATCTCTGTTCGTTTGTTATAACGAATTGTCTTCTTATGCTGATTGTCTTAGTCAGGCGATGCATACGCCTTATCCTGAATACGAAGCCATAGGCCAAAAAAAGGATGGCGAATATCTGCAAATCAATACCAATTTGCTGCAGTTAGAAAATGAGTTCTACAGCACCATTCGCCCCAAGCGCAATGTAAAAAATGACGAACGCCCATTACAAGCACTCACAGAAAGAGGCATCGAGTATATTGAAGTACGAGCCCTGGATTTAAATCCTTATCTGCCTCTGGGAATCGACGTAGAACAGATTCGCTTTCTCGATACCTTTTTATTACATTGCCTGTTAAGCGACAGTCCCGAGTGCCATGAACAGGAATATTTCGAAGTGGCGAGTAATCTCGCATTGGTTGTGGAGCAAGGCCGCGACCCGGAACTGGAATTAAAACTGGAAGGCTCTCCTGTACCGATGCGACGATGGGCCAATGAATTTCTGCAAGACCTGACACATAGCGCTTCGATACTGGATCATATTCATGCCGGCGATGACTATCAAAACAGCCTGAGCGCACAATTCGAAAAGATAGAAAATTCCGAACTCACTCCTTCCGGCCGCATTCTTAAAGACATGAAAGAGGGCCAATTGTCATTCTTTGAGTTTTCGATGCGACAATCCCGCGCTCACAGAGACTATTTTCAGCATAACGGCTTAAGCGAAGAATCCGCACAAATGATGCGGGACACGGCTTCCGCCTCCTTGTTAAAACAAAAGAAAATTGAAGCACAAGACACTATAGGCTTCGACGAATTTTTAGAAAACTGGAATAAGGCGTAGATTATTTTCCCTTGTAGATTTTGCAAGGACTTGGCGATTTTCAAAGCAAGACTGAACCGTGTAAACTGTTCAGCCTGAATTGATCGTAGAACACCCAGATTAGAGCAGACTCAACAGAGCGCTTAGGAGAACTTGATGACATTGACAATTCCCGGCAACCGACAAATCAACATAGGTCTGTTTATAGTTTGCGTAATTACTATTGGGATAGTGCTCTATATGGAGCATGTCATGTTCTTGTCCCCTTGCGGCCTGTGCATCACGCAACGGGTTTTTGTCATATTATGCGGCTTTGTATGCCTGATCAGTGCTATTCACAATCCTGCCCCGGCCGGGCAACGACTGTACGCATTCCTGGCCGCGTCTATGTGTGTGTTTGGTAGCTATTTTGCGGGTCGGCAGATTTGGTTACAGCATCTGCCGGAAGATCAGGTGCCGGCCTGCGGGCCTGGCCTTACCTATATTTTCGATAACTTTCCGTTTATGGAAACCCTCAGCTTTCTGCTCAAGGGTGATGGTAATTGCGCAGAAGTTAAGTACCGCTTCCTTGGCTTGTTATCGATTCCGGAAATGGCCCTGGTCGCTTTCGCTGTCTTGTTCGGCATTTGCCTGTTTATCGCCTTTCGTACTCCTGATGCCACAGCCAAATAAAATTTCGGCCAGTAGCAACAAACCATAACCAGCATTACTCAACGCTGGCTTATCCTCGTCGCCATTTAAAAAACTTCTCCGCCAAAGGGAAATACTTCTGTGGTAATCTGGCGCTGCGCCAGGCATTGGCCGCAAATTTATTAGCCTCTAACAACGTTGGATAGATATGCGTAACGGCGGATATCTTCTTCAGACCCATGCCGTGTGTCATGGCGAATACAAACTCCCCGATCTGCTCTCCCGCATGATAACCAACAATGGTTACGCCAAGAATTTTGTCTTTACCGGGGACGGTAAGAATTTTGATAAAACCGTGCGCCTCTCCATCGGCTAGTGATCTGTCATGGTGATCCATCTCATAGCGAGTGACCTCGTAAGCAATATTTTGATCTATCGCTTCCTGTTCGCTAAGCCCTACTCTGGCAACCTCGGGGTCGGTAAACGTTGCCCAGGGCACCACATTGTAATTAACTTTAGATCGCCAAAGACCACCTAGCATGGAATTAAGCGAGGCGAACCAGGCCTGAAAAGACGCCATATGTGTAAACTGATACGGCCCGGTTACATCACCACATGCATAGATATTAGGGTAACTGGTTTGCAGATATTCATTAACCTGCACAGTGCCCTGCTTGTTCAGGACCAATTTCAAGTCCTCGAGTCCAAAGCCTTCAACATTCGCTTTGCGTCCAACAGCCAATAACACCTTGTCGAACTCTACTCGCACAGTTTTGTCTTGATGCTCCGCTTCCATGTAGGACTCACCATCGGCTGAGCCAAATTTCAGCAAGCGATGGCCGGTAAGCACATTTATTCCCTGCCGTTTGAATTGCTGCATGACTAACTCAGAGACCTCTTCATCCTCCCTCGGCATAATCCGTTCTGCCATGTCTACCTGGGTTACTTGTGAGCCCAGATTACTGAACGCCTGTGCCAATTCACAACCAATCGGGCCGCCTCCGACTATCAGCAAGCGCGAAGGCAATTCCTGCAGCGACCAGATCGAATCGGACGTTAAATAGTCAATTTGCTCGAGCCCGGGAATTGGCGGCAGTAGTGGCCTGGCACCGGTTGCCAATACGATCGAGCGGGTATTGATGCGACGCCCATTGACCGAAACGGTATAAGGCGATTCGATACGGGCCTCTCCGATTACACATTCCACGCCAAGTGAAGTGAATCTTTCTACCGAGTCATGGGGCTCAATGGCTTTGATTATCCCCTGGACGCGTCGCATAACTTGCGCGAAATTGACCTGAGCTTGCGCGCCTTCGATGCCAAATTCCTCCGCTCGGCGAATATAAGACATGATACGTCCACTGCGAATGATGGCCTTGCTTGGCACACAACCCGTGTTCAAGCAATCACCGCCCATCTTGTGTTTTTCTATCAGTACAACCTTCGCTTTGGCTCCGGCGACAATCAGCGCGGTAACCAATCCCGCCGAGCCGGCTCCAATTACGACAACGTTGGCATCAAACTTTTTTGGCTTCGCGAACTTCTTCATGATTTTATTTCGCCCAATAAAAGCAATGAAACTCTTTGCCAATAGCGGAAACACACCAAGCAGCACGAAGGAAAGAATAAGCGGAGCACTCACCAGGCCGGATAGGGATGTTATCTGAGCCAACTCCGACCCGGCATTCACATAAACGACGGTGCCCAATAACATCCCCACCTGACTCACGATGTAGAAAGACGCCGCGGGTATCGAAGTCAGGCCCATGAGTAGATTAACCATAAAGAATGGGAACAAAGGCACCATTCGAATACTAAACAAATAGAAATTGCCGTCTTTCTCAATGCCTTTATTGACCGGCGCCAGATAGTCAGCGAATTTGGCCTGTACCCAGTCACGTAATAGCAGGCGAGATACCAGAAATGCCAGAGTTGCGCCGATGCTGCTGGCAAAGGAAACTATTAAGCTTCCCCATAACACACCGAAGACGGCACCGCCCAGTAGGGTTACGATTACTGCACCAGGAATTGATAAGGCCACTACAGCGACATATCCCAGGAAATAGATTAACGCCGTTAAGCCGAAATTCTCGCCCTTGAATTGCTGAATACTGGCAAGGCGGGACTGAGCGAATTCCAGAGTTATATACTGGCCAAGATCGAATGTAAGGTAGCTGGCAATAGCCAGCAGCAAAAGCCCTACTACAATAAATTTACTCTTGTTCACGCGCTCAAATCCTTCAGTATTGCTCATAAACGGAGTGCGCCAGGTATAAAGACGCACGCTTGAATCTGGAATATAATCCTTGCCAAGCTAATTCGATATGCTATAAACCAGTTGCAATTGCTTAACGAGATAGAATTAGTCAGATAGTTAAATTTGGCTGAATTCTAAAAAAAATTAAACTAAGCCCTTATATAGCATAAATTAAGAGATTCTTATCTGTGTCCAATTTTGATTTCAGTCGCAAGTTTCCAACGAACCGAATGCGTCGCATGCGTCGCGATGAGTTCAGCCGGCGTCTAATGCGCGAAACACGCCTGAGCACAGATGACCTGATTTACCCCCTTTTTATTGTCGAGGGCGAAAAACAACGACAGCCGATCGATTCCATGCCCGGCATTTCGCGGCTAAGTATCGATGAATTACTGATTGAAGCGAAGGAATTGGTGGAGTTGGGCATACCCGCAATCGCGCTGTTTCCATCGCCTGATGCTTCAACAAAATCAGCAACCGGCAAAGAAGCCTATAACAATCAGGGTCTGGTGCAAACTGCGGTACGAGAATTGAAGTCCAGGTTCCCGGAACTTGGAATTATCACCGATGTTGCGCTTGATCCTTATACCACCCATGGTCAGGATGGCATTATCGATAGCAATGGCTATGTGCTCAACGACGAGACGGTTGAAGTACTGGCCAGACAGGCTTTATCCCATGCCGAGGCAGGCGCGGATATAGTCGCTCCCTCGGATATGATGGACGGCCGAATTGGCGCAATCAGGCTGATTCTGGAGGAGAACAAGCACATACACACAAAAATTCTGGCTTATTCAGCCAAATATGCATCCAGTTATTACGGGCCATTTCGCGACGCCGTGGGCTCCAGCGACAATCTGGGCGGGAGTAATAAATACAATTATCAGATGGATATTGCCAACAGCGATGAGGCTCTGCAGGAAGTTGCCCTGGATCTTGCCGAAGGTGCCGACATGGTGATGATAAAGCCGGGAATGCCCTATCTTGATATCGTCAGCAAGGTTAAGAATGAATTTCGTGTGCCGACCTTTGTCTATCAAGTTAGTGGGGAATACGCGATGCACATGGCCGCCGCCCAAAATGGTTGGCTGGATGAAGATGCGGTAGCTATGGAGTCCCTGATCGCCATTAAACGCGCGGGCGCGGACGCCATTCTCACGTATTTTGCCAAGAAAGCGGCCAGGTTATTGCAGAAGTAAGACCGAAGTAAGACGGAAGTAGACCAAAGTAGACCAAAGTAGACCAAAGTAGACCAAAGTAGACCAAAGTAATTGTCGATACAGACCCTTTGCCGCAGTGACAAGCCTGTAACGGCCTGATAGTCAGGCCGCAGCGACAAACTGTGAGTGAATAGCTTTTGCCACTTGAAACCTGAATATTTGGCCTTATCATAGGCATTATTAACGTAATCGAGCACTTCACTTCGAAGACAGATTCTCATTTACCAAGCAAACCGTGCTAATAGAAGGAAAAAACACATGAGCGGCAATATCGTTCACATCTCTGATAGTAGTTTTGAACAAGATGTATTACAGGCCGAAGGCCCCGTACTGGTGGATTTCTGGGCTGAATGGTGTGGTCCCTGCAAGATGATTGCACCGGTACTGGAAGAACTGGCAGGCGAATACGACGGCAAACTGAAGATTTGCAAGATGGATGTCGATGCCAATACCGATACTGCCCCAAAATATGGCATTCGAGGCATCCCAACCCTGCTGATTTTTAACAATGGTGACCTGGCAGGAACAAAAGTTGGCGCGCTCTCGAAGTCCCAACTGTCCGCTTTTATTGACAGCGTGATCTAAATTGCGTCTAATGTGGTGTCTCATTTATCCTTGAGACACCACAGGATGTGCGAGATTCAGGTCGATTGACCCCGGTAGAAGCCGAGATAGTCGAACAAGAAAGCAATTCAAATTATTCTACGAATTCCCTTCGACTAGCGGGCCGCTTGCCTGACCTTCTGAATCTAACCTAATTAGTAAATAAGAATTCCAATATCAGTCCAGACATTTTTCTGGTCATATTTTTCTAGACACAAGAGTCGAGTAGGTCTATATTGCAGAAATCGTTGGGCAAGTTTTCAAAAAAGCTACAGTCCCTAAGTTAATTACCGATATAGAAAGAAAGAGCGCTGAGTACTTTTAATCCCGCGCTTGGTACGACATAAGCATATCGATAATTAGTTTCATCGAATTACTACTCCCCAATACACATAATATCCAAAAAATAAGACCTAAAAAATTCTAACCCAAAAACCAATCCCTAAAATTTCACAAAATTAATCTATGTCACTTAAATGTGCATGCCAATAATGGTTTAGGCGGCTTAGCCCTAGCTATCCAACTCTAAACTATCCTAATCATACAAGAAGACCCCACAACATGAATCTAACCGACCTCAAGCAAAAACCAATCACCGAATTACTGGCAACAGCCCACGAAATGGGATTGGACAATGTCTCACGCACGCGCAAACAAGACATTATTTTCGCCATTCTAAAAAAACACGCCAAGAGCGGGGAAGACATTAGCGGCGACGGGGTGCTGGAAATATTGCAAGATGGTTTCGGCTTCTTGCGATCTGCGGACTCTTCCTATTTAGCTGGCCCCGATGATATTTACGTATCACCCAGTCAGATTCGGCGTTTCAATTTACGCACAGGCGATACCGTCTCCGGCAAGATTCGCCCCCCAAAAGACGGCGAACGCTATTTCGCACTGCTGAAAATTCATGAAATCAACTTCAGCAGCCCCGAAGATTCGAAGAATAAAATCCTGTTTGAAAACCTGACCCCTCTATTTCCAGATGAACGATTAATCCTGGAAGTTGGTAATGGCAGCACAGAAGATCTTAGCGCCAGGGTTATCGACCTGTCAGCTCCGATCGGAAAGGGACAACGCGGCCTGATTGTTTCACCACCCAAGGCGGGTAAAACCCTTATCCTGCAAAATATGGCCCAATCGATTGCTAAAAATAATCCCGAGTGTCGGCTCATTGTCTTGCTGATCGATGAACGGCCCGAAGAAGTAACCGAGATGCAGCGCTCGGTAAGAGGCGAAGTCGTAGCGAGCACTTTCGATGAACCACCATCAAGACACGTTCAGGTTGCGGAGATGGTTATTGAGAAAGCCAAACGTCTGGTAGAACACAAAGAAGACGTGATTATCCTGCTCGACTCCATCACCCGTTTGGCGCGAGCCTACAACACAATTATTCCATCATCAGGCAAAGTATTGACTGGCGGTGTCGATGCCCATGCACTCGAGCGCCCGAAGCGCTTCTTCGGTGCAGCACGTAATCTTGAAGAGGGCGGCAGTCTGACTATTATCGCGACTGCGCTTATCGAGACCGGCTCAAAGATGGACGAGGTAATCTACGAAGAATTTAAGGGCACGGGTAACATGGAGTTACACCTGGATCGAAAGATTGCAGAGAAGCGCATTTATCCCGCCATTAACGTGCGCCGCTCCGGAACACGCAGAGAGGAATTACTGACTTCCGAAGACGAATTACAACGCATGTGGATTCTGCGAAAATTGCTAAGCTCCATGGAAGATGTTGCAGCCACAGAATTTATTCTGGACAAGTTAAAAGAATCCAAAACCAATGAGGAATTCTTTGCCTCGATGAAGCGCAAATAGTGTACATGCGCTAAGCGATTCCTGTTTTCTCCCTACGCGCCAAGCAAGCAGAAAGCGATTTATGTCATTTAAAGATTTGCGAGACTTCATCGATTTACTCGAGAAAGAGGGTGAGCTTAAGCGTATCCAGACTGAAGTCGATCCGTATCTGGAAGTAACCGAGATTAGCGATCGCACCTTGCGCAGCAACGGTCCCGCCCTGCTGTTTGAAAACCCGAAGGGATCGAAAATTCCTCTGCTGGCAAATCTATTCGGCAATACCCGACGCATTGCTCTGGCCATGGGTCAGGAAGATATTTCCGGCCTGCGTGACGTCGGCAACCTATTGGCATTCTTGAAAGAACCCACTCCGCCCACTGGCTGGAAAGACTTGTGGCAATCTCTTCCCAGCTATAAAAGTGTACTGAATATTTCACCCAATGTGAAGAAATCGGCTCCCTGTCAGGAGGTAGTTCTTCAAGGGGACGATGTCGATCTGTCTTTTCTGCCTATTCAAACCTGCTGGCCTGGCGACGTTGCACCCCTAGTAACCTGGCCCCTGGTCATTACCAGAGGACCTGAAAAAGAACGGCAGAACCTCGGCATCTATCGCATGCAACTACTGGGGCCCAACAAGCTGATTATGCGCTGGCTGTCTCATCGAGGTGGCGCGCTGGATTTCAGAGAATGGCAGCAGAAACACCCGGGAGAGGCCTTTCCTGTTTCCATTGCAATAGGAGCAGACCCGGCAACTATTCTGGCTACAGTAACCCCAATACCGGATACCCTTTCTGAATACGCATTCGCCGGATTGTTACGCGGAAGCAAAACTGACGTGGTTAAATCACTCACGAATGATTTACAAGTTCCGGCCAGCGCCGAAATTGTTTTGGAAGGTGTTATCGAACCCGGCGAAATGGCTGAGGAAGGCCCTTATGGGGATCATACTGGCTACTATAACGAAGTCGAAAAATTTCCAGTATTCACCGTCACCTGCATCACTCATCGCAAAGATCCAATTTATCACAGTACTTATACCGGCAGGCCGCCAGATGAACCGGCAATGCTGGGTGTTGCACTGAATGAAGTATTTGTACCCTTATTACAAAAACAATTTCCGGAAATTGTAGATTTCTACTTACCTCCCGAAGGCTGCTCCTACCGGCTTGCCGTAGTCAGTATGAAGAAACAATATCCCGGTCATGCCAAACGAGTAATGATGGGAGTTTGGTCTTTCCTTCGCCAATTCATGTACACGAAATTTGTTATTGTTGTAGATGACGATGTTGACATCCGCAAGTGGGATGATGTGATCTGGGCCATCACTACACGCATGGATCCGTCTCGCGACACGGTGCTTATCGAGAACACACCAATAGACTATCTGGACTTTGCCTCTCCGGTATCTGGCCTGGGCTCAAAGATGGGCCTGGATGCAACCAATAAAATTGAGGGAGAGACCCAGCGTCGATGGGGGTCCACAATCAGCATGAGCGAAGAAGTCAAGAATCGAGTCGATGAAATATGGCAAGAGCTTGGTATCGATCAGGCTGATGACTAAGCAGAACTGGTTACTGAAAAAATAGTGGCGCAGCTTTTTGCGCGGCGATCCCTGCCCAATTATAGATTTTTGTCAGTTATCGATGGCAGAGGCAGCTCTGGCAACTCTGCCCCCAATAAGGCAATAAATTTTTGCTGATTCTCTTCGGCCTCTGCTGTTTTTCCAAGACTTTTTAGCAAGCGACCAAGCTCGCCATAGGCATCTGCCGACGGAGCAGCCTGTATGCTCGCTTGAAAATATTCACTGGCCTGGCCCCACAATTCACTGCGCAGAGATAGCCGACCTAAAGTGAGTAATAGTTTCGCATTTCCGGGCCTGGCCTTTAACCAGTTCCCCGCCTGATGAAGTTGCTTTTGGCTACTGCCAAAATCAAGTTCACCATAATGGATTATCAAAGAGTCGCTCCAGCTCTTTTCCAGAGCTGATTCGATAGACTTGGCGGCAGCTTCTTTTTGATCGAACTTAAATAATATTTCTGAATAGTGTTTTACAACCCTTTCATCTTTCCTGTAATTTGCTGGCGCCTTCTTCCATAATTTGGCAAGCTGACTTATCGCCTCATCGGCATCAGAGCTGCCACCATCAATGTTAGATGCTCCATAGAGTTTCTCCATAAACACTCGTATACGAATCCGCTCCAATTCATTGTCATCGACTACTTTATTTTTCTCCAGGCTCGGGAGCAACTTTTCCATCTGCTCCCAGTCTTCAAGTTTTAAATAGACCTCCTTCAATAACTGCAATAGGGAAGAATCATTGAGCGAGCTGGTTTTCAATTGTTGCAAAACAGCTACGCATTGTTCTAATTGATCTGACTTGAATAGAAGTTGTGCCCTCAGAGAATTTATCGTGGATCGTGCCGCAGGATATTCCTGTTCGGCTTTTTCCAGACATTTTACCCATGAATTTTCATCATCTTGCTGATAAGCAGCATAGGCGGCGGCAAGATAGTTTATAACACTGGCGTCTGCGTCATTCACGCTGCTTATAAGTAACCTATAACTGGAATTCCAGTTTCCTCGAGTAAAATACAATAGCCCTTCTATGGTATTACTGCGCGCCTTCGCTTTTCGATATCGATTGAATCTGCGGCCAGCGCGAACCAGTTGCCAGGGGTTTGCCCAGTGGAAAATAATCAGCAGAAATTTAACCAGCAAGTAGATCAGGGCGAGAGCAATAAGCAATGCGAACAAACTGGTTTCGAATGTATAACTTCCAAAGGCGATCAGCAGATAACCGGGATCGGCGGGAAAACCCAGATACAGGCTTACCAGAAGCGCCAGAACAATGACCAGAAGACTAAATATATAAAGCTTGATCATAAGCGGCTTCAGCGCTCACTTGCGACAAGTTGACTAATGAGAGACAGCGACTGGTTTATAGAAGGCATCGAGGGATCTATATCAATAGCCATGAGTTGATCTAACTCGCGCGCGAGAGCTTGGCCTGCGGTCGAATCTATTACGGCATAACGCTGAATCCAGTCCTTGCTCTTGCTCAACGATTGTTGATAAAGACTATTGTCAGCCATTAACAGCGCAAGCTGAGCCTGCCCTAGCATCAACTGCAGGCTTTGCTTAATGAGCGCATCCTGGCCTGGAGCTAACATGGCCTGCGGTGTCTCATCCCATTTCCGCCACACAAAAATTGAACCCAAAAATTCCAAACTGGAATCGATGATGCTGGCAGTGCCACTCTTTAATTGTACGGCTTCGGCTTCTTCATCCGCTCTGCTCTGAAAGTTTTGCCGCATCGAAGCGACTAAATCGATTGTATCTATTTGCGTTAGAAGATTATCGACTCGTAGATATATCCCCTCGCGATCCAGTGTCTCTACGCTTTTCAACATCAATAGGTCGCTTGCGATTGCTTGTCGTACGGCGAAAATATTACGGTTATCCGAGGCAAGCAAAGCCTGATCTGCTTGCTCCAGTAATACGACTGCCGTATCCACGTCATTTTCCAATTGCAGTTTCTGCTTGGCAATGCCGAGCAGGTATTCAGCTTCCAGTATTTTCCATTCCTGATCCGACTGCACCGCGCCAAGTAACTGCCGATCCTGTAACTGCTGATCCTGTAATTCGGAAATCCGCTGAGTAAGTTGACTAAACTCCTGATTCACCCTGACTTCAAGTTCTCGTACAATTGAGTCGTCAACTTCTAATGACTGCGGGATGGCAAGTTGATCTTGACGCAACTGTTGTAGCGCCGAATTTTGCTGGCTCAGTGTTTGGTCGAGCTGTTGATTTTCAAGCTGCAATGCACCTAATTGTGATCGCAATGAAAGCTGTTGATAGCCCAGAAAAACAACACCGGCCACGACCGGCAGAAACAGGATAACTACAATCACAATGCGCCGGCGCGCTGTTCGCTGTTGTCGACTCGAGCGACTTCCCGCTGTGGCCGTGTTGCTCCTGGAAAGCTCTTCCAGAATTTTGGGTGTTTCTGCTGATTCTGTCACTGTCTGCCTATTAACTATTTTTCTACCGCTTGCTCAAATTCAGCACACTGCTCTATAAGGATACTAATCTATAAGGACACTGCTCCATAAGGCCACTGTTCCATAAGGACACTGCGCTAGTTGCTGCTGGCCAATAATTCCAGTGCTCGCAAAAAATTTTCAGGGTCAGCACCATTGGCGTTTACCACCTTCGCAAAGCCTATTTCCCGGGCTTGCAGAGCGATTCGCTCGGACGGTACCAGCAATGGTAACAGACTCATTTGTTCTTTGTTATCGGCCAGCATAGTTTGTAATCTATGCAGCGACTCACTGCTTGTCACGCTCAACACATTGACCCCGGCTGTCTTTAGCCGCTGACAAAATTCGCTCGCATCATAATCAACCGGCGTACGTCGATAGGCTTCCAGATAGTCCACCTGCGCACCCCTCGCTCGCAATGTTTCCGCCAGCAATTCCCTGCCGCCTTGCGCGCGTACAATCGCTATTTTTTTGCCCCCGACATCATCGAGCAGAGACAGTTTAAGCAGATCTTCGCTGGTCGCTCCGTCGCCGGGCTGGATGATGTCCACATCCAATAGAAGACTGAGTGTTTTTGCCGTAGCCGGGCCGACTGCAATCGTACTCAAACCAGGGGGAAACTGTGGCCAGGAATCAGCGATTAATCGCCCGGCAAATTTAGCTGCATTACTGCTGACAAAGATAAGAATTTGATAATGACCAAGCTGTTGGATCTGCTCAGTAATTGCTTGAATGGCATCTGCCTGTTGCAGTGCCTGAATCTCTATCAACGGCAGACTCAGAACCTTGCCCGAATGACTTTCGATGGATTCCCGCAGCGCTTGCTGTTGCTCAGTGGGTCGCGTAATTAACACATGAAGACCGGTGAGCGAATCAGAACTCATTGATAGACCTTTTGTTTATGGCTACAGCCCACAACGGCTCAGGCAAGTGTTACCCAAAGCTATTCCCTCAGAGCAGCAAGAATTTCTTCCGCTCCCTGGGACAATAAGTCTTCAGCCACTGTTAAGCCCAGCTGCTCTGCCTGATGAACGTCACCGCGAATCTCACTTCGAATTATCCGACTGCCATCCAGATTCCCCACCAAGGCGCGCAGGTGAAGAACCTCGCCCTCTAATTCCGCAAAAGCGGCGATAGGCACCTGACAACCCCCCTGCAGGCGCGCATTAACAGCCCGTTCCGCGACAACCACTGCAGCTGTCTCATTGTGATGCAGGCAATCAATCAGCTTCAGTGTCTCCAGATCCTGACTGCGACATTCGATTCCGACTGCACCCTGGCCTCCCGCTGGCAGGCATTCACTGTATGCCAGCCGTTGTTTGATGCGATCGCCAAGCTCCAATCTTTTCAAGCCTGCGGCCGCCAGAATAATGGCATCGTATTCCCCTGCATCGAGCTTGCCTAATCGCGTTCCCACATTGCCACGCAGGTCGGCAATCACCAGATCGGGACGCAATTCGCGTAATTGGCATTGGCGCCTGAAGCTGGAGGTTCCGACTTTTGCATGCAGAGGCAAATCGGCAAAACTGGCGAATTGATTGGATACGAAGGCGTCTGCCGGGTCTTCCCGCTGGCAAATAATTGCCAGACCCAAACCCTGCGGAAATTCCATCGGCACATCTTTCATGGAATGTACCGCGATGTCGGCCCGATCCTCCAACAAGGCATGCTCTAACTCTTTGACAAACAGGCCCTTGCCGCCCACCTTGGCAAGCGGGGTATCCAGAATCTTGTCGCCACGGGTGCTCATGGCTACCAGTTCTACACTCAGCTCGCTGTGCGCCCGCTGCAGGGCGTCTCTCACATAATGGGCCTGCCACAGAGCGAGAGGACTTTTACGGGTGGCGATTCTCAGGATTTTCGATGACATAGGCTCACTAATACGCTTTCAAATTCAGACATAGGCGCATTTTACGGCAATTCCCCACATTTGTCCGAACTGGCGTTACTGTTCCTCTAAAAACCTGATTTCATAACGGCCTGTCATGCCGAATGACCGCTCACTATGATTAATCATTCTCTATTATTAGCCACGCTCTATGATTAGCCCTTATGATCAATCACTGTGCTTATTAAGCTTTAGCTATCCTGTTATAATCGCGCGCTGATAAAGGGCGCCTGTTTAAGCGGCCTGATAACGTTCATGTACCGTGTAATCGAGCTATGACTGACAAGAAAGATCCAACTAAACTCTGGGGTGGCAGATTTACCGAAGCCACAGACGCCTTCGTGGAGCGATTTACCGCATCGGTGGAATTTGACCGTCGCCTGTATCGTCACGATATAAACGGCTCGATAGCCCATGCCAGGATGCTACACAAGGTGGGCATTCTAACTGCGCAGGAGTTGCAGCAGATTCTCCACGGCCTCGAGTCTATCAGAGACGATATTCAGAATGACAAGTTCGAATGGTCAATCGCCCTGGAAGACGTGCACATGAATGTGGAGGCCCAGCTGACCAAGCGGATTGGAGATGTCGGCAAGAAATTACACACCGGCCGCTCTCGTAACGATCAGGTTGCTACGGATCTTAGACTGTATGTGCGCGATGAAATTGACCAGGTCGCAGATTTGATCGTTAAACTGCAGCTGGCACTGGTGAATCTTGCAGACGCCCAGGCCGATACGATTATGCCAGGCTTCACGCATTTACAAACGGCGCAACCGGTTAGCTTTGGTCATCATATGATGGCCTGGTACGAAATGTTAACGCGAGACTATGCGCGCCTGCTGGACTGCCGCAAAAGAGTCAACCTGTCACCTTTAGGTGCGGCGGCATTAGCCGGTACTACTTACCCTATTGATCGGGAATATACCGCGCAATTGCTCGGATTCGATGGCCCCACAAGAAACTCACTGGATTCGGTTAGCGATCGGGATTTCGCCATCGAGCTCGCGGCGTTCGCCAGTATGTTAATGATGCATCTTTCCCGGTTTTCCGAGGAATTGGTGCTGTGGACGTCGGCTCAATTTGGTTTTATCGATCTTCCCGACCGATTTTGTACTGGCTCATCGATAATGCCACAGAAAAAGAATCCGGATGTACCCGAATTGGTACGAGGCAAAACCGGCAGAGTGTATGGACACATGATGTCATTATTAACCCTCATGAAGTCACAGCCACTGGCCTATAACAAGGACAATCAGGAAGACAAGGAGCCGGTATTCGACCTGCTGGATACAGTCAAAGACTGTTTGTATGCCTACAGCGAAATGATACCGGCGATTACTTGCAATGCAGACCTGATGTATCAAGCCGCGAAACAGGGTTATGCGACGGCAACAGACCTGGCGGACTATCTGGTGAAGAAAGGCATGCCGTTTAGAGATGCCCATGAAGTCGTTGGGAAATCTGTCGCTTTCGGCATCGAGCAGAAAAAAGATCTGGCAGAACTGACACTCGAGCAGCTGCAGTCTTTCTCTGAATTAATTGAAGACGATGTTTTTCAGGTGCTCACACTGGAGGGCTCGGTCAACGCCAGAAATCATATTGGTGGCACCGCACCGGAACAGGTTCGAGCCGCCATTCAAGTGGCCCGATCCATGCTGGAGAAGCGCTAGAAAAAACCGAGAGGTCTAGCGACTTCTTGTCGGCGCCTGCAATTTAATATCGTATTCCAGCAAGCGGTTATCCCGTCGGGTTTGCACTTTAACTATATCTCCCTGCTTGTACTGCTCCATAATATCGGCATAGTCATTCTCGTTGCGGACAGGTTTACCACCGATATCAACGATGACATCTCCCAATTGTATTGTCCCCCGCTGACTGCGAGATAGACCACGCATTCCCATACGCGCAGGATCGCTGCCATCCACCACATCCATCACTATGACGCCGTCGATGCCCCACAGTTGACGGTAATAGTCGGCTTGCGGAATTTGTACGATGCCTAACACCGGGGTCTGCACTCTGCCGTAGGCGATAAGTTCTGGCACGACTCTTTTTACCGTATTCACTGGTATTGCAAATCCTATCCCGGAACTGGCGCCACTGGGACTGTAGATTGCGGTATTAACGCCAATCAACTGACCTAAAGAATTCAACAGCGGGCCGCCGGAGTTGCCAGGATTAATCGCCGCATCGGTCTGAATAACATCGCCAATTTTGCGCCGGCTGACAGAATCTATTTCTCGCCCCAGAGCGCTGACCACACCAACTGTCATCGTGGTATCGAGTCCGAAGGGATTGCCGATGGCAATTACTTTCCGCCCCACTTCCAGCAGTGATGAATCTCCTGGCCTGACCGGAACCAGATCTTCCCCCGGGGCATCAATTTTCAGGACCGCCAGATCTTTGTCCGGATCGGCGCCGACGGCGGTGGCGTCATAGGTTGTTCCGTTCTGCATGGTGACCGTAACCCGTTCAGCCTGCTGAACGACGTGAAAGTTAGTCACGATATAGCCTTCCTTACTCCAGACAAAACCGGTTCCACTGCCCTGTGGAACCTCTTGCGGGTTCAGTGAGTAGTACGAACGCACCAGGCGAGAGTTGGTGATGTTTACCACAGAAGGACTGGTCTGCTTGAATATTTCAATATTGTTCTCTTCATCGTCTGTTTTGAATTGGCTATAGTCCGCCGTCTGCCCATAGCCAAACGATGTCGCCGAGAAAACGCTGAGGCCGAAAAGTAGAGATTGTAATAGTTTCATCGCGAATTACCCTCTTGTGCCCGGAGGTAAATGAATAGGCGGAATTTGTTAACGGACAGGATAGATAGTAGATAGGTTCAATTTCACTAAATTCAAGTACTCGTGTAATGTCCTGAATAGATGCCCCACCGAATATTACATTATTGGCAAGACTTATACCTCCACACGGGCGGCGGACCCGCGCATCAGCTCAAAATTGCTCGAACTACTGGATTTACCCCCAGGCTCAACTATTGTTGACGTCGGCGCCGGATCTGGAGATTACAGCTTTGCCCTCGCAGAGCGAGGATACCGGGTCATGGCGGGCTGTTGGAAACGGGATTTTATGATCGGGGTATATATTTCTAAAGACTCAATCAAAAGCGGCAATTTCTTCCTGAATCGTTAGCCACTTCTCTTCCCTTTCGTTAAGCCGGGTCTTTAGCTTTCCCTGTTGTTGCAGCAAATCATTGAGTTTGGGTTTCTGCGCCGCCGTGTAGAGCGCCTCATCAATAAGGGCCTCTTCGATTTTCTTAAGCGCGAGGTGAACCTTGTCAATCTCCGATTCGATTGCCCTCTCCTGACGTTTCAATGGAGCAAGTTGTTCTCTGCTGGCAGCGGCCTGTTGCCGTTTTTCTTTCTTGTCCAGTTTTGATGTCTGCAGTTCGCTGCCGCCAAGCTCCTCTTCGTAGCCTGCATTGGATTGATGACTTAGCCACCTTTCATAATCCTTCAAGTCACCCTTAAATTCCGTGAATTTCCCCTGGTGAATCGAATAGAACTCATCCACCGTATTGACCAACAAATGTCTGTCGTGGGAAACGATCATCATTGCTCCCTGATACTGCTGTAAGGCTACCGTCAGCGCGTGGCACATCTCCAGGTCCAGATGATTGGTTGGCTCGTCGAGCAATAGAAAATTCGGCTTCTGCCAGGCCACTTTTGCCAGAGCTAAACGCGCCTTTTCGCCGCCGGAAAAAATTGAAATCACCTCGTCTACTCTTGACCCGCGAAAATCAAAGCCCCCGAGAAAATCTCTGATTTCTTGATCCGTCGCCTTCCTCTCCTCGTTCTGTAGTAATTGCATCGGCGTGGCCAGCTGATCCAGTTCATCCACTTGATGCTGGGCAAAGTAACCGATGCGAAGTTTCTTGGCTTTGACAAGTTCACCGCCCAGCGCCGGCATCTGACCCGCAAGCACCTTAAGTAAGGTCGACTTGCCATTGCCATTAAATCCGAGCAGACCGAAGCGGGAATCCGAGCGAATATTGAGGCTTATCTTTTCCACCAGAGGGGAATCATATCCGATAGCCAGGGATTCCATCTGCAGCAAATACGCCGGCAGCTGGCCGAGTTCGGGGAACTGAAATTGAAACGGCGAATCAACATGAGCCGGCGCTATTTCCTGCATGCGATTTAGTTCTTTCAGGCGACTCTGTGCCTGCCTGGCCTTGGTTGCCTTGGCGCTGAAACGCCGGACAAAGCCTTCTATTTCTGCGCGCCGCTCCTGCTGCTTTTCATACAAAGCCTGTTGCAGTGCCATTCTTGCTGCTCGTTGTTTTTCATAGGCGCTGTAATTCCCTTTGTAGACGTCTAGCTTGCAATTCTCAAAACTAATTACCTTATCAATGACAGAATCGAGAAAGGTTCGATCATGTGGAATGAGCAGGATAGTGCCTTGATAATGTTGCAGCCATTGCTCCAGCCAGATGGTAGCCTCAAGATCCAGATGGTTAGTCGGCTCATCGAGCATTAATAGGTCCGAGGGGCACATCAGCGCCGCGGCTAAATTTTGCCTGACACGCCAGCCTCCGGAAAAACTGCTCACTGGTCGGTGGAAATCATCAACGGCGAATCCCAGTCCTGAGAGCAATTGCTCAGCCCGATGCTTGACAGCGTAGCCATCAATCTCCTCCAGCTTACCGATTAGCATCGCCAAACGGTTGTCATCGCCCTGCTCCTCTGCTTCGCCGATGCTGGTTTCCAGCCTGCGGTATTCCTCATGCGCATCGATCACAAAATCCAGAGCGCTTCTACTGCTACCCGGCGTTTCCTGTGCCATAGAGGAGCAGCGAAGCCAATTAGGCATTTCGATTTCGCCCTCTTCCAGTGCTATCTCCCCGCTCAGCGCCTTGAACAGACTGGTTTTACCACAGCCATTCCTGCCAATGATGCCGATGGACTCGCCCTTGTGTATCACCAGGCTGACGTCTCTCAGTAGAATCTGAGAACCACGCATTAGCATAATATTGTTCAGTGAAATCATCGGCTTGAGGGTTTTAGTTTGAAATCATAAAGCGCCACATCATACACCATAATTGATTTCATCAGATTGAATTCGTACTATTGCCTAATGCCTCGATATTTCATCCTGGCCCCTGCATTAGCTGGATAGCCAATGAAACAAATTTTGATCATTGATGATGACGAAAAACTGGGACAACTACTCACTCAGTATCTCGAGAGATATGACATGACAGCCCACGTCGCCGTGACTCCAACCAAGGGATTTGAGCTGTTAAAGAAGATAAAGCCCGATCTGTTAATCCTCGACGTCATGCTTCCGGAGAAAGATGGCTTCGAGATTTGCCGGGAAATTCGTGCAAAATCTTCTATCTATGGCCAGTTGCCCATATTGATGCTTACCGCCCATGCCGAGGTAACCGATCGCATCGTTGGCCTTGAGTTAGGTGCCGACGACTATTTGCCAAAGCCGTTCGAGCCACGGGAACTGGTGGCACGTATTCACAATATCCTGCGCCGCAGTAGTGACGACAATACTCTCCGGGACATCAAACCTATCAACGGCCTCGAAGTGGAACCCTCGCGCAGGGAAGTCAAATTAGATGGTGCCGTTCTCGATCTAACCACAATGGAATACGAATTGCTGATCCTGTTCATGCAGTTTCCCAACAAGACCTTTACGCGTGACGAGTTAATGAATCGACTACGGGGAATCGATGCCGAATTATTTTCCAGAGCTGTAGACACATTGGTTAGCCGATTACGACATAAGCTAGGCGACACTTCCAAGACACCACGGTTTATTAAAACCGTCTGGGGACGCGGCTATACTTTTGTCGGCGAGCAAATATGACAGCAATGATTCAAAGCGTAAGGCGATCGCTTTTCCTTCGTTTACTGCTGATTTTCGGAATAACTATTATTCTGTTTTTCCTAATTCTTTCAATTTCATTACGCACGGTAAATCAAAATATCAATGCAATTGAAACCATTCCTGACTATTTTACTCGCAACATAGAATCGGTCATCCTCGATATAGGTACCCCGCCAAATTTGAGCAACGCGATGCGCCTCGCCGGCGAACTTAATTGGAGCATCAATATCCACAATCCCATAATGCGCTGGAGCTCTGACAATGAAAACCGACTCAATGTTGATGAGTCGCTCTACAATAGAACCCTTACCAGCGAAGCTGAAGTTCGCTTGATTAACGATGAAGAAATCATCATGGTAAAAACCGGCGGATATGACTTCTACCTGTATCAACGCTTCTTTGACGACAATAACTTTAATTATGTTGTGCTATACGTAGGGGTTTCACTTGCGGCACTTGTTCTGTTTCTCAACTACTTCATGGTCAACAAATTATTAAGTCCGATACATCTATTAAGAAAAGGAGCCGAGCGCATTCGGCGCGGCGACCTCAGCTTTCGAGTCAAAACCAATCGACAAGATGAATTGGGAGAACTTACCGAAAGCATCAACCACATGGCTGATTCATTGCAGTCCATGCTGGAAGCGAAGCGGCAACTGCTTTTAGCGATTAGTCATGAGCTAAGAACGCCAATCACCAAGGCAAAACTTCGAATGGAGTTCATGCCGGAAAGTATTGAGAAAGATCAGCTAAAAGAAGACATCCAGGAGATCGAACTGCTGATCTCTGACCTGATCGAGGCAGAGCGCTTGAATTATGAACACTCTGTATTGGTAACCGAACCGGTACTGATTGCCGAATTCGTTAACGGTGTGACTGAACAATTTGATTATTATGCGGGCGGCCTGTTGATCGAAACGCCGGACAGCGACGAAGAATTTGTGATTGACAGGCTTCGGATAAGATTGTTAATTACCAATTTGCTAAATAATGCCGTACGCCACGGTGAAAATAATCCGATTCGAGTTAGAATCAGCTTTAGCAATGATCAGGCGGTTCTGGAAGTAGAAGATCAGGGGGAAGGCATTGCCGAGGAACATCTGTCTCAGATTAGCGAGCCCTTCTACCGTGCCGATAGCGCACGCCAGAGAAATACCGGTGGCTTCGGACTTGGGCTTTATTTGTGCCGCTTGATTGCGGCAGCACACGGTGGTGAATTTATTATTAAAAGCAAACTTGGCGAGGGCACTCATATTACTGTGAGACTACCTCGCCATCCTCCGGACATCACTGCCGAGCAATTAGCTTAGAGCTTTGTCTGTGCTCTTTGTCTGTGCTCTTTGTCTGTGCTCTTTGTCTGTGCTATGCATTGCGTTTTTGGCGCTTGCTGCGCAAGAAGTGCATCATCAAGGCCAGCAATGTCAGTAGCACAGGAATCAAGGCGGTATTGATCAATTTGAGATTGCTGCCCAGCCGCTCAATATCTGCGGTCAATTGATACTGCACGTCTCGCAGCCGACGCCGTGTCTGCAACATCTCCGCATTGAATGTATCAACCTCCGCTTGAATTTCAGGGGTAATCTGACCGATAAGTTCACCGTCCTCTGTCTGATTGAGTTCTGCCAGAGACTGCTCGGTCACGGCCAGACTCTCGAGCAACACAGCTTCTTCGCTGCGTAAACGGTCGTCTGCTTCCCGTTGCAATTGAATCACTCGGGTAAACGGCCTTGAATATCTTCCCCGACTTCGAATACTTGTCAGAGCGGCGCCGCCACTAAGATTCTCCAGCGCATTGATCACCACGTCACCGTTGTTGGCAAAAGGCTGGGGAACACGCTGACCCAGAAATTGCGCCACTTGCACCCAAAGTCTGTCAGTTAACATGTCCGTATCGGCAAACACGAGAATATTGACTTCGCCGTTCGATCTGGCGATATGTTCGGCAACCGGTTCAGCTTCCTCGGTGGCAACAGCATCTGCATCCGCGGCGGCATCCGTCGCTTCAGACGACTCTTCGGCAAGCACCGGCCGACCCTCAGGAAAAGCGCTTTCGACAATGCCGGTGACACGCGCGGCAATAGTGAAGCTCTGCCCGGCGGATACAAATTCATCAAACAGCACAGAAGGATCGGTAACATCCTCAAGCAGGCGTGCGTCCATCAGCATCGCATCGGTAGATGAAGTTATGAGCGGATCGAATCGCGTTGTTGCCCCGTCCGCTGGTGCAATTGCCCCAGCCGAAGAAAAGTTAATCGCCTCCATGCGATTGGTAACAATGTCATCCTGCGCCAAATAGTTGCGTTGTATCCCCAACATTCCCAGATGAGCGATCGGCCGTGTGTTCTCACCCATCATTACTCTTAATGCCAATTCATTGTCAGCGAGCACCTTATCGCTGGCGTATTCAATTCCCCAGGCCTGCAATAATGCAGGCAAATCTGAGCGCATGCCTGCCGGGATCAACGACCCCTCTTGCGAGCGGGTAACCATCGAATCGGCGCTGGGGTCCAGGAACAACATGACGCTGCCGCCTGCCAGGACAAATTGATCGATGGCATATTGCGTCTGCTGCGCCAACTCATGGGGATGCACGATCATCAGAATATCGATATCTTCATCAATACTGCTGGTGTCCAGATCTACCCGTCGAACCTCATAAAGTTGACGAATAATATCCATCACCATCCACTGTTGTGTTGCCTGGCCCGCTATCGGATTGAAGCCGCCATCGATATCCAACTCGGTGAGTAAGCCAATGACCTGCAGGTCTGGCTGGTCAACCTTGCTTATCAGCTTCATGAATTCATATTCGAGAAACTGCTCCTGGTCGGGCCGAATAAGCGGCATGGTTTCAGCGGCTCTACCCATCGGGCCGCGCAATTCGTCTTCTGCCTGAGCAACAACCAATCCAAAATAGATTGCCTGACCGCCTTGAGAAATAGGGACGGCCTGTATACCAAACCCGGTAGCCAGATCCTCATCTTCTGAAAAAGGTTCCGGGTCTATTACATTAAGGCTTAGACGCCCATTACTGGCGATAACGATCTCTTTCAGCAATTCCTGAACACGCGTCGCATAACTACGAATTTGAGGAATGTCTTCGGTGGCACTCTCTGAGTAGAAAAACATGAGTTCGATTGGTCTTTCCAGATTGGACACAATATTCCGCGTGCCATCAGACAGAGAGTACAAATTATCTTCGGTTAGATCGATTCTCAGACCTGGCAATAAACTAATAATTATCACACACACTATCAAGCCAACGGCAATCGCCAGCAGGCCAATACTTGAAAATAGAGACTTGGTATTCATCCGCTTCATCCTGCCTAATTAGCTTTTTTCATTTCGATTACAATTGCGCTGGCCATCAGCCAGGCTGCAATGAATACACTAAAAAACAGGAAGTCTCTGATATCGAGAACTCCTTTAGCGATCGAATCAAAGTGAGTGAGAAATCCCATGGCTGAAAACGCATCAACCAGAATCTGCGGAACCCAGCCGGGAAATGCATCCAGCAATATGGGCGAACCCATTATCACAAACAAAAAGCAGATACTTACTGTAAGGATAAAGGCGATTACCGAATTCTTGGTACAGGCTGACATACAGGATCCGATAGCAAGAAATCCTCCTGCCATGAACCAACTCCCTATATAGGCCGCCAGAATCACTCCATTGTCCGGGTCGCCCAAATAATTCACGGTTATCCAGATCGGAAAGGTAAGCAGCAGGGCGATACCGGTTAATGCCCATGCTGCCAGAAATTTTCCCAATACCGCATCTGCAAGCCTGACCGGCAGGGTAAGTAGAAGCTCAATCGTCCCCGTCTTGCGCTCATCGGCCCAGAGTGTCATACCAATAGCTGGCACCATGATTAAATACAACCAGGGGTGAAAGCTAAAGAACGGCAGCAAGTCAGCCTGACCTCGAGCATAAAGCCCGCCCAAATCGAATGTGAAAATTCCGTTGGAGATCAAAAAGATTACGATAAAAATGTAAGCCAGCGGCGTAGCGAAATAACTCATTAGCTCGCGCTTGAAAATAATTGCAAGGTTTCCCATTATTCGGCTCCCTGCTGTCGTTGTGAAATAGGCTGTTGTGACATCGATTGTTGTGGCATCGATTGTTGTGAAGTAGATTGCTGTGTCACAGTTCTAAAGACATCTTCCAGTTGTCCGCGACTGACGTGAAACTCGGTGACGGGCCATTGCTTAGACTGTGCAATCTCGGATACTTGAGAAAATATGGACTTCCCTTCTTTGGCCAGAATGGTAAATGTTAATTTATTCTCTTCATCCTTTTCGACGGCCGCTACGTCAGGCAAGTTCGCCAAATCTGCTTCCAGATCATAGTCATCGGTTAAACGCACACTCACTGCTTGATGATATTTAGAGCGTGATTCCAATTCCGCAGGAGTTCCGTCTGCTACAATTTTCCCCTGCGAGATAATAATTGCGCGACTACACACCGCCGTAACTTCTTCGAGAATATGGGTTGAAATAATCACAATCTTGTCTCGCGCCAGATTCTTAATCAGCTCTCGCACATGGTGCTTCTGATTGGGATCGAGGCCATCGGTAGGCTCATCGAGAATCAGCACCTTGGGGTCATGCATGATGGCCTGTGCCAATCCTACTCGTCGCTTGAATCCCTTCGACAGGGTATCAATGGTTTGTTGGCTGACAGAAGCAAGCTCAACCTCATCGATAGCGTGTTGAACACGCCTGGCAATTTCTTCGCCCCGATAGCCTCTCACCTGAGCAATAAAATTGAGAAATTCCAGCGTTGTCATATCACCATAGGACGGCGCTCCCTCGGGCAGATATCCCATCAGGGACTTCGCCGCCATCGGGCTTGTGCTAATATCGTGACCATCAATGGTTACGGTGCCTGAGGAGGGTGAAAGAAAGCCGGTAATCACCTTCATCGTGGTAGATTTTCCAGCGCCATTCGGGCCGAGAAACCCCAGCACCTCACCTTCTTTCACAGTGAAGCTGAGATCGTCAATGGCGGTAAACTGGTCAAAGTTTTTTGTTAAATGGCTAATTTCAATCATTTACTTGGTGATCCTGAGTTGGTTCCGGCATTATGCATTCGGTTTTTTTTGTACTTTCTACGCTCGAAAGGATTGCCTGTCGATGCGCATCATCCTTCTGGATACAAACTGGATGTAAAATTGGATGTAAAACTGGTCTGGAAAACCAGGGGCATAAAATGTGATGGGCAAATATAGGCGCGTTAACCGCATTTTTCAAGATTCAACACATTAAATGACATATTCTTCTGGATCGGGCGCAGTGTAGACCTAAACTCAATTTTGAGAGCCAAAATTGGCCTGTGTTTATATGACGCTGGGCGTTATAATCGCCCGATTTCAAACCAAACCTTGATATTCGTGGCAAATGAAAATACAGCCGGCTAAATTGATGATTAAGCGCATGCCCAGATTGATATCTAAATTAATAACTAAATTAATACCTAAATTAATAACTAAATTAATAACTAAATTAATAACAACACTAATGCTAGTGGCTCTGGCATTAAGCCTTAGTCACTGTGGACAGAAGGGCGGCCTGACTCGCCCCGAACAATCTACATTTACAATAGCCGAAAAATAAAGCTTTCCTCCTATGGGGATTCCCCACTAACTGGATTCCAATTCAGAATGGACTATTTCAATTACAAGGGTGATGCGCTCTTCGCAGAAGATGTAGCCGTTGCCGATATTGCCGAACAGTTTGGAACACCTTGTTTCATCTACTCCCGTGCCACTCTGGAAAGGCATTATCAGGCCTATCAACAGGCACTCGATGGCCTGTCCAGTATGGTCTGCTACTCGGTGAAAGCTAATTCCAATCTGGCTGTACTCAATGTTCTGGCACGGCTTGGCGCGGGCTTCGACATCGTCTCCGGCGGCGAGTTAACGCGCGTCCTGGCGGCAGGTGGCGACGCATCCAGGGTGATTTTTTCCGGTTTGGGGAAAACCAAAGCCGAAATCGAGCAGGCACTGCTGGCGAAAATCCACTGCTTCAATGTAGAGTCCAGTGCTGAACTGGACAGAATTAATGAAGTAGCTCAGGGGCTGGGAGTGCGAGCGCCAATTTCGATTCGGGTAAACCCGGATGTTGACGCCGGCACTCACCCCTATATTTCAACCGGCCTGAAGGAAAATAAATTCGGCATCTCCAGCGATCAGGCCATCGCCGTCTATCGCCGGGCCGCGCAAATGCCCGGCATAGAAGTGGTCGGAATTGACTGTCACATCGGCTCACAACTTACCCATATTGAGCCATTTCTGGATGCAATCGATCGCCTGCTGACAATGGTGGATATTCTTGATGCTGAAAATATCCGACTGAGCCATTTCGATATGGGCGGCGGATTGGGGGTGACTTACGACCAGGAAAATCCACCGCTTCCCGCTGAGCTTATCTCTGCCGTAAAGACTCGATTTACAGATCGCAAACTGACTCTGATGCTGGAACCAGGCCGGTCCATTGCTGCCAATGCCGGTATTTTCGTCACTCGCATCGAATATCTCAAATGTACCGATCACAAGAACTTCGCTATCGTCGATGGCGCCATGAACGATTTACTACGACCGGCACTTTATGGAGCCTGGCAGGAAATTGTTCCGGTTAACCCGCGACAGGGCGAGCCGTCGGTTTACGATGTAGTTGGCCCGGTCTGCGAGTCTGCCGATTTTCTCGGCAAGGATCGCCGCCTGCTGCTGGAGGCCGGGGATTTACTCGCGGTCCGATCATCCGGGGCCTATGGATTTGTGATGAGTTCAAATTATAATTCGCGCCCACGAGCCGCCGAAGTCATGGTTGACGGATCCCGCGCCCATCTGGTTCGCGAGCGGGAAGTAATCACCGATCAGCTAAAGCTGGAATCCTGTCTGCCTGGTTAGCTTGTGTAGCAACAATAATTGCCACACCTGACGATAAGGTATTCTGAGGCTACCTTTTATATGCAAATCTCCTTCACCAAAATGCACGGCCTGGGCAATGACCTCATGGTATTGAACCTTGTGGCCAACTCTGTTGAGCTAACTGCCGAACAGATTAGACATCTGGCTGACCGACACTTCGGCGTCGGTTTCGATCAGCTATTGCAGGTCGAACCGGCAAGCGACGACTGCGTAGATTTTAACTACCGAATCTTCAACGCAGACGGAGAAGAAGTCGAACACTGCGGCAATGGAGCCCGCTGTTTCGCCAAATTTGTCACTGACAAGGGGCTAACTAACAAAAATCCCATTGTAGTAAAAACAGTGAATCGAACCCTGACCCTTCATCTGCTGGAAAATGGCGATGTCACGGTAGACATGGATAAGCCAGAATTCGATCCGGCTCAAATCCCCTTTATTGCCGACGCCGCTGCAATGACTTATTGCGGAAGCCTGTTGATAAATGATATCGAGCAGGAAATAGAATTCTGTGCCCTTTCGATGGGAAATCCCCACGCTGTAATTATTGTTGAAGACATCGACAAGGCGGCCGTAAAAGATATTGGGGAGGCGCTTGGCAGTCATGTTGATTTCCCCGAGGGATGCAATGTCGGATTCATGCAGATCCTCGATCGCAGCAACATAAATCTGAGAGTTTATGAGCGCGGCGCCGGGGAGACTTTAGCTTGCGGGACAGGGGCCTGCGCGGCCGTGGCCGCCGGTTGCTTACAAGGACTATTAGATGATACCGTCACGGTAAATTTGCATGGCGGACAACTCACAATAAACTGGCTGGGAGGAGACTCTCCCGTGTTGATGACAGGGCCAGCTACTACGGTTTACGAGGGGACAATTCAAATATGAGCAATGACGCCTGTGCTGCTGAAAAGATTAATGCCGAGACTGAGCTCTCGCCCGAACAAGTTGCGAACTACTTACAAGAGCATCCCGAGTTTTTCGTCGAGCAAGATGAATTACTGGCGAACCTGTCCCTGCCCCACGAAAGCGGAAAGGCTATCTCGTTATTAGAACGACAGGTTACAATTCTTCGCGATCGCGGAATCGAATCCCGACAAAAACTTGGTAACCTGTTAGAAAATGCACGCAACAACGATCAGCTTTTTGATACCACTCGGAATTTGGTACTCGCTTTATTACGCGCCGAGAATGTTACAGAGATTGCAAATGTCACTCAGGATCAACTATCCAGCCATACCAATATTGATCGCTGCGAAATTATCGTTGTCGAACAAGAAGGGCTCTGCATTTCTGACTCAGTTCGCACTGAGTCACACAGCAATCTGCAGAAAAAATTCGCTGATGTATTCCGCTTAAGAAAAACCCACTGCGGAGAAATTACTGAAGATCAGGCCAACTATCTATTTCCAACTAACGACAATAGCATTCATTCCACTGCTTTGTGTCCAGTTATTCACAACAATGAAATTCTCGCGCTGATTGCTTTCGGCAACCAAAATGAAAATTATTTCAATGTTAATCTCGATACTCTATTTTTGGATTTTATTGGCCACGTTGTCGGAGCCGTTCTGGACAGGCAACTATTCGACACTGCCGCATAGTGTTCCTGCTGAAGAGATAGCTCGCAGATAACTCATAGCGATCTAACAAATAATGTCTACTGAAAATTCTGCCAATAATAAAGCCCTGGTTTCAATCATTTGCCGTACTATCGGCCGCCCGGAATTACAGCAGGCTCTAAAGTCTGTTAATTCACAGAGCTACCCCAATATTGAAATCGTGCTCGTCAATGCGGCGACGAAGACTCTCAGCGGCTATCAAGCTTACGCGGGTGATACGCCTGTTACCCTGATCGCTACCGGCCAGCCACTGACAAGATCCGAAGCAGCCAATGCCGGACTGCATGCGGCCAAGGGCCAGTATTTAATGTTTCTGGACGATGATGACTGGATCGCTAACGATCACGTGCAAACCCTGATGGAATTTCTCGGCAATCAAAACGAAGTTCTTGCGGCCTACAGCAGCACCCAGAAAACCGATGTCGATGGCAATCCTATAGACTACGTATTCGAAGAGAACTTCGACCCGGTACTCTTAATGAGGGATAACTATATTCCCATACATGCCATGTTATTTGAAAGATCACTGCTTGATCATGGCTGCCACTTCGATGAAGCCTTCGATATATATGAAGACTGGGACTTCTGGCTACAATTGAGTCAGCACACAGAATTTCGGCACATCGATAAGATAACTGCTTTCTATCGCGAGGGCGGCGATTCGGATACTGCCGTGGAGAATGTGCAACTTAGATATCAGAGCGATAACTATCTAGGAAAAGGCAGGGCCGCCATTTTTGGGAAATGGCTAACTCATTGGAGCGGCGAGAAGCTAAACGAATTGATCGGCCATCTGGATCAGTCTCTTATTGTTACCGAACAAGCAAAACATATTCAGCAGGAACTTGAAAAAAATGCAGATTTGCTGCACCAGATAGATAACAGAAACAGTGTGATAGACCAACTTACTCTGCAACTAAACAATAGGGTTTTGCAAATTGAGGCATTACAACAACATGCAAAGGAGCAAACCAAACAGTTAGACGCCCAAGCTAAACAGGCAGAAGTCCAAGCTAAACAGGCAGAAGTCCAAGCTAAACAGGCAGAAGTCCAAGGCAGGCATATTTCGATGCTCGAATCCACGCTAAGCGTTATTTACAGCTCACCTGGTTGGAAATTGATGGGGCCGTTTCGCAGGCTTCGGCGATTTATCAGTCCCTCATCGAAACAAGCCGCAGATAAGACTGAAGCAGATCTATGACTATGGATCCTCAAGATAAATTCGCTCCCGCTGCCGAACGCCCTATCTGTTCACTCATAATTCCTACTCGGGATAAGCTCGACTTTCTAAGACCCTGCATCACTAGCATTCTCGATAGTGCTGAGAGTGACCTTATAGAAATTATTATTGTCGACAATAATAGTGAAGAAGAGGAAACCCGGGTATATCTACAGTCGCTGCAAGACAACTCGAATATAAAAATACTTTCCTGGCAACACGCCTTTAATTTTTCGGCCATCAACAATTTTGCCGCAACTCAATGTGAAAGCGACATCCTCTGCTTTCTTAATAACGATATCGAGATTATTGACAAGAATTGGCTGAGCAAGCTTCTTACAATTGCCAGAAACGAAGCCGTTGGCGCTGTGGGTTGCACACTGCTGTATCCCGATTCCACTATTCAACATGCCGGTATTGCTCTCGATGAAAAATCCGTCGGTCGGCATATTGCCAGCGGCGAGAAATCGGATTACCTGGCAAGTAAATCGATATCCTTACCATTTGCAGTAGATGCGATTACCGCGGCATGCATGCTGATCAGAAAATCCTTATTCCTGCGCCTGGGTGGATTCAACGAAGATCAGCTAGCGGTTGCCTTTAACGATGTTGACCTCTGCCTTCGCCTCGCCGAAAAAGGCTTTCCGGTTCTTCTGCATCCCGAAGTCGTATTGATTCATCATGAGTCCGTTTCTCGAAAAAGTGATGAACACCCGTCAAATCGCAGCAGAGCCTTGCAAGAACATACCTATATGCAGTCCCGATGGCAGAACCGACTTATCGGACACAACTACTTGTCTGGCATCCCTGCAGAGAGGGAAGCCATCGCTAAGCGACAGTCGGCATCATCAACTTCAATAGACGATATAGTTCTGGCAGCTGCTGACAATCTCTATCTCGAGAGAGGCTCGACCGTAGAATCGGCGCCTGAGAATGCAAGCCATCAGTTTTTGACAGCCGATGCTTTAGTCGAGGCAGAAGAATATTCGCGTAATCTACAAGCTGATTACAGACAACTTGAAGCGCATGCTCAGCGCCTGGAACATGCACATAGCCTAATCGAAAATTCCATATTCTGGCGCATGACCGCACCCCTGCGCTGGCTAAAAAATTCCGTTACACCAAGCCCCCGCGACCGGACGCCAAGTATTGGGGAACAAAGTAGTCATGAAACTTTGAATGACTCGAATACGAGTACATCTTCCAGTAGCGAGGCTTATGTCGATGATAAAAGCCCAAAGGCTGAGTTTGACGAAAGGGCAAGCATAGCATTCAAAAAATTCTTAACAAGTTCCGCCAGGCTGCGTTTCCCCGACGAAAAAGCACCGCAAATTTCCATTATTCTGATCTTCTACAATCAGGCACACTTGAGCTTGTTATGCTTGCAATCGATATTGCAGTATGCGGATACCCCTTATCAATTGATCATTATCGACAATTGTTCAAGCGATGGGACAGATCAACTGCTCGATCGAATTGAAAATGCTGACATCGAACGAAATCAGGAAAACCTGGGCTTCGTTAGGGCAGTGAACCAGGCCGCTGAACTGGCGACCGGGAAAACTATTCTCCTACTAAATAACGATGCATTGCTCGAGAAGCAGACGCTATCCAATGCCCTGGCGTGCATAGAGGCAGACAGGGGCATTGGCGCCGTCGGTGCCAAAATAAAATTACTCGATGGCCGCCTGCAAGAGGCTGGAAGCATAATCTTTAGTGATGGCGCCTGTCTTGGTTACGGTCGCGGCCAGCCCGCAGATAATCCCGAATTTATGTTTCAGCGCGATGTCGACTATTGCTCGGGGGCGTTTTTATTGTTCCGCCGAGAGACTTTTACAGATCTTGGCGGCTTCGACGAGGACTTCGCTCCGGCCTACTACGAGGAATCGGACTTTTGCATTAGACTGCGAGAGCAGGGTCTGCGAATTGTCTACAATCCTGCCGTCCAGATAACCCATTATGAGTTCGCTAGCTCAGGCGGCTTAAGTGGCGCATTGAGTTTGCAGGCGGCGCATCGTGAAATTCTTTGTAGCAAACACGAAAACTTTCTGAGCAAACAATTTTCGAATGATCCAGCGAATTATTTGCGAGCACGAACCAGTAATACTCACCCCAATGTGTTGGTGATTGATGACAGGGTTCCACATCCGAGTCTTGGAGTAGGATATCCACGTTGCTCAACCTTTCTCCACGAACTCAGTAAGCTGAAACTAAATATTAGTTTCTATCCCTTGCTCTACCCGGAGGATAGTTGGGATGAGATTTATACAACTCTTTCAAAAAATATCGAAGTCATTTTAAATAGTGGTCGAGATGGACTTCGGTCCTTTCTGAATCAACGTAGTGATTTCTACCAATTTATCGTCGTTAGTCGTGTTCACAACATGGAATTTTTCAACCATGTCCTTAGCAGCAATCCAGGCTTAGCGGGTAACGCAAAGATAATCTATGATGCCGAGGCTGTCTCTTCTCCTAGAGAGATTTTGCAGGAGAAAATCCTAGGCAATGAAATTTCAGAAAATGAACAGAAAGAATTGATTAACAAAGAGTTGGAGACGGCTCGGCTAGCGGGGAAAATTATTGCCGTGTCTGAGAGTGAAGAAAAAATATTTCAAGATTATGGATATCACAATACGGTGGTACTTGGACATTCTCTACAAAGCTCGCCGGGCCCGAACGTCTATCAGGAGAGAAAGGGAATCCTGTTTGTCGGGGCACTAAGAGATGAGGGCTCACCAAATGTAGATTCGCTGCTTTGGTTTCTAATTAACGTCTTTCCTCTAATTGAGCAGGCAATGCCAGAAATTGTGCTGTATGTGGTTGGCGATAATTCTGCTCCGTCACTCGCTACTGTAGAAAAAGAGAATGTGGTTTTTACCGGCCGTCTGGATTCAATTAACGAAATGTACAATTCCTGCCGTATTTTTATAGCACCAACTCGATTTTCCGCCGGCATCCCTCATAAAGTTCATGAGGCGGCCGCGATGGGCCTGCCATCGGTGACTACGGCTTTACTCGCTAAGCAGCTAGGCTGGTCTGATGAACAACAATTGTTAGTAGCTGATAGTGTCAAAGATTTTGCCAATCAATGCATCAGACTCTATCAGGATGCTGAGTTATGGCAATCGATACGAGACACGGCGCTTGATGCGATTATTCGCGATTGTTCCCAAGAAAAATTTCGCAGCGCCGTAGCTGAGATATTCGAATAATGTCGAATTGTTAGCTAGAAACGACGAGAAATTCGATATGCTATCCTCTGCACTATCCCAATACGAATCTTCATAGCGGCTGAAATTCGTAGCCCCATGTTTTCTCGTGTCGATAGCTGCTTGCCGAAACGTTGCCTGAACTCGTAAGCCTGATTTGCGACTTCAATCAGATGTCCGTTCGTCTTCCTGGCAAACACTCGCCGCCAAAATGACAGACTAACAGGAGTGGGCTTGATGAACTCCTTCGCACCAATGGTGTTACTTCCATGCTGTCGATAGCGGACAAGCGGAACGTCTAGAAATATCAGCTTTCCAAACGCCGTCGCTACCACAGCCAACCACCAGTCATGCATAATGGCTTTCTCAGGAACCGGAACCGCTTTCTCGGCAAGAGATTCATTAATAAATGCCGTACAACCGGTTACTAAATTGCTAACCACGAGATGTTGAAATCGATTCCTCTCAATTTCCAGACCCTGGTATTTTATAAAGGACTTGGCAATTACGCTATTTTGTTCCGATACAACTTGTAGATCACTATGAATAAGGACGGGCACAATTTCGGATTTGTCAATTTGCGAGCCTTTTCTTTCTTTATCCATGCCCATTTCCTCGGCTTGCAACATGGCGGTAACTTGCTCCTCTATCTTGCTGTTAAACCAGATATCATCCTGATCACAAAACATCATATAGGCCCTATCTAATCCGAGACTGGCTTTCTTAGAGAGTGTGTATTCGATCAAACAGGAGAAACTTCCGCTTGCACCCCTGTTGATATTATCTTGTTCGACTAAATGGAAGCGGCCCGGGTTTTCCGCCAGGTATTGCTGCAACACTGAGACAGTTCCATCGCTGGAGCCATCGTCGCGCACTACTATCAAAAAATTGTCATAACTTTGATTGAGGATAGAATCGAGCTGTTCGGCAAGAAATTTTTCGCCATTGTAGGTGGAAAGCAGTATGGCTATTTTCGGCTTTGTATCCATGCGAAATCAGCTTAGAGATTTGGCATCTCTAATGCCAGAACAAATATTGTGCCAGTACAGTTTGCGATCATGTGAAGAGACTAGTAACCATGTCGCCTTAAGAGTGAATCGAACTATGTCGCGTAATTTCCATCCCCAGGGCGAATAAGCGACTCTATACAGATGAACCCTGTTCCTGCTCGAATAGTAGGTTCGTGATGGATTATGCTGCGCCATAATCCCCGCTCTAACCAAGGGGTTCATGCTGCGCTCACCAATCGCATGGTAGAGCACTGCCTCGTCGGTACCGACGATATCGAAGCCTTTTGACTTGGCGCGAAAGCACCATTCCAGATCCACATTGTCTATGAAATAGCTCTCCTTCATAGCACCTATCTCATCGATATATTTCAACACTATCAATGAACCTGACGTAATCAAAAAGTCTGCGACAAAATAATTTTTGCTGTTGGCAAAGGTTCGGTTAGAACGAAGAAAAAATCGATTAAACAATTTGAATGGCGTTTGCCGCATCGTCTGCGGATTAATAACTCTTGGGCCCAGGGCCGCTAACCCCCTCTTGCTGTACTGATCGGCATCAACATAGGCTGAAAGCATTCGACTTATGAATAGGTCGCAAAGACTGCTGTCCTGATCAAAAAGGAAAACATAGTCATAGTTATTCTCTACTGCCCACGCGATCCCGCGATTTAGCGCCTTCGCCAGACCTTCATTGTCGTGCAGTCGAATAAGCTTCAGGCAGCGATCATAGACCGTAATCGATTCCACCAATGACGCTGAACCCGGAGTCCCGTTGTCGATCACAATAAAGTCCGTTTCCTTGTTCAACTGCCTCAATAATTTCAATAGTGGCGTAATCTCGGGCTTGTAGGTCACTACCACCGCACAGCTTCTCCCTGTACTGGAACCGCTGCTTTCCCTGAGACCAACAGTGGTGGGATTATTAGTCACAGGATTAGTATTTGTCACTGGGCACTTCCGCCGAGATGTGAACACGCTCCGGGCTTTTGCTCACTAGTAGCAGAAAATAGAAAATAGAAAATATTCCTATCCCCAGGCCCACCACCACTCCCGCGTCCACAATGCCGCGCCAGGGTTGCGGCAGAAGGCGTGCAATCATAACGAAGCTAATGACCATCAGGGTAACAGCGAAAGATAGCACCTGACGCTTGCGGGTAGCGTAGATATATCCCATGCAGAAAAGCGGAGCGAGAACAACATGAGCGAGGCGGGGATTATCTCGCAGATAATTGGCCCGCGTCACTACCCGGGGGGCGAAGCCCAAGTAGAATCCTCGATAACCTTCCGCATAAGCCATAGTTAGCACGCTAAAGACCAACGCCGCCCAATGCAGCAGACTCAGAGGGGAGTCCCCCAGAGCCAGCGCTATCGGCGTTAGTCTAAAAATTGCAAATGCAAGCAGGAGAAGAACGCCTCCTATGCCCCAGGCAAATCCGAAAGTTTTCACGTTGATCCATTCAGGAGTGTCGAAGTGGCTAGTATAACGACTTTAGGCTGGAAGCAGAAAAATCATTGATGCCTTAAGATTATGCCGATTTTCACCGAATCGCTTCTGCCAATAAAGTGAGATATGATTTCGCCGAGATTCTGGCGGGTTTGAGGCAACGGCGGCTATCCAGGCAATAGGCCACCCCTGGAAGAAGACAGACTGACCACTATGGCTCATGCTCACGGCCGCCACGTTTATAACAGGACTGATAGAATGGATGTAAAACTTGGTGTGGTGATGGATCCGATCGAATCTATCACGGTTAAGAAAGACACAACTCTAGCCATGCTGTTGGCGGCCCAGAGCCGGGGCTGGACAATTCACTATATGCTGCAATCTGATCTGTATCTGGATCATGGGAATTGCAGGGCAACTGGTCGAGCGCTCACGGTAAAAGACGACGAAAAGGATTGGTATAGCTTCGGATCTGAGTCCGACATCGCATTATCTGAGCTGGATGTCATTCTGATGCGAAAGGATCCTCCCTTCGATATGGATTATGTGTACTCGACGTATTTGCTCGAGCAGGCGCAACGTGACGGAACATTGATCGTCAATGACCCGAGAAGCCTGCGTGATTGCAATGAAAAACTGTTTGCCACCCAATTTCCACAATGCTGTCCCCCGCTTATCGTTGCTTCTTCTGCTCAAAAGCTAAAGGCATTTCACCTGCAGCACGAAGATGTAATATATAAACCCCTCGATGGAATGGGTGGAGCTTCGATCTTTCGAATTAAGCCAGGCGATGCAAACTTAGGCGTTGTTATCGAAACCCTGACCGACGGCGGTCGACAGCATATAATGGCGCAGAAATTCATCCCGGATATCGTCAATGGGGATAAACGCATCCTGCTGGTTAATGGTGAACCAGTGAACTATGCCCTGGCGAGAATCCCGGCCGCTGGTGAAAACAGGGGTAATTTGGCCGCCGGCGGCAGTGGTGTTGCTCAGGAACTCAGCGACAGAGATCGCTGGATATGTGAACAAGTCGGGCCCGTAATGCGTGAAAAAGGTTTACTCTTTGTCGGATTGGATGTTATTGGTGATTATCTCACTGAAATAAACGTCACTAGCCCTACCTGTGTCCGCGAAATTGACCGGGCCTTTAATCTCGACATCGCCGGTGATTTAATGGACTGCATTCAGCAAAAATTGCAGACCAAAAACTGAGCGCAACCCTGTATGAGGCACGCACATGGCTAATACCGACGACGATCTTTCCAGAGAACGTTTCGGCTTTACTATTTTTCTCTCCGCTTGCGTGCATGCCATTATTATTCTTGGTGTAGGTTTTAGCTACCTGGAAGAACTCAATAGCGAATCTTCTCTGGAAATCACCATGGCGCAGTACCGTAGCGAATTCGCGCCAGACGATGCTGATTTCCTCGCCCAGGAAAATCAAATTGGTAGCGGCGCTCTCGATTCAAGAGCAGCGCCTAGTACTCCGTTCGAATCTGAATTTAATGATGATGTCATACAAGAGATAGTCCCTATTCCGCAAGCGCCGGAAACCAGCAATGATAACGAAGTTCAGGATATCGCTGTCATTTCTTCATTCCAGAACGCACAACAAGCACAACAGCGACTGGATGAGCTGAAGCCCGATCAGCAACAATTACTTTCGGAGAAGGCGACGCCGAATGAACTAAGTCTGGCAATAGCGAGCCTGCAGGCTCAGCTGGACTTGCAAAGACAGGCGTACGCAAAACGCCCAAAGAAATATACAATTTCTTCCGCCTCGACGAAAAAAACCCGAGACGCACTCTATTTAGATGGCTGGCGACGAAGAGTAGAAGCCGTAGGAAATATTAATTATCCAGAACAAGCACGAAAATTGAAACTGTATGGCAGTCTCCGCCTTCTGGTAGCACTGTTGCCCAGTGGCGAGGTTGAAGAAATTCAGATACTACAATCCTCAGGCCATAGTATTCTGGATCAAGCCGCGGTTGAAATTGTGAAACTTGCCGCCCCCTTTGATCCCTTCCCGGAGGAAATGCGAGCCGAAGCTGATATACTGGAAATTATTCGCACCTGGCGCTTCCATGAAGGAAATGCACTAACGAGTTACTAGGGCGTTTTTGCCAGCGCAGCTTTACTAATACATCCGCAACGACAACTGCTGAGACAACAAATTTCATGAATGAAAAAACCAGCTCAGACTATCTGCAAGATCAATTCCTAATTGCGATGCCACAAATGCTGGACTCCTATTTTTCAAATACCGTCACCTATTTGTGGAAGCACGACCATGAAGGCGCCCTTGGAGTCATTATAAATAAACCCTTACGCGCTACTGTTGCAGAGCTATTTGATGAATTAGGCATTGTCTGCAGTATAGACAAAGGCCCTTTTCAAGAGCAGCAGGTACTTACTGGCGGGCCGGTTGAAAGGGACAAGGGGTTTATTATCCATGATGGTGGTGATGGCTGGGAATCGTCAGTCTCCGTTACAGCCAAGATCAGCATTTGCACTTCGAGAACGATTTTGCAAGATATTGCAGCCGGCAATGGCCCTGAAAATTACGCGATTGCACTGGGCTGCGCCGGTTGGGAAGCGGGACAACTGGAACAGGAAATAGGCGCCAACGCCTGGCTTACAGTGCCTGCGGATACCGACTTAATCTTTTCTCGCGACCATGCTAACAAAATTCAGCAAGCGGCCGCGATACTGGGCATAGACTTGCGACAAATTTCCCCTGCCACTGGCCATTCGTAGCTAAAACAAAAAAGTCGAGTTAGACCTGTGATTCCTACAACTTTCCCCGCTAACACCAAGCCCCTGTCGGCTCTAGGCTTCGATTATGGAACGCAGAGAATTGGTGTGGCCTTCGGGCAAAGCCTAACCGGCACAGCAAAAGCGATAAAGGTGCTAAAAGCCAAAGACGGTATTCCAGACTGGAATGAAATCGAATCCCTGATTGCGGAATGGACTCCTGACCTATTCGTCATCGGCTTGCCTTACAATCTTGATGGATCCGAGAGCGAGCTATTGCGGCGGGCAGTAAAATTTTCCAATCGCCTTAATGGCCGATTTAACAAACCTTGTTATGGCATGGACGAAAGGCTTTCGTCACAGGCGGCTGCCGAGCAAGCGCTTGAAGAAAATAGGGGCTCAAAAAAGAGAACCGCTATCGATGATATCGCCGCTCAAATTATTTTGGAAAACTGGTTCACCGAATTTAGTAATCAAGCCAATCAGCGCTAGCCTTCTCTCGTTCTTTTCCCCTTTGTCCCTGTTCTATCTTCAGCTCTCTCTTCGGACAGCTTTCATGCAAGATGAATTCTCTGCGGGGACAACTAAAAAGAATCGGGCATTTTTGCCTTGGATTTTGCTTCTTCCCGACTAATCAAACCCTTTGCCAACAGTTCTTTTAGACATTGATCCAATGTCTGCATTCCAACTCCTGCTCCTGTTTGAATGGCTGAATACATCTGCGCTACTTTATCTTCCCGAATCAGGTTTCGAATTGCCGATGTGCCCATCATGATTTCGTGGGCCGCTATACGACCACCGCCAGGCTTCTTCAATAGCGTCTGCGAAACTACTGACTGCAATGATTCAGACAACATCGATCGAACCATATCTTTTTCTGCCGCCGGAAATACATCGATTATTCTGTCGATAGTTTTTGCAGCAGATGTGGTGTGTAATGTGCCGAATACCAAATGGCCGGTTTCCGCCGCGGTTAAGGCCAAACGAATTGTTTCGAGATCTCTCAATTCACCGACTAAAATAATGTCGGGGTCTTCACGCAAAGCTGAGCGGAGAGCTTCGTTAAATCCATGAGTATCGCGATGCACTTCGCGCTGGTTCACCAGACATTTCTTACTTTGATGAACGAATTCTATCGGATCTTCAATGGTGAGAATATGCTCATATTTGGAATCATTTATATAGTCTACCATCGCCGCCAGCGTAGTACTCTTGCCAGATCCAGTTGGTCCGGTTATCACCACCAGTCCACGCGGCACATCGGCAATCTTCTTGAAAATCTCACCCATTCCCAGGTTTTCCATCGACAGTACTTTGGAAGGAATGGTTCTAAACACGGCGGCGGCGCCACGATTCTGCATAAAAGCGTTCACCCGAAATCGGGCCAGATTAGGAATTTCAAATGAGAAGTCAGTTTCCCAAAACTCTTCATAGTCTTTGCGCTGTTTGTCATTCATGATTTCATAAATCAGCTGGTGTACTTCTTTGTGATCCATCTCCGGCACGTTGATACGTCGTATATCCCCGTCTACACGTATCAATGGGGGCATACCCGCAGTAATGTGCAGATCAGACGCTCCCTGTTTAACGCTAAAACCCAATAATTCTGTAATATCCATTAGCCTTCCTTCACATTTCTTATATATAAGTGTGCGCCGGTACTGGTTTTATTCGGCAACTACAACACTAGCCATTAGTGAATACGTGACCTATAGTACCTGTCCTTTGGTCAATATCACAGACTTCACCCGGCTAATAATCAGACGAAAACGTGACGATAGTAGCAGAACATATTAACAAGCTTGTCACCAGCCTTCGCTCCTTTGAGCAACGCTATGAGAAGCCAGCTGGTTCAGTAAAACTACTGGCTGTCAGCAAAAGACAGTCGATCGAGAAGATCGCTGAGGCGCATAGCGCGGGCCTAAAAGACTTCGGCGAGAATTATCTGCAAGAAGCGCTAGAGAAAATCGAGAAGCTGAAGCCGCTTGACCTTAACTGGCACTTCATCGGCCCGATTCAGGCCAACAAAACCAAGCCCATTGCCGAGGAGTTCCAATGGGTACACAGCGTGGATCGCACAAAGATCGCCCTTCGCTTGAATGAGCATCGTGCGGACAGCCGCTTACCTCTCAATGTCTGTGTACAGGTGAATCTGTCAAACGAAGCCAACAAATCGGGGGTCGCACTGCAAGACGCCGAGGATCTATGTGTTTGTATTGCACGACTGCCTCACTTGAAATTGCGTGGACTAATGGCAATACCTGCCCCACTGTCAGTATTCGACGCTCAGCGCGTCTGTTTCCGCCTGCTTGCAAATGAATTTGTCAGATTGCAATCTCTGTATCCCCAGATGGACACCCTTTCTATGGGAATGAGCAATGACTATGAGGCCGCTATAGCCGAGGGCTCGACCCTGCTCAGAATTGGCACAGGAATATTTGGCCCCCGCGAGTAATTCTCTGGCCTAGCCTACCAACCCCGACAAACTAAATGCGTCGCCTGATACTAAATGGGGTAGAAAATACGCTAGAATAAGTCGCTAACTTCAATGTCCTGGATGGTCTAGCATAGTTGCCAAGGAGATGTTTTGGACAGTACCAATATTGGATTCATCGGCGCCGGGAATATGGCAAATAGCCTGATTCGCGGCTTGCTGGCAAAAGGAATCCCGGCAGACTCTATTCAGGCTATGGATATTGACCAGAGTAAGCTACAGCAACTGGAGCAGGAATGCGGCATTAGACCCGCGTCGAGCGCGGAAATCGCCGCTAATGCGGATGTTATCGTGTTGGCGGTAAAACCACAGTTTATGCTGGACGCGTGTCAGACACTGGCCGGAAATCTTGCTGACCGCTCTCCGTTGCTGATTTCAATTGCGGCAGGAATTACCACTTCACATCTGCAAAGTTGGCTTGCCCGACCCTGCGCCGTTGTGCGCTGTATGCCTAACACCCCCGCCCTGGTGGGCAAGGGAGCCAGCGGGCTGTTTGCAAGCCCGAAGGTCAGTGATAGCCAAAAACTATTGGCAGAAGATATCATGTCTGCCGTTGGCTTCATTGCGTGGGTGAATAAGGAAACAGACATTGATATTGTTACCGCTGTTTCGGGCAGCGGCCCGGCTTACTTTTTCCTGTTTATGGAAGCGATGCAAGATGCAGCGATGGAAATGGGCCTTAGTGAACAGCTGGCACGGGACCTGACTTATCATACGGCGGCAGGAGCGGCGGAACTTGCTCTACAGAGTGAAGATGACAGCGCCGAATTGCGCCGTAAAGTTACCTCCCCCGGGGGCACAACCGAGCAGGCGATAAAGCAATTCGAAGCCGGCGGTTTAAGAGAATTGGTCGCCAAGGCATTACAATCGGCTCACAAAAGATCCATCGAGCTGGCAAATATATCCGACAAATAAAATTGGTTTTTGCACGAATAAGTTATTTTAATTTTTGAGTAGTTGAGATTTAGCTATGGGTTCTTTCGGTATTTCTATCGCTCCAATATTGAGTACGATTGGCGGCATCTATTTGCTGGCAATTTTGCTTCGTTTCCTCTTGCAAGTGGCGAAGGCGGACTTCTACAATCCTATGTCTCAGGCAATTGTGAGAATTACTGATCCTTTGATTCGAATCTTCAGGCACTTCATTCCGGGATATAGAGGCATAGATTTCTCCACGCTAATCGTTGCTCTGGTGGTTGAGGCGATTGCAATTTATGCCCTTATTCTACTTTATGGATACAGTATTCCCGGCCCTGGCTCGGTTATAACCTGGGCGTTCGTCGGTGTAATCTACTTTGTAATCAATATCTACTATTACGCAATTATCGGCTCCATCATTATGTCCTTCGTTATGATGTTTTCCGGCAACATGAATCCTCATCCCATTCTAAGATTGATCTTGCAACTTACCGAGCCGGTGATGGCGCCGGTGAGAAAAGTTATTCCACCAATGGCTGGATTGGATTTCTCGCCTATCTTTATTTTTATTATTATTCAGTTACTACGTAATTTTATTCTTGCTACGTTCGGAATTACTGCACGACTAGCACAGGTAATAATAGGAATTTAGTTTTAGTTTATTGGCTTTAAGACAAGCCTGGCCAATTAGTTCTGTGCGCTAAATTAATTTGTAGACGACTAATCTATGTACTACCAATGGGAAAACGAGAACCTGATTCTGGATTGCAGCATTCAGCCCAAATCCGGGGTAGACCGGATAGTGGGTCCAGAGGGCGAATACTTGAAGATTCGAATCACAGCGCCACCCACAGACGGCAAGGCCAATAAACACCTGATTCGGTATCTGGCAAAGCAATTCAAGGTGAAGCAGAGTGCAATTACTATCAGGAGCGGACACACTAATCGACATAAACGATTGTGTATTGAAAGCCCAGTCGTAGTACCTGAAGTTTTACGATTCAATCAAAATTTGTTTAGCTAGCTTGTATGTGTATCCAGCAACTATAGAGAAAAAACCTAACCAAGATCTATGTCAGACTCATTTCCAACAAACTCTGTTGGCCTGGTAACACCCCAGGTACACCACTTCGATGACCCGCTTACGTTACGCAGCGGCAAGGTCTTGCCTGCCTACGATTTAGTAGTAGAGACTTATGGCACGCTCAATTCCGCAAGGACCAATGCCATTCTCATCTGTCACGCGCTAAGTGGCGATCATCATTCCGCGGGCTTTCACAGCCCTGACGACAAAAAGCCTGGCTGGTGGGATGCCTGTATCGGCCCAGGCAAGGCGATAGATACAACTCTATTCTTCGTTGTAAACCTGAACAATCTGGGCGGATGCGCCGGCAGCACGGGCCCCGCCTCCATCAATCCAGAGACCGAAAAATTTTACGGGCCCGACTTCCCGGTGGTTACCGTTCGCGACTGGGTGAATAGTCAGGCCAGACTAATGGACCGGCTGGAGATTCCAAAATGGGCGGCCGTGGTCGGTGGCAGCCTGGGTGGCATGCAGGTCTTGCGCTGGGCTATTAGCTATCCCGAGCGCCTGGACCATGCTATTTGTATCGCTGCTGCGCCGAAGCTATCCGCTCAGAACATTGCCTTCAACGAAGTAGCCCGGCGCTCAATCACCAGCGATTCCAACTTTCATGCCGGTCGTTACCTGGAACTAGGCACCTACCCTAAACAGGGCCTCATGCTCGCCCGCATGATCGGTCATATAACCTATCTTTCCGACAGCGCGATGCGTGCAAAATTTAGCAAGGCTGTCTCAGACTATAAACGAGATTCTTCCGAAAATTCCGGGAGAGACTTGAGCACTGGCAAGTTAAGTTTTGGTTTCGATGTGGATTTTCAGGTCGAGAGCTATCTGCATTATCAAGGCGAACGCTTTTCCAAAAATTTTGATGCCAATACTTATCTGCTAATGACTAAGGCTTTAGACTACTTTGATCCATCCGTAGATTTTGAGGGAGACCTGGCCAAGGCGTTCGAAAACAGCCCCTGTAAGTTTTTCCTGATGTCGTTCAGTACAGACTGGCGTTTTCCACCAGAACGTTCCCGCGAGCTTGTGACCGACTTGCTTAAAGCAGGAAGAGAAGTAAGCTATCTGGAAATAGAAGCCGACCAGGGGCACGATGCCTTTTTGATAGCAATCCCGCGTTATGTCGATGCCCTTTCAACTTATCTGACCAGGGTACACAAGGAGCTTGAAGTCAATGCGACCTGACCTGGAAATAATTCAACAGTGGATTGAACCCGGCAGCAAGGTTCTCGATCTCGGTTGCGGCGATGGCAGCCTGTTGCACTATTTGAGAACCAGCAAAAATGTTCACGGAATTGGCCTGGAGATAGATCCCGAGAATATTCAACGGTGCATCGGTAATGGCATCAATGTCATCGAGCAGAACATGGATCGGGGGCTTTCTAATTTTCAATCGAACAGTTTCAATACCGTGTTATTAACGCAGACACTTCAAGCATTGAGTAAACCTGACGTTCTTATCGACGAAATGCTTCGTATAGGCGAGAAAGGCATTATTACTTTTCCCAATTTCGGTAATTGGAAAAGCCGGCTCTATCTGTCCAGTAAAGGGCGTATGCCAGTATCAAAGTTTATGCCTCATGCCTGGTATAACACTCCTAATATACATTTTTGCACCGTAAAGGATTTTGATGCCCTCTGCCGCGAGAAAAACATCAAGGTACTAACGAGAACAGTTGTGGACCTTGAACATCAGGGGAGCTGGTATATGAAGGCTTGGCCGAATCTGCTTGGAGAAATCGCAATCTACCATATCACCAAGGAAACTGCCGAGTAGGCAGAGCAGTTCTATGCAAAAAATAGTGTTAGCCAGTGGTAATGCGGGCAAGTTAGTTGAGCTGCAGGCAATCTTGTCAGGGAAAGAAATAAACCTGATTCCTCAGTCAGAATATGGCGTCTCTGACGCGGACGAAACTGGCCTTAGCTTCGTTGAAAACGCACTGATAAAAGCAAGGCATGCCTGCGTTGCAACCGGGCTTCCTGCTATTGCCGATGATTCCGGCATAGAAGTCGATGCTCTCAACGGTGAGCCTGGTATTTATTCTGCCCGTTATGCTGGAACCAGTGGCTCCCAGGCCGATAGAGACAATAATGCGAAGCTGTTGGCGGAACTGGAGTCGATAGCCGAACCGCAGCGCGCGGCTCGATTTCAATGTGTAATAGTCTACTTGCGCCATGAAAACGATCCAATGCCATTAATCTGTCAGGGAACCTGGGAAGGACGCATTCTATTTTCTGCATCTGGTGGCAATGGCTTTGGCTATGACCCCTTGTTCTATGTGCCTACTCATGACTGCGCTTCAGCCGAACTGGATGCAGAAGTTAAAAACGCCATCAGTCATAGAGGTCAAGCCTTAAGGCAGCTACTACAATGCTGGAACTCCCACCGCTAAGCGTCTACATCCACATCCCCTGGTGTACGAAGAAATGTCCGTATTGCGATTTCAATTCACACGAAGTCCAGAAAGACCTTCCCGAGCTCGAATATGTCTTCGCCCTCTGCGAGGACTTCGATCGAGATTATGCCTACTGCGGAAACAGGCCAATCGAGTCGATTTTTATTGGTGGAGGTACGCCCAGCCTGTTCAGCGCGGGTTCTTTTGAAACCATTCTTGGGCACATACAATCAAAGTCGTCTCTTGCGGAGCATGCGGAAATCACCCTTGAAGCAAATCCCGGCAGCGTAGAAGCGCAGAAGTTCAAGGACTATCGGGCAGCGGGAATCAATCGGCTTTCACTGGGCATTCAAAGTTTTGATGATACACAACTACGAAACCTTGGCCGAATACACAATGCCAACGAAGCAAAGAGAGCCATCGACTATGCCGGACAAGCCGGCTTCGACAATTTGAATTTGGATCTAATGCATGGACTTCCCGGGCAAAGGCAGATCGAAGCACTGGAGGACCTGAAGACGGCGATAGATTTTTCGCCCGCACATATTTCCTGGTATCAGTTAACCATCGAGCCGAATACTATTTTCTATGCCCGCCCCCCACTACTGCCGAGCGAATCTGTCATCACCGATGTGGAAACTGCTGGAAACGCGCTATTGGAGGAATATTCATACATCCGCTACGAAGTCTCGGCATTTTCACTCAAAGGCAAGCAATCCAGGCACAACCTTAATTACTGGCAATTCGGTGACTATCTGGGAATCGGCGCCGGAGCTCATGGCAAGCTTACCAATGTTGAGCAAAATAGGCTGTCTCGCACAAGAAAACCCGTGCAGCCAAAGAACTACTTAAGGAGCAGTATAAGCAGGGACGCCGAAATCAACTGGATTGACCCGGCGAGTCTGCCGATCGAATTCCTGCTCAATGTGCTGCGTACCAAACAAGGCTTCTCTATACCGATGTTCGAGAGTAGAACCGGCCTGCCTTTTAGCACGATAAGAAAGAAGGTAGGATCTCTGGTCATGAACGGACTGCTGCAAGCCGACGATGGCTGGATAACTTCGACAGATAGGGGGTTCTTAATGCTAAACAGTCTATTGCAGGAGTTTCTCTAAGCGTGTTAAATGTTTCTGCAAAGTCTTACAAGGTACTCGAATGAAAGAATTGTATCAAAAGCACTGTGAAGTCTGCCATATGGGCGCACCTCTGGTTACCGCCGAGGAGTCAAATCAGCTATTGCTGAAGGTGCCTGCCTGGAAGAGAGACTTTCATGAAGGAGTCGAGAAACTAATTCGTGAATTCTACTTTATTGAATTTAAGGACGCTTTTGCTTTCACTTACAAAATAGCCACGCTTGCCGAACGTGAAAAACATCACCCTTCTATAATGACCGAATGGGGAAAAGTCACAGTTTTCTGGTGGACTCATAAAATAAATGGCTTGCATGTTAATGACTTTATCATGGCTGCAAAAACTGACATGATCGCAAAACTCTCCGCCAAATCCTGATTCTCGTAGGTTAACTGGTCGAATATTATGCCCCTTAATACCTCAGACTTATTGACTCAATTAGACAAAGTAGTCAGTTTGCCCAGTATAAGCTCGGCTAATGCCCGCATCGACATGAGTAATAAAGATGTTATCGATTATCTGGCCAACCAGTTCGAATCCATGGGGTTCACATGTGAGATCGTTCCTTGCTCCGGGATGGACAGTAATAAATTTAACCTGATTGCTACTCTTGGTTCCGGGCCTGGCGGTTTAGTATTAGCAGGTCATACGGACACTGTCCCCCTGGACGAGCAATTGTGGTCGGTCGATCCATTTCATGTAACAGAGAAAGACGGGAAGCTTTTTGGCTTAGGCATTACCGATATGAAAGGGTTTTTCCCTATTGTTATGCAGGCAATAAAGCCATTACTGGATGAAGACTTTAAGGAACCCCTCATCATACTCGCAACCGCGGATGAAGAAACATCTATGCAAGGCGCCCGCACCATTGCAGAACTAGGAAGACCAAAAGCAAGATCCGCTATCATTGGAGAGCCTACGGGTTTGCAGCCAGTGCGAACCCATAAGGGCATAATGATGGACTCAATTCGCTTGCTTGGCGAAAGCGGCCACTCGTCGAACCCCGCCTTGGGCAATAATGCTCTGGACGCTATGCATACGGTGATTTCGGATCTAATGCAGTTTAGATTGGGAATGAGAGAAAAATATCATAATGATCTATTTGAGATTCCTTATCCCACTCTTAATCTTGGCAGCATTCATGGTGGCGATAACCCTAACCGAATTTGCGGCCACTGTGAACTTGAGTTCGACATCCGTTTAATGCCGGGGATGCACATAGAAACAGTTCGCGCTGAAATTAGACGACGCGTTGAGGGGATAACCCAACCGCTGGGTATACAGTTCGAATTGGCGCCACTGTTCGCCGGGGTGCCGGCATTCTTCGCTGAAGAAAATAGCGCGCTGTTAAAAACAGCACAGGCTTTGACTGGACACTCGGCCATTAATGTTGCTTTTGCAACCGAAGGACCTTTCTTGCAGCAACTGGGCATGGATACTATTATTCTTGGGCCTGGCAATATTGACCAGGCACATCAGCCGGATGAATATATGTCAATCGACATGATAGAGCCCTACATTGAAATACTACGAAAGTTGATTTCGCAACACTGCCTATATTGAGTGAGTAGCATGACTGAGATTAAAGACAAGACAGAGTTAATTGAGTGGTTTAGAGCATCCACTACTTACATTAATGCACATCGCGGCAAGCGTTTCGTGGTCCTGCTAAGCGGCGAGGCCCTGGCGGACAAAAATCTGCCAAATTTGGTCTGTGACCTTACTCTACTGCATAGTCTCGGCATCAAGCTGGTTCTGGTACACGGAGCCCGACCGCAAATTGCCCAGGCACTGGAGAAAAACGGAAGCCAATCCAGTTACCATAAGAACGTGCGGATCACCGAGGCAGAAAGCATAGAAACCATAATGCGAGTCGTCGGTGGCGAGAGTGCCAAACTGGAAGCTCTTTTTTCGATGGGTATTAGTAACTCGCCTATGCAGGGATCAAACATTCGATTAGTCCGGGGCAATTTTGTAACCGCAAAACCGCTGGGAATAATTAATGGTGTCGACTATCACTACACCGGCACAGTGCGAAAAATTCAAACCCAGGCTATCGAACAACAACTTGCACAGAATAATATTGTGCTGCTCTCCAATCTTGGCTATTCCCTTACCGGCGAAGTTTTTAACTTGACGGCGGAGGAGGTGGCCACCGAGGCTGCCATCAAGTTACAGGTAGACAAATTGATTCTCCTGATTCCCCAGGCCGGTGTTATTGATGATAACGGTGAACTTGTCGCATCCCTGAGCGAGGAAGATGCAAGACTCTACGCCGACAAACTTTCTCAAGGTGATGACGACTCCAAAAGTATTAGTCGCGCGCTCAGAGCCTGCTTGCAGGCCTATAGTAACGATGTCCATCGCTGTCATCTGATAAGCTTTAAGGACAACGGCTCACTGATACGGGAATTGTTTACCCGAGAAGGAAATGGCAGCCTGATCAGTAGTGACAACTTTGATAACTTGCGCGCGGCAACTATTGAGGATGTAACTGGAATTCTTAAGCTGATCAAACCGTTGGAGGAAGACGGCTCTTTAGTAGAGCGTTCTCGTGAACTGCTGGAAAATGAAATCGGGAACTTCAAAATCGTCGAACTGGAAGGAGCCATTATCGCTTGTGCCGCGCTATATCCTAACGGCGAAGAATTTGGAGAAGTGGCGTGTATTGCTATCGATTCACATTATCGAAAAAACGGTTATGGTGAACGCTTGCTGGCCAGTCTCGAAACTGAGGCCAGGAAAAAATCGCTGAAAAAACTTTTCGTTTTGACCACCGTCGCCGCACATTGGTTTATTGAAAGAGGGTTCAATGAAGAAGCGCTGAGTGAGCTGCCGGAGCAACGCCAGCAGCTATATAATTTTCAAAGAAAATCAAAAGTCCTGATTAAAAAACTCTAGGAAGTTTTAGCGCGATCTTCTGCAAGAATCTGCCGCCACAATATCCTCCGCAACATCCACGGACTATTGGCGACGCTCAAGCAGGCAGATGCTGTAGTCGAAGTCATTCGATTCATCCTTGTGATACTCATCGCGAGAAATTTCCTGCCATTGTGATTCATCGAATTCGCCAAGGTAGGTGTCGCCATCCACTTCTCCATGCACTCGAGTCAAATGAAATCGATTGGCCAGCGGTAATGCGCTGTTGTACAAACTTGCTCCGCCAATGATGAATGCCTCCGTGCTGCCATCGATTACGGCGATACTTTCAGCCAACTTTATTGCATCCTCGAGACTGTGTACTAGCTTCGCTCCCTCTGCTTTGTAGGCAGTATTGCGGCTGATTACTATGTTCGTTCTGCCCGGTAGTACCCGCCCTATAGACTCCCAGGTATTGCGACCCATAATAATGCTGTTGCCCATAGTTGTGCGT